>NZ_RQVL01000076.1 GCF_003992005.1 Veillonella sp. VA139 | reverse complement strand
GTCGTAACAAGGTAGCCGTATCGGAAGGTGCGGCTGGATCACCTCCTTTCTAGGGAGACATACACTAGCACAAGATGTTAGATGTCACACTAGGTCGACACTTTGGTTACCTACATTGTTCAGTTTTGAGAGGTCAACTCTCATACCTAGGCCTATAGCTCAGCTGGTTAGAGCGCACGCCTGATAAGCGTGAGGTCGGTGGTTCAAGTCCACTTAGGCCTACC
>NZ_RQVL01000075.1 GCF_003992005.1 Veillonella sp. VA139 | reverse complement strand
CATCACAGCAGGTAAAGATGATAAAGCTGTTACCGTAGATGGTACAAAAGCAAGCATCACAGCAGGTAAAGATGATAAAGCTGTTACCGTAGATGGTACAAAAGCAAGCATCACAGCAGGTAAAGATGATAAAGCTGTTACAGTAGATGGTACAAAAGCAACTATATAAGGAGGTTATAAAGATAATGTATAATAATAAGAAATTACAAAACCAACGATCTGAGGAGTGTATATCG
>NZ_RQVL01000074.1 GCF_003992005.1 Veillonella sp. VA139 | reverse complement strand
GCTCTTCTTGTGTTTGTGTGATTTAGGTAGTACGAAACGCCACAAGGCTACTACGCATAACTGCGTTCCTTACGGGGAAGCACGGTATACTCCTCAGAAACGGTATTTCATAATGTTTCTTCGGGGACACACCGTGCTCTTCTTGTGTTTGTGTGATTTAGGTAGTATGAAACGCCACAAGGCTACTACGCATAACTGCGTTCCTCTGGTGAAGATTTTGTGGGTGTTTGTTCGGAGTACACCGT
>NZ_RQVL01000073.1 GCF_003992005.1 Veillonella sp. VA139 | reverse complement strand
TAGGCCTATAGCTCAGCTGGTTAGAGCGCACGCCTGATAAGCGTGAGGTCGGTGGTTCAAGTCCACTTAGGCCTACCAGTGCCTTTCTTCGATGAAGAAGAGCTAATAGAATAGTCCTATCTTAAGATGGAAGAAATTCCTCATAAGGATAGATTCCGAATAGAAGATAGACTTATATGGGGGCGTAGCTCAGTTGGGAGAGCACCTGCCTTGCAAGCAGGGGGTCAGGAGTTCGAATCTCCTCGTCTCCACCAT
>NZ_RQVL01000072.1 GCF_003992005.1 Veillonella sp. VA139 | reverse complement strand
GTCGTAACAAGGTAGCCGTATCGGAAGGTGCGGCTGGATCACCTCCTTTCTAGGGAGACATACACTAGCACAAGATGCTAGATGTCACACTAGGTCGACACTTTGGTGTAATGGATAGACGTAGCATATGCGCTAGCTGTATCCAACCTTAATTGTTCAGTTTTGAGAGATTATCTCTCATATGTAGGCCTATAGCTCAGCTGGTTAGAGCGCACGCCTGATAAGCGTGAGGTCGGTGGTTCAAGTCCACTTAGGCCTACC
>NZ_RQVL01000071.1 GCF_003992005.1 Veillonella sp. VA139 | reverse complement strand
GACATGGTTGATAGGCCAGGTGTGGAAGTGCTGTAAGGCATGGAGCTGACTGGTACTAATAGATCGAGGGCTTTACTAGAGAACCAACTTTGTAGGAGCGAAAGCGGCGCACAAAGTTGTGTGAATCAGTATGTCGGTTGTAAGAATTTCCACGACCGAAGGGAGTGAAGAAATTCCACAAAACCGACGAACTTTAGCTGATTTACGATATGACTGGTATGTTAATACTAATACTTGTAAGTTAATATATTATTCTTCTATGTAGTTTTCAGGGAACACCCTGACAAATTCAGTGACGATGGCTACGAG
>NZ_RQVL01000070.1 GCF_003992005.1 Veillonella sp. VA139 | reverse complement strand
AAGAATGGAGTATGACGACCACCTTCTTCTTTTGTCAACACGTATACTTCTGCTTTGAATTTAGTGTGAGGTTTGATGGAACCTGGTTTAGCCAATACTTGACCACGTTCGATATCTTTACGGTCGATACCGCGAAGCAATGCACCTACATTGTCACCTGCTACTGCGGATTCCAAGATTTTACGGAACATTTCAAGACCTGTTACTGTAGTGCTGGATGGTTCTTCTTGAAGACCAACGATTTCTACTACGTCACCAACGTTGATTTGACCACGTTCTACACGGCCAGTTGCTACTGTACCACGACCAGTGATTGT
>NZ_RQVL01000069.1 GCF_003992005.1 Veillonella sp. VA139 | reverse complement strand
TTAATACTATCTTGATTTCCAATTACGCCTATGTTTAGTTATTTTTTATGACAAATTAATTTGTGCTTGACAGAATTTTATCCCCTGAGGAGCGCCATTTCGAGTAGTAGCCTTGCAGCGCCCTTACTGCCTAAATCACACAAACGCAGAAGAGCACGACATGTTCCGGAGCAAACCTAACCACTATATCAGTTTGCGGAGGAATATGTCGTGCTCTTCCCTTCACCCCATTCAGCTACGAATGCTAGACTACGCACAGAAAAAAGAACCACCCATTCGGATGGTTCTTAACTATGGTGGACGATGACAGGATCGAACTGCCGACATCCTGCTTGTAAGGCAGGCGCTCTCCCAGCTGAGCTAATCGTCCA
>NZ_RQVL01000068.1 GCF_003992005.1 Veillonella sp. VA139 | reverse complement strand
CCTTATAAGTTAATTTAGAGAATCTATGTGCTTGGTCTAACCCTTAGAGTCAACTCTAAGAGACCAAATCATAAATTATTATCTTCTATGCAGTTTTCAAAGAACAGTTTTATTTTTCTATAAAATCGCACCTAACTGCGTCAAACTCATTCTGCTTGTCTCACGTAATTACCATTACGCATCGACTTCGCATCATTCGTTTTCCTTGTTATTCATCGATTTTCTTAGAAAAATTAGTGCTTTGTCAGTATATCCGAACATAAACTGCTTGTCAATACTAACTTTTGAGAGTTGACCTCTCAAAACTGAACAATGTAGGTGACCAAAGTGTCGACCTAGTGTGACATCTAACAGCTTGTGTTAGTGTATGTCTCCCTAGAAAGGAGGTGATCCAGCCGCACCTTCCGATACGGCTACCTTGTTACGACTTCACCCCAA
>NZ_RQVL01000067.1 GCF_003992005.1 Veillonella sp. VA139 | reverse complement strand
TCTAATCTCTTTAGTAGATGCTATGTTTAAAATTGATAGTAAACTTGGAAATACCAAGCTCAGCGAATCATTGACATACCAATTACTAACTGGCGTAGAAGATGGCGTTGTAAAACCGAATAGACTATTACATGAGACTTTTGCATACTCTTCTCATACTGTTATGAGTAAGAACGGGCAGAAGTCTTTTTTCGATAAAGCTACTGAACACTTAAACCCAGACATTATCAAAGATAACCAAACCAATATTAAAAACTCCTTCATTCATGCCACTACTGTAAATATCTCTCGTTTGTTAGAGTTATTTGGACTTGATGAAAACAAAAGTCCAGGCTTAATGAAGAAAAGTACGTGGGCTGGCTCTCTTAGAGAATTATTGAATACCCCTGGCATTAAAGAACTAGAAAAATACAAAGACCATTTACTTATTCTAAAGAATGATTGGTATGAGGGTCTTAAATA
>NZ_RQVL01000066.1 GCF_003992005.1 Veillonella sp. VA139 | reverse complement strand
GTTAGTGTAAAATGTTTGTGGGAAAATAAAATAGCAAAAGAAGGTCAACCTTTGTTACAATGAATGTATTCCAAAAAACTAAATCAAAGTAAAGGAGACCTTCTTATGGAATTTATTTTACAACAAGTAGCAGATATTTGCACTGACTTTTTTAACTATTCTGAAAACAAGATTTTTAATGAGGAGGAAATGTATTCATACTTCCATCTTATGGAAGACTTTTCAACGTTAATTAATGGTATAGCAACTATGATGCTAGAGGGCTTTTTCGCTAAATTAGATGACAAACTCTACGAACGTATTAAAGAAAAAAAGCGATATCATGTGCAAGAGAAAGGTAGAGAACGAACGCTTGCTACCAAATGGGGCGATGAGACAATTGTAAGAAGGTATTACAAAGATAAAGTAACTAGAGAGTATGTATATCTATTAGATGCATTATTAGATCTACCTTCTCATAAACGAATCGAGCCCTACTGTGCCAGTGAAATTATTA
>NZ_RQVL01000065.1 GCF_003992005.1 Veillonella sp. VA139 | reverse complement strand
AAAGATAGACAAAAGGCATTAAAATTAGCTGACGAAGGGCTTGCAACCTCTAAAACAAGAGGTGATTTAGACAAGTATAAAGATATAGCGAAACGATTCTTTAAAGATGAATTTGAGCCAGATACGAAGGATAAAGAGTTTCTTGTTGCCACAGCAGTAGCTGAAGAAGAAAACCCTAAAAAAGAAGACGGAAGAAAATACAATAATGTAAAACCAGCTATTACGTTAAAAAGTGTAGAAGACCTTGGTGATGATACATTCAGGTATACGTTAGATTTCGATAAAGAAAAAGGTTGGACAGCAGAACAAATCAAAAATGATTTTGTGAACCTAGTAACTCCATATACTGATAATATGTTTATTGATAGCGAAGTTAATAACGTAGAAATCAATGAGGAAGCGGGAACGATTACATTTGAAGGGGAACCTATGTTATCTTACAAAGATTTCTCTGATACAATGGAGTCAAGCACAAAGGCAAATGACAAGAAAACATCACTAGAAGCGAGAGCTATGGTTGTAAGTGCCGCTATTGACACTGCTCCAG
>NZ_RQVL01000064.1 GCF_003992005.1 Veillonella sp. VA139 | reverse complement strand
ATGTCAATGATTCGTTGAGCTTGGTATTTCCAAGTTTACTATCAATTTTAAACATAGCATCTACTAAAGAGATTAGACCATGTGCTTTTTCTTCATGGAACATATCGGATTTACCATGAAGCTCGTTCATCTTCTTCTTGATTTCATTATAGATAGCGTCGACATTTTCTTCATTAGCTTCCTCAACTAATTCTCTTGCCAAATCCCATCTTTCAAGAATTCTTTGGTTAATCTGTTGCTTTTGAAGGCTATTGTTTGTAGAGGTTCCACTGTTATCATTCCGCCCCCGAACATGAACTTGTTCCAAACTACCTTGCAGTTGTTCGCTTTGGCGTCGAGTTGCATTTCCGCCATTTGTTTCAACTTCGCTGTTACCACTACGTCCTCCATTGTCCAGTTCCAACGTCTTTCCTTGAAGCCCAGACTGCATGTCGGATGGTCCCCTGCCTCGTTGATGTTCGGAGCCACTTCCTTCATTTCCTTCCAAAGAATCTCTTGTTGCTCCTTCGTGAACTCTTTCCCCGATGGCGTTTTCCCCAGTGGATACAGGTACTCGAATATCTCCCTCACTGTCTCCCATCTGATGTTTGATATTTTCATAATCTGCTTTCC
>NZ_RQVL01000063.1 GCF_003992005.1 Veillonella sp. VA139 | reverse complement strand
ATGTCAATGATTCGCTGAGCTTGGTATTTCCAAGTTTACTATCAATTTTAAACATAGCATCTACTAAAGAGATTAGAGCATGTGCTTTTTCTTCATGGTACATGTCGGTTTTAGCATGAAGTTTGTTCATAGTATTACGCACATCAGTAAGTATTTGCTCTGCATTTTCTTTTGTAGCGGTTTCAATTAATTTTTCTGCCAAATTCCATCTTCTAAGAATTCTTCTATTAATGCTTCCCTTAATAGTCCGCCTTTCTTCTGTAAGTGTTCCACGTCCGGAGTTTCCACCGTTATCATCCCGCCCCCGAATAGGAACTTGTTCCAGATTACCTTGCAGTTGTTCGCTTTGGCTTCTATTGACATTTCTGCCATTTTCTCTAACTTCGCTGTTACCGCTATGTCCTCCACTGTCCAGTTCCAACGTCTCTCCTTGAAGCCCAGACTGCATGTCGGATGGTCCCCCGCCTCGTTGATGTTCGGAGCCACTTCCTTCATTTCCTTCCAGAGAACCTCTTGTTGTTCCTTCGTGTACTCTCTCCCGAACTGCACTGGTCTCACCGGTCCCAGTGGATACAGGTACTCGAATATCTCCCTCACTGTCTCCCATCTGATGTTTGATATTTTCATAATCTGCTTTCC
>NZ_RQVL01000062.1 GCF_003992005.1 Veillonella sp. VA139 | reverse complement strand
GTTAACATTGGTACTATCGGTCACGTTGACCATGGTAAAACTACTTTAACAGCAGCAATCACTAAAGTTCTTGCTGAAAAAGGTCAAGCTGACTTCCAAGACTACAGCATGATTGACAAAGCTCCAGAAGAACGTGAACGCGGTATCACAATCAACACTGCACACGTAGAGTACGAAACAGATACTCGTCACTATGCACACGTTGACTGCCCAGGCCATGCTGACTATGTTAAAAACATGATCACTGGTGCTGCTCAAATGGACGGCGCTATCCTAGTTGTATCCGCAGCTGACGGCCCTATGCCACAAACTCGTGAGCACATCTTGTTAGCTCGCCAAGTTGGTGTACCAGCTATCGTTGTATTCATGAACAAAAAAGACATGGTTGACGATGAAGAATTATTAGAATTAGTTGAAATGGAAATCCGTGAATTGCTTTCCAGCTACGAATTCCCTGGCGATGACATTCCAGTTGTGGCAGGTTCTGCATTGAAAGCTTTAGAAGGCGACGCTGCATACGTGGAAGCAATCAACGAATTGATGGCAAAAGTTGACGAATACATCCCAACTCCAGAACGTGACACTGACAAAACATTCTTGATGCCTGTAGAGGACGTGTTCACAATCACTGGTCGTGGTACAGTAGCAACTGGCCGTGTAGAACGTGGTCAAATCAACGTTGGTGACGTAGTAGAAAT
>NZ_RQVL01000061.1 GCF_003992005.1 Veillonella sp. VA139 | reverse complement strand
ATGGAAGACTTTTCAACCTTAATAAATGGTGTTGCAATTATGATGCTAGAGGTTTTTTTATCTAAATTAGATGACCAACTCTACGAGGCTGTTAAGCAAGAAAAGCGATATCATGTACAAGAGAAAAGTCGAGAACGAACAATTACTACTCAATGGGGAGAGGTGAAAATTGCACGAAGGTATTACAAAGATAAAGTAACTGGGGAGTATGTATATCTGCTAGACAGAGTAATAGACTTACCATCACATAAACGAATCGATCCCTATTGTACTAGTAAAATTATTAAACATGCTACATCTATGAGTTATGCTAAGGCAGTAGAATCTTCTACTCCATGTCAACTTTCACGGCAAACTGTTAAGAATTTAGTGCATAGCCTACCAACACCACCGACTACTCTACAAACAGAGATAGAAGCAAAGTCTGCTGAAACGATTTATATTGAAGTGGATGAAGATCATGTGAGCTTACAAACGGGTAAGAATATTAACATGAAATTAGCCACAGTGTACACAGACAAAGTGGATGTTGGTTCTAACCGCATGGAGCTAGTAGAAAAGCATTCTTTCACAGGGTTAGAAACACCAGAAGAGTTTTGGATGCAGATAGACAGCTACTTGGCAGAAGCCTATGTGGGTAGCCCTAAGGTGTATATTATTGGGGATGGTGCTAGTTGGATTAAACGGGGCCTAGAGGTGCTTCCAAATAGTGAGTTTATTTTAGATAGATTTCATCTATTTAAATATATGACAAAGATATGTGGAAAACGAAGCCG
>NZ_RQVL01000060.1 GCF_003992005.1 Veillonella sp. VA139 | reverse complement strand
CCCAGTGGATACAGGTACTCGAATATCTCCCTCACTGTCTCCCATCTGATGTTTGATATTTTCATAATCTGCTTTCCCTTCTTTAATTACGTCAGTTAATTGTTTCCATAATGGATGTTTTGGTGTATCTAACGAACCAGCCATAGAAATTGCATCTACCCCTAAGTGAGCTACTTCATGTAGTAATGCAGAACCAGCAGAGTTAATCCCATCCTTTGTTACCTCAATACGACCTGTATGAGTGTCTGCTAATGCATTAAAATCAAGTTCTTTCCTAGTGGTAAAGCCTAAATGATATACATTCTTACCTTTTCCCAACAGTCTAAATACTGCTCTTCTAGCACCAAGTCCTTTTGTATAGTTGTTGATACCTTGATATGCAAGAGTAATATCATTATCACTTAGTCTTTGTTGTTCGTTATAATTGTTTG
The DNA here is from genome assembly GCF_003992005.1 of Veillonella sp. VA139. Lineage (GTDB taxonomy): Bacteria > Bacillota > Negativicutes > Veillonellales > Veillonellaceae > F0422. The sequence continues at coordinate 401 of NZ_RQVL01000060.1, read as the reverse complement.
TTAATCCTTTTAGGATATTATGGTACTCTTCTTTTTGTTGAGACGTACTTTGTTCCGTCTCTGAATCTTTACCAAACTGATAATTCGGAGCATAGAAGTATTCGTTATCCATGGCTTTTTCTAATTCTTCAACAGTTGGATACTCTTCTTTACTGTAGATGAAGAATGTCCCTTCAAGCCTTGTCTCTTCTTCTGTATTTTTGGTGAGATGTTGTATTTCCTCACCCTCGTATACTCCGTACTTGTCGTTGCCAAATGTGTCATTCAAGTATTTTTGTACCACAGGAACATCTTTTTTGTCAAGGGCAAGTTCAACAACTCTATCTGGAGCAGTGTCAATAGCGGCACTTACAACCATAGCTCTCGCTTCTAGTGATGTTTTCTTGTCATTTGCCTTTGTG
>NZ_RQVL01000059.1 GCF_003992005.1 Veillonella sp. VA139 | reverse complement strand
GGTACTGTCAAGAATTTTGTGTAAACTCTTTAAGAAATAAATGCTCTAAGCAATTAAATGGATGAAAGTAAGTGAGCAAATCCTCTATGTATTCTTTCAAGATGTCGACTGTTATACTCGCTTGCTCGTGCATAGACAAATCGATTAAGAGAATCTTCTGTAGGGAATTGTTCCTTTCGGTTCGTATACCGCTTTAAATGCTTATTGAAATTTTCAATAATATTGGTGCTGTAAAGACTACGTTGGATGCTTTCAGGAAACTGTAAAAAGGTAAATAAGTTTGTTACATCCGACAGCATCCCTTGCAATCGAGGATATTTTCCCGCCCAGGTTTCTAAGAAGGACACTAATGCATTTGTAGCAGCTTCTTCGGTTGTACTGGAGTAAATAGGTTTTAAATCATCCAAAATAGCCTTAATATCCTGCTTTCTAACGCACCCTTTAACATTGCGAGAGATATGTACCCAGCACCGTTGGTAAAGGCTAGTAGAGAAGATATTTTGACATAATTCACCTAACCCTTTAAATCCATCAGAGACAAAGAGGTGTACCTTTTTTACACCGCGTTCTTTCATCGATGTTAATAAAGATTCGTAGGCAGATATACTTTCAGTTGGAAACAAAGCATAATCAATAACCTCTTTTTTACCAGTGGTAGTAATCCCTATTAATACATGTAATGCTTCTTTTTGTACTGTATCTCTACGTACTGAAAGATAGGTGGCATCACAATATACTACAAGATATTCTTCTTCTAGTTGGCGTTGATGAAAGGCTTCTACTTGCTCTTGTAGCTTAGTTGTTATGTTAGATATAGTTTGGCGAGTATAATAGCAACCATACATTTTCTCTATTAAATCAGCAATATCTTGTGTTGTAATTCCCTTTCTGTAAAGGTGAATAATCATATCTTCTAGATCACTATGGGTGCGATTATAAGGCTCAAGGATCCTATTTTTAAACTCACCGTTACGATCGCGAGGGATTTTTACTGTAATCGGTCCGCGTGTAGTGTTTACACTTCTTTCATAGTATCCATTACGAGAATTACCAGTGTTATATCCATCGACCGAGTGCTTTTCATAACATAAGAAATCTGTTAAGTCTTCTTGAAGAAGTAAATTAATAGTTTTTTCAACTTCAATACGGATTGCTTCATTAATAAGATCATTTACTGGTAGTGCATTTAATAAATTTGTGTTAGTATTAGTCATAAGAACTGAACCTTCTTTCTGTGATTTTTATT
>NZ_RQVL01000058.1 GCF_003992005.1 Veillonella sp. VA139 | reverse complement strand
TTCTCACGCATTACCTTTTCAAAGATAAAATTATCCTGAATACTCAACTCATCAAAGGACTTGAATTGCATAGACATACCTCGATCCTTGGTTAATTAAATTATACCACATACACAATGCAGTACGGTAGTACATCACGCACCACCTATCCATACAATTCTTCGAAAAAAACACAATCCCTTTAAAATTTCCTACCAGTGTAATATTAGCAATAATAATTGAAATTTAGTTATAACATACAACTCTTCCATACCAGAACGCCCCCCACCTAAGGAACGCCGTTAGACGTAGCACCCTTAGTGGAGGGTCTTTACTGACAAAATGATACAAGTACAAGAAGAGCACGACGTGTTCCGGAGCAAACCTACCGTAGGATCAGTTTGTGGAGGAATATCTCGTGCTCTTCCCTTTATCTAATTTAGACCGCCACAGTCTACATAAACGTATTAGATGACCAACTCTACGTAACGAAGAAACCTCTTTTAAAGCTAGGCAATTATTTTTCCAACAAAAACTTGACACCGTCCTCCATAACGGAAGATGTAGTATTTTTTGAGAAAGTATGGTATACTAGATTTGTAAATAAGAAGAGCCATCAACGTGCGCAGGCGTTAGGCTCATCTCAGAATCTCAAAAGATGATAAGCCTAACGTGTATAAGTGCTTCCAACACTTATCATTTACGTTAGGCTTTTTCATTTCTAGTTAAAGAAACGAAAAATATCTACAAGTAATTTTAGAAATTTTACTAATAAAAGTAATTTTTTCAAAAATTTCATAGAAACCACCTCCTCCCATAGTAGGAAGAGATGAGCCCAACTCACGTCGATAACTCTCCTATGCACTTATTATATCACAAAATTTTGCAAATCGTTTATATTTAGTTGTAATCTTTCCAAGGAACGCAGTTAGACGTAGTAGCCTTTGTGGCGTCCCTTATTGACTAAATAACACAAATACAAGAAGAGCACGACGTGTTCCGGAGCAAACCTACCGTAGGATTAGTTTGTGGAGGAATATGTCGTGCTCTTCCCTTTATCCTATTCAATTAAGACCGTCATAGACTGCATAGCGTTACAAGAGACGATTCATTATGAAATACCGTTTGAGAGGGGGTATACCGTGCTCCTCCCTTTATCATATTCAGTTAAGGCTGTCACAAGGCTACATAGACTCACAAGAGACGACCCACAAGGCTAAATAGGCTAAAAAGTAGTATTTTTCCTCAGATTATGGTACAATACAAGTGTAAATAAGAAGAGCCATCAACGTGTGGTTGGCGTTAGGCTCATCTTAAATAATGT
>NZ_RQVL01000057.1 GCF_003992005.1 Veillonella sp. VA139 | reverse complement strand
TATGAACGACATATGATATTGTCATAGTATAAACATAAATGAATTTGTCAAAGCATAGTACAATCTATATAGATAGGAGGTACTATGAGAAAGGTTAGTTTAACAATGACAAATCATTACATTTACAAATTAGTGAAGCAGTATGTAGAGAATGGAGGTAATATAAAACGATTAACAGCTAGACTTAATAAATCAGAAAGAACTGTATATCGCTATATTAGAGGATATAAAGACCATGGAAAGGCTTTCTTTGTACATGGTAATACAGGACGTAAACCTGCAACTACAATCCTTGATGAAGTTAGAAAGCATATTGTAGAAATTTATAACTCATCTTTATATGATACTAACTTCACACACTTTTATGAGATTCTTAAAGAGGAATATCCCCAGTACGCTTATATCTCTTTAAGTACAATTAGAAATATCTTTAAGGAAGAAGATCTGCTTTCACCTAAGGCTCGGCGTAATACTAGAAAAGCATTACAAAGAAAGCTGAGACTTCAAGAAAAGAACGACACGCTTGCTGACCTAGAGGTAATCATCGAAGAACCCACAGAATCTACCTGTCCACACCCTCGTAGAGAGCGTTCTAAGTATGCTGGTGAGCTATTATATATGGATGCTTCTATTCATCCTTGGTTTGGCCCTAATTATGCAAAGGCAGCCCTACATGCTTCTATTGATGATTCTACAGGAACTATAACTGGTCTATATATGGATGACCAAGAAACCTTAAAAGGTTACTACCATAGCTTCGCCTATACCCTAACAAACTTTGGGATTCCTGTTACCATACAGACAGATGGTCGTACCGTTTTTGAATACAAAAGAGCCGGTGTACGATCTACAGAAAACGATACACCGACTCAATTTACATATGCTTGCAAACAGCTAGGTACAGAGGTTGCTGCTGGTCATTCTGCCCAAGAGCAAGGAAAGGTTGAGCGCCTATTCCAAACACTTCAATCTCGATTACCAGTCGAATTTAGAAGAAGAGGCATTACTGACATTGAGGCAGCTAATGAATTCCTCACCAAAGAATTTATTCCATACTTTAACACTAAGTTTGCTCGCTCTTTTAATGATACCACATCTGTCTTTGAAGGGCCAATGGAAGCAGCAGATATTAATTTAGCGCTTAGCGTATTAAGTGAAAGAACTGTAGATAATGGTCACTGTATAAGCTACCAAAATGAGTATTACAAGTTCTTAAAACCAAATGGTGAACAAGCTGTGCTAAAACCAAAGCAAAAGGTATTGGTGATTAAAGCTTTAGATGGATCTATGTACGCTTCCTGCAAAGAGGTTTTATATGCATTAAAGAAAGTTCCTCACAATACAGCCTATTCTAAAAACTTTGATTATCTAGAAGCAAAACCTAAGCCTAGGAAACAATATATACCTGATATGCGTCATCCTTGGAAACGCAATGTGTTTATTGATTATGAAGTACATAGGCTACGTTACGAGTACTCTTTTGATGAAGCTTGTTATACACAGGATAAATTTATGAC
>NZ_RQVL01000056.1 GCF_003992005.1 Veillonella sp. VA139 | reverse complement strand
GGTTCTATAATATATTTTGGGGGGACAGCAAAAGCCACCCCCCAAGGTATATTTTTTTATGCATAAAAATAGGCATATCATTCAGTTTGCTTTACAATATAAGTAGCTAACAAAAAAGAAAGGACTGAAGCATATGCCTACATTAGATTATACCGAACTTTTTACAAATATCAAAACAAAATTTATTCATGACATCGTATTGGATGAAGAAAGGAAAACTGTCACCTTTTATATCAAGTTACCTAGAAAACCTCATATCTGCCCTAAGTGTGGATCTGTACACACAGAAGTAAAAGGATATTATACACGTACCATCAAGTTAGGTACAGATGTAATTCCATCGTTTACTAAGATCCAAAAGATTGGAAAGTATAACCAACGCAGGTACCGTTGCAATTCCTGTGGTAAAACTTTCAATGAAAACAACCGTTTCATAGACAAGCATTTGCAAATGAGTAAAGCTGTCATCGCTAGGATGGTATACCAGTTACAAGGAACTCACAGCTATACGGATATTGCCAACGAGGTCAACGTGTCAGTTACCACTGTTATTCGAACGTTCAATAAGACATTTAACTTCGGAATACCAGAGTATTTACCAGCAACTCTAGCTATTGATGAATTTAGAGGCAATGCGGGTGGTCATAAGTTCCAGGTCATCATCACAGATCCAAAAGCCAGAAGAGTACTAGATATTCTGCCTGAAAGAAGTGAGGTAGCTTTATATAACTACTTTACACAGTTTAGTGAGCAAAAGCGATCGAATGTGCGGTATTTAGTCATGGATATGTCGGAGTTTTTCCGCTCTAAGATGAGAAGACTCTTCCCTAAAGCTACCATTATTGCCGATCGTTTCCATCTAGTACGCCTAGTAGGTTGGGGTTTCGAGAATGTACGAAAACGCGAGCAGAAGCGTTTAAAGAACTCTGGGCCTTATATTAAACGGTCTCGCAAACTATGTCGTAAAGCATTCCGTACACTTTCTGAGGGAGAACGCATTCGATTATTTGAAGTCCTACGAAACTCTGATGATTTAAAAAAAGCTTACGCATTGAAGCACTACTTTGAACATTTATTTGCGGCATAAGGTAGAACCGCTATTGAGAGAACATTATCTAACTTCCTATCTCTTGTGAAAGTAGCCAATCTTAGCGAATTTAACAACCTTCTACTGTCGTTTACAAGTTGGCGTGACGAAGTAGTTAACGCTTTCCTATTACCCTACTCTAACGGCTTTACAGAAGGCTGTAATAACAAGACCAAGGTGCTGAAACGGACTAGCTATGGCGTCCGCCATTTCGGTCGATTTAGAGCTAGATTACTTATGATTTTACCTAGTATCTACAACAAACCTGATGCTTCTGTACCGATGGCTGCCTAGATGATTTATATTTGATCTTATTTATATTGTGCAAAACTTATTCCACAAAAAAAGAAACATAAGTGGAGCTACTTTGTTATACCTAAAATTAGTTACATCGCATGTATCTCACTTATGTTTCTCATTATTCTATTATATTTACATTTTTATACAGTTCTTATATGAAAGAAACTGAATAGATTAATTGCTGTCCCCAAAACTTGACAAAGAGCC
>NZ_RQVL01000055.1 GCF_003992005.1 Veillonella sp. VA139 | reverse complement strand
TCTACCGATGGAGAAAATGTTTCTCTTGATTTGTCAGAGGAAACTCCAGAGCACATGGTTGAAAGACCTAGGGATGAACTTGATGATGCATTTGATAGCTTAAATCACGAACACTACAAAAAACAAGGTAAATCTGATGATGACATCCTTGAAATGAACAATAATGCTAGGGCAATTACAGAAAAAATTCACCAGACATGGGACGAGCACACTCCAGAAGTTAAATATTCGCCAAATGCATTTATAGACGACTTTAAAGAGCAAGGGTACACAGAGAAAGATGCTAGAAAGCTTTCCCATGCTACAGTTGAAATGCACGAGAAGAAGCAACCAAAAGAATCTAGCAACGAGCCTACCTTAGTTGAGAGAGCTGAGAGTGTTGGATATAACTTATCTGACGACGACAAAGAATCTATTAATAATGGAACTATGCCTAAAGCAATTATGGGTTCTATTGAAAAGAATATAGTTGCTAAAGAAAAAGAAGTAGCGGAAACTAGAGAACAAGAAAGAAAAGTACAAGAGGAAAACCAGAAGAGAGAAGAATATAATAACCATTACAAAGACTCTGTGAATAAAGGCTTTTTAGAAGAGACGTTTAGAGAGGTTCCAGATGGACCAAATAAAGACCAATTAATTAGAGATACAGGGTATGCGATTAGAGAGGCGACCTCTGAATATAACAAAGAAAAAGCAGAACACAAAAGTGGAAAAAGGGACAAAGGTCCTGTTGGATTACAAAAGAAACTAGCACAAAAAGGAATTATTCCTGGAGACATATATACAAGAGAACAAGTCGATAATATTGTGGACCATGTAGAAGATATACAAAAAACAAGAAAAGATAATCCAACTACAACTAAAGGTGAATTAAGAAAAAGAGGCTTTGAAAATGCGAGCCTTGGAAAAATAGATAATGCGTTTAATAACAGAAAAGCAAAAAACAAGATAAACATAAAAGCTGAGAAAAATGATAAAAGGTTTGAAAACTTCTACTTAGATGAAGCAAATAAATTAATTGAGACTGCTAAAGCAACAGGATTACCTGTTGAAAGAAGTAAAACATACAAAGCTATTCGAGAGAAAAGTACTCAAGGGTTTAAAAATATCCAAGATGCTTTATTCCCAAAAGTAGAGACTCCTAAAAAAGAAGGAGCTAAAAAAGAGAAATCTGTACGAGAACAATTGTTCACTCCTATTAAGGGGAGTGCGAATACAGAAACTCTTACAAAAAAACAAAAGAAACAATTAAAACAACAAGAAAACGAAAGGAAATTACAAGAAGCCCAAGCTAGACTCAAAGAGGAAGAACAGGTTAATGACAATGTAATTGAAAATAACGAACTAGCAGACCAAGCAGAAAGAGCAGAGAAAGAAGAAGAAGAGACTAGAGCCGCATTTGAAGAGGAAGAAAACAACAAAGAAGATGGCAACGATGAATTAGTAAGAAATGCAAAAGAGGATGAAGAAGAGGAAGAGAAGGCTAGGGCAGTATTCGAGGGCAAGGAAAATAATGAGGAACATATTTCTCCAGAAGCAGAAAAGCAAACAGACAATAAAGAAGCAAAAGAAAAGTCAAAAGCAAATACTAAGAAATCTTGGAGTAAAGAAGATTCTCATTCAGTTGTAGACAGATATTTAAGTGGTGAAATT
>NZ_RQVL01000054.1 GCF_003992005.1 Veillonella sp. VA139 | reverse complement strand
AACACCAAATAAACCACACAAATCCAATCAAAACACAAGAAAACGATTAGTATTGCAGTATAAAATGCAGTAAATTATAGTACATTATATTGTCTTAATTCGTTGATAATTTAACTTGTACATGATATAATGTTGTTAAGAAAGGAGTATTCTTATGGAAACAATAGGAGAAAGAGTTAAACGACTAAGACTCAAAGAAGGATTAACTCAACAAGAATTATCAGATAGACTGGGTGGTGTTAGTTTAACAGTTATATCTCGTATAGAGAAAGGCGTTACTAAAGACATGAGAATGCCAACTGCACAAAAATTAGCAAAGGCACTGGGAGCAACACCAGAATATATACTATACGGAAGTGATTTAGCACAGATGTATCCTATAGATGTAGCTAACTATATCTTAGACCCAAAAAACTCGGGAACAGTAAAGGCTTTTGTTTACACGAAATTAGCAGAAGAATCACAATAAAAAAAGAGGGTAGCGATTATGCTACCCTTTTTGCTTGTATAAAGTCTTGTATAATTGTTCCATTCAATCTAACGATATACACATTTCCTTTTTCTAATTTGGAGAAGTCACCATCAAAGATGACCCATTCTTGTACTCCTTTTCTAGTCATAGCTTTTACGAAAGCCATCGGCTTACCTTTTCGTGTTTTGTGTGCTTTAACGTTTACAATCATAGAGGCGAAATTTACTATCTCATCCGCTATTCCTGTATCGTAATCGGCAAAAACATCTGTAAAGGAATATCCTAGAACACTAAATTCCATTTGTGAGTCTGTTTCACATTCTTCTCCAGAATATTGAAACTCTCCTTTTGACTTCCTTTTATCTTTAAGCCAGTCTATATACTCCAGTAATTCGCATCTAGTTTTATCGGTATATTTATCTAATGCACCAGATTTAACTAGATTTTTTAATACCGTTTTATTGAGTTTGATGTTATCTTCTAAGAAGGTCAATGCATCGTTTCCGTTTGGGATAACGCTATTACCTGTTCCAGATATAGAATTAAATCCTAGTAGGATATTTCTACCATGTGTTTTGCATTCGTGTGAGCTATGAGCTATACTTGGTGGATATACTTTAATACCAATCTCCTTACAGTGGTCTATGTATGTTGCAAACTTAGCTTTATCTCCCACTGTGGAATCAAGTAATGATGCCATAAACTCTGCTGGATAATTAGCTTTCAACCAAGCTGTTCTCCATGCGGTAATACCATAAGCGGCACTATGACCCCTGTTGAAACCATACGATGCGAATGTAACAATTTCATCACAAATGCGTCTCATCGTATCTTGTCCTATCCCATTTTTAATTCCAGCCTGTATCATTTCGTCAATGATAGGTTGCATTTCCTCTACAATCTTACGACCAATAACACGGCGAATATTATCTGCTTTTCCGTATGTGTATCCACATAGTGATTGTGCTATTTGCATGATTTGCTCTTGGTATAAGATAACACCTTCTGTATCCATTAGTATTGGTACTAACTTAGGATGTAGATAAGTTATTTTTTCTTTCCCCTGCCTTCTAGCCTCAAAGGTTTTATCCATTCCCGCATCAAGTACACCAGGTCTTCCAATAGCTACTGTATCAATAAGGTCTTCTACCTTATTAGTATTAATAGCCTGCACAATCTCTGTCATGGTTTTTGATTCTATTTGGAAACAACCATCCGTATATCCAGCCCTTAACATGTCGCCAGTCTTTTTGTCTTTCATGTCGATGTTGGAAAGATTAATTTCTTCTGGTATTCGGTTAAGAGTATTTTGGATAATATCTAATGCTTCAAGTCCAAGTATATCTAGTTTCATGATTCCTTGCTTTTCTAGCAAGTGAAAGTCTTGAGCCGCTACAATCGCATCCTTGGTCTTTTCTATAGCACACCAGTTAGTTACATCTTCTGGGAACACAACCACTGCTGATGCATGCTTTCCATATGTAGAGATATGCCCCATAAACTTTTTAGCTAGTGTTCTTAGCTTTTCGTCGTGTACTTCATCAACACTATTAATGTTTTTAGATATAGTATCTACATCCGAAGGTGCGTACCCCAAGGCTTGCCCCGCTCTTTGTACAGCAGATTTATCAGAAATGTATCCAATGGTTCGTATTTGATACACTTCCCCGTACTTCTGGCGGATATATTCTATAACCTCTTCACGCCTTGATGATGCTACGTCCACATCAATATCTGCTAAAGTAACACGCTCTGGATTAGCAAATCGCTCTAGGATAAGGTTGTATTTTACTGGGTCTACATCTGTAATGTCAGAGAGGTATGCTATCAAGCTACCACCAACAGAACCACGACCTATTCCAGTAGGAATATTTTCTCCTTTGCAGAATCGTAACATGTCATGAATAATGCACATATAGTTTATATATTTACATTGTTCAAGGACATCAAATTCATGCATAGCTCGTTTCTTGTACTCTTCTTTATTTGGTAGTTGAGCAATCCCCTTTGTATGCCATCCAATATTGCATTGGTCTTTTAGGTATCTCATAGGGTCTCTAGTGTCAAATACTGGGTAGTGCTCTTCCCCTAAAGGAATCTCGACATTGCATTTATTAATAATCTCATCTACACAAAGTAAAGATTGTGTCAAATCTTTACCTTTAAAGAAAGAAATCAT
>NZ_RQVL01000053.1 GCF_003992005.1 Veillonella sp. VA139 | reverse complement strand
ATTTACTGGTAGTGCATTTAATAAATTTGTGTTAGTATTAGTCATAAGAACTGAACCTTCTTTCTGTGATTTTTATTAGACACTTAAATCTTAAAGAAGTTCAGTTCTTTTTTTAATACTAACTAAACATGTTTACACAAAATATTTTACACTGTCATGACTAAGTATATAAACTATTGGTAAAAACAGCATATTTGCCATTTATTTTGGCTTATGATATAATTACTTCCGATAACGATATATTATCGGAAGTATTTTTTTAGTTAAAAAATAGCTATATAGTTATAAATACTACTATGTAGCCCGTTTGAGGCCTTTATGAGTCAATCTAACACACACTTCTATTTACGTAATTATAAAGAGATCATGAACAACTCTAAGCTTAGTGACAAAGCAAAATCTAGTATTCTATTATCTAAGGCAGAAAATACAGTAGATGCCTACGAATCTGATTGGATGGATTTTGTGGATTGGTGTCAACATAAACAGGAATCCTTTTTTCCTAGTTCACCAGAAATTATTGTCAATTATATCAATGATTTAGCTGACTATGCTAAAGCTAATACCATATCACGTCGCATTAGCGCTTTATCGGAAAACTTTAATGCTTCTGGAATTGAAAGTAACCCTTGTAGCGCTCCTATCGTTAAACAAGCTATGCGAGGTATCCGTCGCTCCTTAGGTACATATCAACAAGGTAAAACGCCTGTACAACTGGATGATCTTATGGATATCATAGACTATATGGAAACGGCTGATATAGCTCCAATACAAAAGCTCCGTGATAAAGCTATTTTATTATTAGGATTTATGGGAGCCTTTCGACGTAGCGAATTATCAGCATTAACTGTAGAATCATTAAAGTTTCTGCCACAAGGTCTAGAAATCTTCGTATCAAGCTCAAAAGCTGACCAAGAAGGTCAAGGTGCCATTGTAGCAATACCTTATATAGATAATGAAGCATTATGTGCCGTAAGAGCCGTAAAAGCATGGCTACGATTTATTCCTATTACTACAGGTCCTATTTTTCGAGGATTTACAAAAAGTATGAGCCTACGCAAAACAGCTATCAGCGATAAAAGTATTGCAGAGATTGTAAAATACTATATGGCGGCCATTGGTGAAGATCCATCCTTATATGGGGCTCATAGTCTACGTCATGGCTTTGCTACCACAGCCGCCCATTATGGCGTAGAAGAACGTAATATAATGAGACAAACACGTCATCATAGTGTCAATATGGTTCGACGCTATATTAATGAAGCCAACAAATTTGTAGATAACCCCATATCTTCTATATTTAATCGTAAATAAGAGGACACTTTTTAGACACAAAAAAGACTGCCCTATGAGTGGTACATAGGATATGCAGTCTTTTTGTCTTTTTTTGAATATGTATGTTTTCTTATTTTTTAGAACATATACTTACTATATATCAATTATTTGCCCAAGCAGTAATAAAAACGAACATAGTTTTTTCTTTCAATGTAGGAATCATTAGAGTTTCACCCGCACGTAACGCAGTGCCATGTTGTAAATGATTAATTTCCTCTATAGCTACGATATACTCGCGAATATCAATATCTTCTGTATGTGCCAATGCCTTTTGAGAAATACTCCACAAGGTATCACCAGCATCAACTTGTACAGTTTTTATATTTTGTAAATCCATCTCTAATGTTGTTGTATTGACTATGCTATTCACTACAAATATCATTGTTATCAATATTACTATACGAAACATCTTATTCATATTCTACACCTCTTTAACAATATCGAACAAAATTAAGGGTACATCTGTTTGTTTACGTGTATATTCTAGCACACATACAAATGTTTGGTCAAGCATATTTTTTTTAGAACGCATATTTGACAATTTTCGATACTATCCTTATAATAAGAGTATAGATTAGATTTCGTATTATTTTAGAATGAGAGGTTATTTCCTTGAGACGTCCTGCAACAGATATAAATAGTAAGCAACAAAAAATTTTGGATTTTATTATTAAAAGTTTACAACAACGGTATCGCTGCCCAAGTGTCCGTGAAATTGGTGACTATATGGGCTTGAGTTCCACTTCCACAGTGCAAAGTCACTTGAATACATTGGAAAAATTTGGCTATATTACTCGTGATGCTAACAAAAATAGATCCATCACAGTTGTAAACATGCCTGATATTCCCCAAGTAGAAATGAATGAAGAAACACATGAAGTCACGTCCAGTGCAGAATTTAATTTTCTTGAGGCTGGTCTTCGTAGAGTGCCTTTGATTGGTACCGTACAAGCAGGACTTCCCGTTACTGCCATTGAAAACCGTGAGGATGAATTCGTATTACCCACTGCCCTATTAGGAACATCAGAATGCTTTCTATTACGTGTGCGTGGTGAATCTATGAGAGATATAGGTATGTACGAGGGGGACTTACTTATAGTTCGTAATCAATCCACCGCCAATAATGGTGATATTGTTGTAGCCCGCATTGATGATGAGGCTACAGTTAAACGTTTCTATCGTGAAGCTGATTATATTCGTTTAATGCCAGAAAATGAAGACTTTGAACCTATTATCACGCGAAATTGTGTCATTGAGGGGCGTGTTATTGGGCTCATTCGAGATCATATTTAATGAATAACATAAACAAAAAGTAGAGGATATGTAAGACCCTCTACTTTTTTTATTGGCTCTTTGTCAAGTTTTGGGGACAGCAATTAATCTATTCAGTTTCTTTCATATAAGAACTGTATAAAAATGTAAAT
>NZ_RQVL01000052.1 GCF_003992005.1 Veillonella sp. VA139 | reverse complement strand
TTATTTGAACACATTCATTGTAACAAAGGATGACCTTCTTTTGCTATTTTATTTTCCCACAAACATTTTACACTAACATATAACAGTTATTCTATGCAGATGGAACGTATCTATACACATAGGGATTTCTCACGTTACCTATGGCAATCATCACTACGTTGGACCACCCTCTGGGTGACATACCAATAGTACAGAAAATAGCACTAGCTAAACTCACCGCTAGTGCTATCTTATGCTGTCCATAGAGGCTATGCAATTTTCTAAACTCTGTTTCATGACATAGCACACATCATATACATAGGACTCTGTTTCATGTAAACACAACCCTATGCTGAACGATTCATCCCGAGAAGATCTACATCAATGTGTTAGAATGTATGTCGAAAACCCAAGTTCACTTGCCAAGATTGTTTCACCTTATGACGTGTGGATCGTTGAGATTCTAAGTAGAATTGTTCCGTTTTGTCTTTGCTAAGATAGGTAAAACCAAATCCATAGGTAAACCAACGCTCTCGTTTCGTTGGTGTTTCCACAGCAGCCCCATTAAAGGTATGTTTCGTATCCCCTAACAATTCTTGTTCACACATAAATTTAATATACGGATTCGCCCGTTCTGTTTTGATATGATCTACACCTGCACGGAATCCTAAACGAAGTACTAAACTACGGAAATCATCAGTTACAGAAGTCAATCCATGTTTCATATACAATGGATAGCCGCCAGTAAAATGATAGGATAGTTGTGCTTCTGGTTGGATGAAATATTTCCGTCGTTCCGTTTCCTTACGATAGAATCGACGTCCCATTTCAGCAGACAACAAGTACGACGTTGTTTGCATAGTATTCGAAGAAATATCCGTGTTGTTATTGTTGAACATATCAAATCCACCACGGTACGTCGCCACTCGTCCTACCAGGTCCACATAGGTGTGATTTTCTCTATTCAACCACGTAGAATATAGACCAATTTCACGCTGTACCAGTTTTAATGATCCTGTCACACCATCCAGAGAACCATAGGAATGCAGCATGCCTAACTCAATACCGTGATAACTATTCCATCGTCCTTTTGTGCGTTTCCAATCATAACCACCTTGTAAACCATAATATCGATGTTGATAGGACCCACGTTTGAATGTAGGATCTGCATAGAATTTACCTTCAATATGTTTAATCCAAAAATCATTAGAAGTTTTTAATTCTTTTTCAAAGTGAATTTCACCTAATCGTTGCACCAACGTACCCATGGTGGTTACATTCGCCTGATAGATTATATTGTGTAGTACGTCTACCGCCTGAGCCCCTGAACTTAACCGCCCTGTAGGATTTAGGTAAAAGTCATCATGAACAACTTCTGTTTCATCTTTACCTTCAATTTTAACAAGTTTAGAATCATCTGGACGAGTCAATGTAAATTCATAGGCCCCTTGATCAGTGGTGCCGTTAATTAATTTGAAATGTCCCTTAATATCGTCTTTATTTTCTGTGACATATTCTACGAGCTTTGCATATTCGTGTCCTTTCGTAGGCGCAGTTCCATCATCTTTATAGATTATTTTATGATCGCCCTCGCTAGATTTACGAACGATTAACTTATCAGCTATACCTTGACCTTTATTCTTATCAGTAAAATCAGCAATCTTTCCATGCATATTGAAAGTACCACCAGTACCTTTCAAATTTTCCACGGATATATTAATATTCCGCTTAGGATTCGCGAAGTTGACCGTTGCACCATTGGAAATATTAAAATTATTAATCTTCGATGTATTCGTCGCCTCCCAACGAGAACCATTGGTCATAGTAAAGTTGAATTTCGTCTCCACATGGTCTGCTTCTTTTGTTAAGTCACGGTTTTCCTCAAACAGATTTTGTCCATTAGGCGGATTATTAGGGTCATCAGGATCACCACCATATTTTTGTTTACCAATATGAGCTTCTCCGTGGAAATAGGAGTCCTTATTTTTTAAATTTAATTCAAGCTTACCCCCATTCAGAACGTGAATATCACCGTCGATTTGTACTTTTCCATCGCCTTTAACTTCAACTTTACTGTTTTTACCATCAATATTAAAAGCATCTCCAATAGATTTTTGTTTTCCCTCTTCATCAAGTACAGGTTGTACATCTATTTTCACATCACTATAAAAAGTAGCACGATCGTAAGATTCCTCGGGTACATCATCACTGCTCGCAGCTTTTTTCGGTAAATTCCCTACATACACACCGTAATTTTCTGCATTCATTCTGTTACCACGGTCTACCTTGATATTTACAGCCCCATAAAAATCCATTTCCGTTTGATTGATAATAGTTCTCCTAGGACCCGTATTATTTATATTCACATTTCTATATTGGGTGATACCAATCCCACGCCCTTTTGAGGTACCAGATACCGTATAAATATTAAGGGTGGAATCCTTCTCTAATTTGATATGGGTATGGCTTTTTTGTCCTGGTGCATTCATTAAGATGTTATCGCTTTTTAACAACTCAATGCCATTCATTTCCGGATTATTAGTCACCTTAGATCCATCTGTAAAGAGATAGTTCGTCCCTTTAAAAGTAATCGTCGTGTCAGACATTCCCTTACCATCTGTGGTCAACGTTTGGTTTCCAAAGATAGAATGCCTAGAATTTATGGTTTTAATCGACACATTTTCTAAGGTAATATCATTATGCCCCTTATAGCTATTATCGGCTAATAGAAAACCTGCATTTTCAGCAGCACTTTGTAACCTATATCTATTTGCGCTCACATAGCCTATAGGTTTGTCTTTGACTATCGTCCAGTGTGCTGGTGCTTTCACTTCCGTTCCATCAAAATGTTTCCACTTTGATGTTGCTACATCAGTTTGGTTAGCAATAGTATCACTGACTGTACCATTTCCCTTAACAGTGACTTCATTTGTCCCATCATGAGCTGCAACAACCAAGGAATTAATTGGTGTAGTCTCCGTACTCTTATCTATTACAGCCCCTTTAAGTTCCTCATTCTTATTTGATACCACCGCCGTATACTTAGGATTTGTAATAATTTTTCCTTGCCTAGGCGCTGCCCACACATTGGTAACTAGGGAAATTGTTATTAATGATAGCAAAAGTTGTTTCCGTTTCATGGAATATAACACCCCAACACATATAATATAATATAATATAATATAATATAATATAATATAATATAACATCGTCTTCTGACGGTGTCAAGTTTTTGTTGGAAAAATAATTACCTAGCTTTAAAAGAGGGTTCCTCGTCACTAAAGAATCCTGCG
>NZ_RQVL01000051.1 GCF_003992005.1 Veillonella sp. VA139 | reverse complement strand
TGAGCCAGGATCAAACTCTCCAAGATATCTTGAAGCTATTTGATAGCTCATTTTGTTTCGTTGTTGCCAATTGCTTGGCTAGAATTTATTTGGTTGGTTTCAGCTTTGTGAAACCCGCACTCTGGCTTATGTTTACTTCTTTCGAAGTAATTACCTTACATTGTTCAGTTTTCAAAAATCAACTTTGTCATTCACAACACTGTGTTGTGGCGACTAGATTATAATAACAGATTCACAATTTCGTGTCAACAGTTATTTTTAATCTTTTTAATTTTCCTACTCCCGAAGGGTGAGAGAAAATTAAAAGTACTTGTGTCTCAAGCACTGAATGTATTATATGATATTTCCAAATAAATTGCAACCCTCTTCACAGAAAATTTTTGCCCCCTATAAAATCCCCCTTTTACAGTTCCTTATTATATAAAAACCTTGCTTCTTACATTGCACGCAGGAAATTGAACACTTGCATAAAATCATTCAAAATTACTCATTGAGTTGCATATAACCCTCATTGATTATTCATACTTTCATCATATCATGCAATCGCACTTTCCTATTAACACGCATCTAACTTATACGGGACAAGAAAGAGCAGGAACCACTCAAGAATGACTAACTGTAACTGTAACTGTAACTGTAAATGCAAATATAAATGTCAATATAAAAATGTACCATTCTGTCGATATAAAAAGTACATCCTTATATCATCACTTCTTTACATTCTTATGATAGCATTTATCCCTATGAAAGTCTTCCCTATAAATAAATCAGACCAATCAGTATCCTTATTCTGGTAAAAGCACAACCATTTCATCCTAACTATACTTCTACATTAGATATACTACTAGCAACATTACTTTTTATCTTAATCATACGCGCCAAGCAAAACCAATACTATGTAGCCTCTGTTACTAACCAGAGATACCACGTGGAAAGCAGTTAGGCATAGCAGCCTGTGGTAGTGTTAGCGACTAAATCAAACAAATCCAAACAAATCACGCTCCATTTCATCACAAATATAATCGTACTTGTCGCGTTCATGTTCATCTCAATTTAATACAATGCGAAAGAGGAGGGCACGTTCCTGAAGAAACATTATGAGATTCTGTTTCTGAAGGAATGTGCCCTGCTCTCTTTTTACTTTAATTAATTTAAGCGAATGCGACACCCCTAAATAGGATATGCCGTGATCCCCCGTAAGGAACGCAGTTATGCATAGTAGCCTTGTGGCCTTTCTTACTACCTAAATTGTACAAATACAAGAAGAGCACGGTGTGCTCCAAACAAACGCTCACACCCTTTCCCTGAGGAACGCAGTTATGCGTAGAACGTCTTGTGGCAGCATTATTGACTTAATCACGCAAATACAAGAAGAGCACGGTATGACCCAAACAAGCAAACACTCACACCCTTTTCCTGAGGAACGCAGTTATGCATAGTAGCCTTTGTGGCACCCCTTCACTACCTGAATCACACAAACACAGAAGCCCGTAACATACCCCTGAACAAACATAACCACTGTATAGTTTGAGAAGGGGTGTGTTACGGACTTCCTTTTGCCCTATTCAGTTACGAACGCCACAGGCTACATAGCGGAACAAGTGACGATACATTATGAAATACCGTTTCTGAGGAGGTGTATTGCGGTCTACAATTCACCTATTTTCGCTATAATGCCACAAGACAGAATAGCACCACTAGTGACGTTCAACGAGCTCTAGTCGTTTTTCCAGCTGTTCTAATCGAGTTTCCAATTCTTCGTTCTTTTTCATTAATTGTTCGATAATAATCTTATCTTGTGTCTCTGCCACCTCTTGGGATGCTCCAAATTTCCAGCTCAAACCTGCATTCGCCTGTATTTCATCATGATGGCTACCTAAAGCAACACCACCGTGAAATAATAAGGATTTATTTTTATAATGTGCCAGCCCTAAAGCAAAGGCCTTTTCACCTTGATACGTACCTACACCAGCCATCAAGGTCGTTGGTTCCTTCGGATCATATTGCATAGTATGTAACGCTGCCATAGCTGCCGACTGTGCACCCAAACGATTGAGACGATTATCCACTGCCCCAATAAAAGCAGTAGCACTAGAGGCTTGGTTAATCTTATCCTTTAAAGCTTGACTTAATGCCAAACTATACTTACGTTCCTTATGTCCAGGAGATAGATTTGTATCTTTCTCAAATTTCTTTTCAGTATTTTCACTCTTATCTGTATCAATAACAATGTCATCACTGTTCGTCACAATCGTATCGCTACCGTGAACAATAAATCTATTATATTTGATACCGTTCTCATCCTCAAATTCCTTCCCCATTTCCACATCTACATTCTCTCCCCCTTGTACAAAATAATAAGGGAGGTCGACATTTCCTATTGTATTACCATCATTATCACTTACAGGTGAAGTCGTTGTACTTGCATTCCCCTCAAATGGTTCTCTGTTATAGTTATTTTCACGATCATTGTAATATGGTTTACCATTGTAGTCAAAAGCCGGAACACTATCAATTGCCATTACACCTGTCCAATTAGTAAGCAATAGCATTCCCATTAGCAATGCAATAGCATTTCGTCTACGTCCATATAATACATGTAACATCCTATTTTCATTTCTTCCTTTTAATTTCATCGTAGCCTCCATCATTCCAGTATTGCCAAACAATCTCTTTCTTATAACTTTATAACTTTATAACTTTATAACTTTCTAACTTTTTAACTTCATAATTCTATTCTAAACTATCCTATTTCCCTAACGCAATAGACAATTGCACTTTCAGCGTACCCCCCCCCGTTTTTCACGAATCGAATATTAAAAGAGGATGTTTTTATAGTATTGGATATCCAATTTCATCATACAATTAACCACCTATTTTCATTATTTAATTATCATAAAGTATACTCTTCCCAAGAAGATCAGTAAGATGCAATAGCCTTGTAGTGGTCACTTACTGATAACATCACATAAACGCAAAAGGACATGCCATATCCAGAAGTACATCTCACTATATAATAAGTTTATAGTGGAAAGTATCACACGCTTATTTTGTTAATCAATTTAATCCAAGGTAATATTCCTAAGAGGACGTAGTCCCCGTAAGGAACGCAATCATGCGTAGAACACCTTGTGGCAGCATTATTGACTTAATCACACAAATATAAGAAGAGCACGGTGTACTCCGAACAAACACCCACAAAATCTTCACCAGAGGAACGCAGTTATGCGTAGTAGCCTTGTGGCGTTTCATACTACCTAAATCACACAAACACAAGAAGAGCACGGTGTGTCCCCGAAGAAACATTATGAAATACCGTTTCTGAGGG
>NZ_RQVL01000050.1 GCF_003992005.1 Veillonella sp. VA139 | reverse complement strand
TCACGGAATGCTTTGTAGACATTTTGTATAGTAGAAATAGTTGGTCCTTGGAATCCGTTTGTTGGAACTAAATCACCTAAACCAATGTTTCTACTAAAGTCTACACCAGCTAATGCTGGTACCCCGTACATAGCCATCAAAGCTAAGGATTTTTTATTAGGGTCGTTACCAGCCCACTCCATAACGAGCTTTTTCATTTCTTTCGTAGGTGATGTTCCTGTAATCCATTCAGCAAGCTCATCTCCTGCTCCAGCTACTGGTACACCCATCATACCTGCCATAACTAAGTATTGACCAAAGAATCTAGCAATGGCTTTTTTATCTCCAGACTGGAATAATTCTACCATTAATTCAGCTTCTTTTACTGGGTATTTTTTGAATTGTAATAATAATTTACCAATAGAACCAAGTTTAGTAAATAACTGAGGAGCATCTTTGTCGGAATAGTCAAAGTTAGTTTTACGTACGAAGTCACGAGCTATATCTGTAGCCTCTTCTTGGGTTTTCCCATCTGCTATCGCTTGGCGATAAGCTACTAAAGCGGCTACACGTCGAGTATATTTATCTGTAGCATTAAACATAAACATAGATTTCTCTAAGAATTTACCAACAGGTAATCCTTTAATGTTTATGTTGTAGATACTCTTTTCGTTCATCAAAGCCTGTGTTTCTAAGGCAGTGTCCTCACGGTTTAGACCAATTCTGTTAAACATTTTCTTTTCACTTAAAGAAACGTTTCCACCATATAGAGAGGCATCTCTCATGGCTTTAGCTGTAAGCTCGTTAAATCCAGAGAAAGTGGTAATGTTCATTAGTGTACCAAGCTGTGCAATAGCAGCAGTTGGTCTGAACATACCTAACTTCAATACAGTAACCGTCTGCATACTAAATCCTAATGCATCAGTGACTGCCTTCTCTCCGAACATGGCTTTTACCCAAGTTTTGCCAAATACGTCGTTAAAGACTTGGTTTAGCATTTTGTCTACGCCATTAGGTAAACCAACTACACTACCAATGAAATTGTTAAGAATTTCTTGATAATCGTTTTGAGCTCCTTCACCACCTCTACCGAATTGAGACTTATAGTCGTGACCTGTAATGTCACGATACAAGGCTGTGGATTTATAGTAGAACACACTTGTAGGAATATATCTAGCATTGTAGCGGATATAATCTTCCATATTACCTAATACATCTGGGTTAGCACCTTGAGCATTCATTCTCGTTTGGTTAAACTTATCTCTCATATGATTACCATAATTGATTAATAAGTGTTTTTGAATGTCTAATTTACCAACAGTAGGTTTTAAGCGGAATAATTCATCAAGGTTTGCGTGTTTACGTTCTTCTTGTAATTGTTTTTTATCTATTCCTAAATCTGCTAACTTTTCCTTGTCTTCTAGCAACTCAATAAATTGTTCTCTATTTAAGCCTTTACCCTTAGTAATAAACTCATCAATAATTTTAGCAATCATAGGATAGCTATGACTAATACGCTCAAATCGTTTATTAATATCCTCTGGGGATTCTAATTCTTCCAAGATGGTATCATAGCTAGGGTCATAAGAATCTTCATAGATTGCAGATGCCGTTCTCGCATCATCGAATCTGGAACCGTGTTCTACGATTGAATACGAATTACCGTCATTTGCGAATTGAGACGCATACTCCATAGCATCTTTTTGAGTTTTAAAAGAAGCTATTTTATCATACTGTCTATATTCACCATTCTCATCATCTCGTACAGTTTTTACTTTGTAAACACCATATTTTCCGTGTAAACTAGGAGTATAACCCCATAGCAACTTAGGTCTTTGGTCTTCATCTTGTCCACTATCTTTCCATGCTTGAACTTTATCGTTGTAGATTTTCTCACGTAGAGTAATCCAATGATTATAGGCATAAGCAACTTCTTTGGAGTACCCTTTATCTTTGATAGCTTGAATCGTAGCTGTTCTTGCTTTTTGCTTAGCATCACTATAAGAGCCGATTGTTTTCAGACCTGTATCAGATGCCAATACTCTCCATTTGTTTTCCTTAAAGTCCATAAACACTTTGTAGCCATCATTTTTTAACTCTTTGTATCTTTCCTTAGCTGATGCTTCATCCATATATTCTTCAAAAATGTCATGATTTGTTAGGTTGACATAATACTCTTTACCATTATGGTTAACCGCTACTGTTTGAACAAAGTCACGACCAAGTTCATTAATCTCTCTAGTAAGTTTTTCAAACTCTTTTGATTTATCTCCTATAGTTTGTTTCATTTTGTCGAACAATCTATAGTAGTTTTGCATTAATTTAGTTTGGTCATTCTCAGCTTTCTCTGCCCATTTGATAATAGCTCCCGCTTGAGGGATATACTTTTGAATCATTCGGATTGGAGAAACAAACCATTTTTTAAGACCCCAACCAGAGATATTACCACTACGTGTATCACGGTTGATAATCTCTATATTATCTGGAGTTTTAATACCAGCTTTTTTACTAACCTCTCTAGCTAACCTTTTACCAGCCGCTACAATAGGTTGTTCTTTAGCCTCTTGCTCTTCTTTTTGAGCTTGCTTTTCTGCCTCTGTTGGTTGTTTCTGTTCAGTTACTTGTGCTAAATCCTTCCCTTTTTGGAATTTAATTTCATCAATTCTATCTGAATTTTCAAGTATCTTAGCAACATTTTCATCTAATCCTAAACCTTCTTCTCTGAAATGAATGTTAATTCCAGCCTTTTTAGCGGCGTTTTTAATATCTTCGAGATGTTTTAGATTTAAAGTCTTCTTAAATTCATCAGATTTCATATTGACGAGTATATCTGTTACCATTTCTGGAGTGATTCTACTAACAGCTTTAAATTCTGTCATACTCCGTTTGTGATGAGATAATTCTCTATGGAGTTCTTTCAAGAGCTGTTCGACCTTAGCACTAGGATATGAATGCCTAATTTCTTTAAACGTTTCTTTCCAAGTATCTTCTTTTGGTGAATTTGTCATTTCAAGCAATGACCGAAGAACTGCTGCTGTAAAGTCATCTCCGTTAATCCTAGCCTTATTAGGGTGCTTTACTTTTTTATTATCTGACGTAATGGCTCCCATAATGTATTTAAACTGGTCATCCAGAGTCTCTAATTTTTCAATGGAATTCTTTGCACTTGCATCCTGTCCTTCTTTGTGAAGTTCTACAACTAGTTCTTTTATTTTTTCGTCGTTGTCTAATAAATTTCTATTTGTTAATTCGTGGTCTTTAATTTCTTCGTTGCTATTCACGTTTTGCAAAACAGGAGAAGTAAAAAAGTCAGTGCCTTTATTTCTGTCCCCAGAAATACCCGCTCTACCATTGTTTTTCGACAAAACATCATTGAGGATATTTATAATCTCGTCTTCGCTTAATTTTTCCCCTTTTTTATTTTGCTCTTTCTTTAAGATAGTTTTAACTGTTCTATCGTTTCCAGAATGCATATCCCCATCACTAGATAAATATTTAAGACCCTCATACCAATCATTCTTTAGAATAAGTAAATGGTCTTTGTATTTTTCTAGTTCTTTAATGCCAGG
>NZ_RQVL01000049.1 GCF_003992005.1 Veillonella sp. VA139 | reverse complement strand
TCACGGAATGCTTTGTAGACATTTTGTATAGTAGAAATAGTTGGTCCTTGGAATCCGTTTGTTGGAACTAAATCACCCAAACCAATGTTTCTACTAAAGTCTACACCAGCTAATGCTGGTACCCCATACATAGCTACTAAAGCTAAGGATTTTTTATTAGGGTCATTACCAGCCCACTCCATAACGAGCTTTTTCATTTCCTTCGTAGGTGATGTTCCTGTAATCCATTCAGCAAGTTCATCTCCTGCTCCAGCTACTGGTACACCCATCATACCTGCCATAACTAAGTATTGACCAAAGAATCTAGCGATAGCTTTCTTATCTCCAGACTGGAATAATTCTACCATTAATTCAGCTTCTTTTACTGGGTACTTTTTGAATTGTAATAACAATTTACCAATAGAACCAAGTTTAGTAAATAGCTGAGGAGCATCTTTGTCGGAATAGTCAAAGTTAGTTTTACGTACGAAATCACGAGCTATATCTGTAGCCTCTTCTGGAGTTTTCCCATCTGCTATCGCTTGGCGATAAGCTACTAAAGCGGCTACACGTCGAGTGTACTTATCTGTAGCATTAAACATAAACATAGATTTCTCTAAGAATTTACCAATAGGTAATCCTTTGATGTTCATGTTATAGATACTCTTTTCGTTCATCAACGCTTGTGTTTCTAAGGCAGTGTCTTCACGATTGAGACCAATTCTGTTAAACATTTTCTTTTCACTCAAGGAAACGTTTCCACTATATAGAGAGGCATCTCTCATGGCTTGTGCTGTGAGTTTGTTAAATCCAGAGAAAGTAGTAATGTTCATTAGTGTACCAAGCTGTGCAATCGCCGCCGTTGGTCTGAACATACCTAACTTCAATACAGTAATTGTCTGCATACTAAATCCTAATGCATCAGTGACTGCTTTTTCTCCGAACATAGCTTTTACCCAAGTTTTGCCAAATACGTCGTTAAAGACTTGGTTTAGCATCTTATCTACACCATTAGGTAATCCAACTACGCTACCAATGAAGTTGTTAAGAATCTCTTGGTAATCGTTTTGAGCTCCTTCGCCACCTCTACCAAATTGAGATTTGTAGTCGTGACCAGTAATGTCACGATACAGTGCGGTAGCTCTGTAGTAGAATACACTTGTTGGAATATATCTAGCATTGTAGCGGATATAATCTTCCATGTTACCTAATACATCTGGGTTAGCACCTTTGGCATTCATTCTTGTTTGATTAAACTTATCTCTCATATGGTTGCCATAATTGATTAATAAGTGTTTTTGAATGTCTAATTTACCAACAGTAGGTTTTAAGCGGAATAATTCATCAAGGTTTGCGTGTTTACGTTCTTCTTGTAACTGTTTTTTATCTATTCCTAAATCTGCTAACTTTTCTTTATCTTCTAATAATTCAATGAATTGCTCTCTGTTTAAGCCTTTGCCTTTAGTAATAAACTCATCAATGATTTTAGCAATCATAGGATAACTATGACTAATACGTTCAAATCGTTTATTAATATCTTCTGGGGATTCTAATTCTTCCAAGATGGTATCATAGCTAGGGTCATAAGAATCTTCATAGATTGCAGATGCCGTTCTAGCATCATCAAACCTAGAACCATGTTCTACGATTGAATACGAATTACCGTCATTTGCGAATTGAGACGCATACTCCATAGCATCTTTTTGAGTTTTAAAAGAAGCTAATTTGTCATATTGTCTATATTCACCGTTTTCATCATCTCGTACAGTTTTTACTTTATAAACACCATATTTACCGTGCAAGCTAGGAGTATAGCCCCATAACAACTTCGGTCTTTGGTCTTCATCTTGCCCGCTGTCTTTCCATGCATGGACTTTATCATTGTAGATTTTCTCACGTAGAGTAATCCAATGATTATAAGCATGAGCAACTTCTTTAGAATACCCTTTATCCTTGATGGCTTGGATTGTAGCTGTTCTTGCTTTCTGTTTAGCATCACTATAAGAGCCGATTGTTCTCAACCCTGTATCAGATGCTAATACTCTCCATTTGTTTTCTTTGAAGTCCATAAACACTTTGTAGCCATCATTTTTTAATTCTTTATATCTTTCCTTAGCTGATGCTTCGTCCATATACTCTTCAAAGATGTCATTGTTTGCTAGGTTGACATAATACTCTTTACCATTATGGTTTACAGCTATTGTTTGAACAAAGTCACGACCAAGTTCGTTAATCTCTCTAGTAAGTTTTTCAAACTCTTTTGATTTATCTCCTATAGTTTGTTTCATTTTGTCGAACAATCTATAGTAAGTTTGCATTAATTTAGTTTGGTCATTCTCAGCTTTCTCTGCCCATTTGATAATAGCTCCCGCTTGAGGAATATACTTTTGAATCATTCTGATTGGAGAAACAAACCATTTTTTAAGACCCCATCCAGAGATATTACCGCTACGTGTATCACGATTGATAATCTCTACATTGTCTGGAGTTTTAATACCAGCTTTTTTGCTAACCTCTCTAGCTAACCTTTTACCAGCCGCTACGATAGGTTGTTCCTTAGCCTCTTGCTCTTCTTTTTGGGCTTGTTTTTCTACCTCTGTTGGTTGTTTTTGTTTAGCTACTTGTGTTGAATCTTTCCCTTTTTGGAATTGGATTTCATCAAGCCTATCTGACTTTTCAAGTATTTTAGCAACATTCTCGTCTAAATCTAAACCTTCTTCTCTGAAATGAATATTAATTCCAGCTTCTTCAGCAGCTTTTTTAATAATTTCAAAACTATCAAGGTTCTTTTGTTTCTCAAACTCTTTGGATTCCATGTTAATAAGTATATCTGTTACCATTTCTGGAGTGATTCTACTAACAGCTTTAAATTCTGTCATACTCCGTTTGTGATGAGATAACTCTCTATGGAGTTCTTTCAAGAGCTGTTCGACCTTAGCACTAGGATATGTATGTCTAATTTCTTTAAACGTTTCTTTCCAAGTATCTTCTTTAGGAGAATTTGTCATTTCCAATAAAGACCGAAGAACTGCTGCTGTAAAGTCATCTCCGTTAATTCTAGCCTTATTAGGACTACTTACTTTTTTATTATCGGACGTAATAGCTCCCATAATGTATTTAAACTGGTCATCCAAAGTCTCTAATTTTTCAATGGAATTCTTCGCACTTGCATCCTGTCCTTCTTTGTGAAGTTCTACAACCAGTTCTTTTATTTTTTCGTCGTTGTCTAATAAATTTCTATTTGTTAATTCGTGGTCCTTGATTTCTTCGTTGCTATTCACATTTTGTAAAACAGGAGAAGTAAAAAAGTCAGTGCCTTTATTTCTATCCCCAGAAATACCCGCTCTACCATTGTTTTTAGACAAAACATCATTGAGGATATTTATAATCTCGTCTTCGCTTAATTTTTCTCCTTTTTTATTTTGCTCTTTCTTTAAGATGGTTTTAACTGTTCTATCGTTTCCAGAATGCATATCCCCATCACTAGATAAGTATTTAAGACCCTCATACCAATCATTCTTTAGAATAAGTAAATGGTCTTTGTATTTTAGTAGTTCTTTAATGCCAGG
>NZ_RQVL01000048.1 GCF_003992005.1 Veillonella sp. VA139 | reverse complement strand
TTATTTGAACACATTCATTGTAACAAAGGATGACCTTCTTTTGCTATTTTATTTTCCCACAAACATTTTACACTAACCAATCATATCTTGTGTATGTATCCAATGCTTATACCTTTTACATGACACCTCACAATGTATACGGTGTCCGAATCCTTATGCTGAAAGAGAATAACCTTTTCATGCTATATAGTAAAAAAGAAACTACTAGTAGAACAAAAACGGATATCACAAGGTTTTAACCTCATAATATCCGTTGATTACATACACTTCCTATTTAGATATCTAGCACTAAGAACTTTTTATATGAACCTACAACTGCGAGCTACGATTCATTCATAACCGCATCAATGTCTAGTTCTTGTAAATAGTTTTTGAAAGCCTCTGCTAACTGTGGATTACGCAAGCCGTATTCTACTGTGGCCTTTAAATAGCCTAAGCGATCGCCTATATCATAGCGCACACCTTCATAGGAGTAGGCTAAAATTCTTGATGAAAGTCTCGCAATAGCGTCGGTTAACTGAATTTCATTGCCCGCACCTTGAGGAGTTTTTTCTAGTTCATCAAATATATCTGGTGTCAATATATAACGACCCAAGACAGCTAAGTTCGATGGAGCATATTCGAGTGGTGGTTTCTCCACTAGCCCAGCTACTTCGTACACATTCGGTTCAATTTCACGCCCTGATACAATGCCGTAGGAACTCACCTTTTCTGGCGCTACAAATTGTGTCCCCAATATAGTCACGCCATCGTGGGCATAGTGACAGTCGATAAGTTGTTTTAAACATGGCGTATGTGTATTATATACCACATCATCTCCTAAAAGAACAGCAAATGGCTCATCCCCTATAAAAGACTTCGCACAATAGATAGCATCCCCTAAACCACGAGCCGATTTCTGACGAATGTAATGCACCTTTATATTCGCCAAATTTCTTACCATATCTAGATGTTGTTTCTTCCCTTGTTGTTGCAACAATTGTTCCAATTCTACACTAGTATCAAAATGGTCTTCAATAGCACGTTTGTTACGTCCTGTAATGATAAGAATGTCTTCAATACCTGAATCGATAGCTTCTTGCACAATGTATTGTATAGTCGGTGTATCCACGATGGGCAACATCTCTTTCGGTTGTGCCTTGGTGGCAGGCAAAAAGCGTGTACCAAAACCTGCTGCTGGAATAACCGCTTTTCTAACTTTTTTCATGGTGTCCCCTTAGGTTAAAAATCTTTCGCTACAAAAGTATATTCCCATTTCTTTTGTTTCGTACGATACGTTAAAGACCCCTCAAAAGAGTGCATATCTCGATGCCAAGTCACATCTACGTAGCGCAAGGCATGATTTTGCAAATCTTTTTGTATATGAAGGCTAAAACGATCCAAGCGAGTCGCTTGCACACTAAACCCGTAATATAAATTGTACTTCACATCAATTTGGTCAAATGGATACGGAGAATCTGCTAACACTGATACATTACTTTGACGATACCCAGCCCAAACTTTCACACGTGGTCCTATCTTTGTAGTAGCCCCTACGCCCCAATAAGGCATGGAACGAACTGATGAGTTATATCCGTAGTAGTCGCGCTGGTAACCACCATAAAATCTAACATCCGTATTCCGTCCCATATGTACTGGGTCATGTGATATTTCACCATAATATTTTGCATGGGTTCCTGTAATGTGCCCTTCATACCATTTACCATAGCTAGCACCACCACGTGCTGTAAATGGCGTACTACCTATATGGTAAGCATGTGTATCTAGAGATACTTCAGGTCTCTTTTCTACCCATACTTTTTTCGCATTCAGTGTAGCTGACTCACGACTGTACGCCACTTTGGCTGCACCCCAAGGTAAAAAATGAACATATCCAAAGGACGGTTTAAAGCCAATATTTGTACCCCATGTATAATGCAAGAAAAGTTCCCCATGCTCAGATATCGGATAATCAATTTTACCCGTCAAACTCAATCCATCAGAAGAATTATATTTTGGTCTTGGCACAAAGGAAAATACACTTACTTGTCCTTGTTTATCTTGACGCAAAGACACCGTATATTTCTTCAAAGACATAATTCGTTTATTTTTAATATAAAAGCTTGCATTATGAACGACTGCTTTATCGCCAGGGAATACTTCTATATAGTCTCCTTCCACGCGGTAATCAGGTGCTCCTTTGAAAGCGATAGCATGTTTTGTCGTTAACCACCCTTTTTCAATGCGACCAGTCTTGCCATCAAAGTCACCTACTTCTGCTTTTACCCAATAGGGATCCGCATAGCCAAATACATCCTTTGTATGCGCTTCACCAGTAGCCGCATTATAGGTAATACGAGAACCTTTTAGATCTTTAGTGACCCCTTTATCTTCTAAGAAACGATATGTCGTTGCACTTTCATATTGTTGACTTTTCGTATTCCCTTCAATTTTTTCCGATAACAGTTGCTGATTACCACGTTCCACTTCCACGGAACCATTAGCCCATACACGACCAGTTGTGTCATTATAATACATTTTATCAGCATCAATACGAACTGGAAGTACTGGTTTTGCGACTTCTTGTTTTTCTTTATGAGCAACTGGTTTTACCTGTAAATTCGGTGCATATTGTGTATCTGTAGACACTGCAGACACTACAGGCTTTTCTACATAGTGGATGTCACTAGCTTTTGTAGTCTCTTCAAAAACTGGTTGTGTCACATCTACCGTTTGTGCATGACCTTGTGTACATGCCAATACTGTTAAGATAGCAGCGACTGTTACAGAATATCTTTTCATGCCCATCTCCTAGTCTTTCTCGCGTTTTACAATGATGACTGGTTTTTCTGTTAACGAATCATCGGGTACTACTTGTACTGGTTCTGTCTTCACAGCTGGTGCTTCTGTGGCAACTGGATCTGCTGCTTTCGGCGCTGCCACTGGTTCCACAGGAGCTTTTGCAACTATTCCAGTATCCACACCATGCACTTCTACCCCAGAAATTGTAACAGAAGATTCAGGCTGTACATACACAAGCGTTCCTACTGGCAAATCAATGGATTTTCCTTTTACAAAGAAACCACCTACAAGACCCACCGGTCCCAATAATACAGCTCCTGCTACAGAGGCCCCTGCCGCTTTTAATTCACCTTTTGTTTTAGCCTTTGCTTCTTCCCCTTGGATAGCAGTAAACACGGTACCATCAATACCTTGTAATTGATCAAATACAATGTTCAATTTAGCATTACGACCAAAGGAGCGAGCTTTTGTAATTTCTGTAATATGACCGGTTCCTACTGTTCCTTTAGGAATCAACAAAGTTTCTCCATCCATTACATCCTCTGCTACTTTGACATGTACCACATCATCTTTCACATTTTTTTGAGATGTCACAGGTTCTGTCAATTCTAGAGTAAATACTTGATCAGCCCCAATCGTACCTTGTTTAGCACGTAATGCCACTTGTGTGCCAAAAATAGATTGTTTTAATTTTTGTACACGACTTTGTAAGGACCCTTTTGCTTCTATACCATTCACGCTGCGTTCCATTTCCCCAACGCGCTCTACGAGAGATCCACTATGAACTTCATCAAAATACATCCATTCCAAGGCATTCACTTCTTGATGCAATGTTATCTTTGTACCTTGACCTTCTACTGATGTATACAAAGAGTCTACTTGCCCAGTAATACTACCTTGTTGTATTTTACCATAAATAGTATCTTGCAATTGATGTACTCGATCTGTTAGTGCACCTACTTGCACTTTACCATACACAGTACTTTCCAAAGTTTCTGTTTTTTCTAAAACTGTGTCTGGCGCCGCCCATACACTTGTTGTTAAAAGAGCGAATACGGCTCCTAATACAGCAGAACGTTTCATAGTATCTCCTCATCTCTACTAACACATAGATAGCACGGGCAAGCCCGTGCTAATCCATTAAATCTTCAAATCTATAATCGCTGATACGCCAACTCCTTGAATGCGATTAGCCTTCGTTGGGTTGGTGCTATCAATCGGGACTAGTCCTTTTACGCGAGCTACGGAATTAAAACTAGCCTCTATTTGCGCTACTGCCTCAACACGTTCCACTTCACTGCTAGGTCCTGTTACCTGTGCCGCACCGATATGAGCTCCTTTGCCAAGACTCACTATAGGAACTACTTTCGTTGAATAAGTAGTACTCAAATTATTTTGCTTTAATAGGGTATTCAAGAAGTTATTAATGGAGTCACCGTATTTATCTACTAGAAAGCCCACGCCTCCTACTTTCAATACTCCTCCTACTAGACTTCCTAAATTAAATGCCTGTGCTTGTTGAACTCCAACAGCACCTACAGTGGCTACTGAGAATGCTACCATGGCAGCTACGATTTGTTTTTTCATCGTAATATCCTCCTTTTCTTCTCCATTGTATCAAAAAACAAATTTTTATTCCATACAAAGTATACGAGACGACGGTGTCAACTTTTTGTTGGAAAAATAATTGCCTAGCTTTAATAGAGGGTTCCTCGTTACTAAAGAATCCTGCGT
>NZ_RQVL01000047.1 GCF_003992005.1 Veillonella sp. VA139 | reverse complement strand
AGTAAAGCCCTCGATCTATTAGTACCAGTCAGCTCCATGCCTTACAGCACTTCCACACCTGGCCTATCAACCATGTCGTCTACATGGGATCTTACTAGCTTATGCTATGAGAAACCTCATCTCAAGGCTGGTTTCACGCTTAGATGCTTTCAGCGTTTATCCGTCCCGAACGTAGCTACCCAACTGTACCCTTGGCAGGATAATTGGTACACCAGCGGTTCGTCCACTCCGGTCCTCTCGTACTAGGAGCAGCCCCCTTCAAGTTTCTTTCGCCCGCGATGGATAGGGACCGAACTGTCTCACGACGTTCTGAACCCAGCTCACGTACCACTTTAATCGGCGAACAGCCGAACCCTTGGGACCTACTTCAGCCCCAGGATGTGATGAGCCGACATCGAGGTGCCAAACCTCCCCGTCGATATGGACTCTTGGGAGAGATTAGCCTGTTATCCCCAGGGTAGCTTTTATCCGTTGAGCGATGGCCCTTCCACTCGGCACCACCGGATCACTAAGCCCGACTTTCGTCCCTGCTCGACTTGTTGGTCTCGCAGTCAAGCTCCCTTCTGCCTTTACACTCTTCGAGCGATTTCCGTCCGCTCTGAGGGAACCTTTGGGCGCCTCCGTTACTCTTTAGGAGGCGACCGCCCCAGTCAAACTGTCCACCTAGGACTGTCCGGAAGGTCGTTACTCTTCCCGTTAGATTTCAATTAATCAAAGGGTGGTATCCCAACAGCGACTCCACTAAGACTAGCGCCCTAGCTTCTACGTCTCCCACCTATCCTGTACATTCATTAACTAAAATCAATCCTAAGTTACAGTAAAGCTCCATGGGGTCTTTCTGTCCAGTCGCGGGTAACCTGCATCTTCACAGGTACTTCAATTTCACCGGGTCCCTCGTTGAGACAGTGCGCAAGTCGTTACACCTTTCGTGCGGGTCGGAACTTACCCGACAAGGAATTTCGCTACCTTAGGACCGTTATAGTTACGGCCGCCGTTTACTGGGGCTTCAATTCAGAGCTTCGGATTACTCCTAACCCCTCCTCTTAACCTTCCAGCACCGGGCAGGTGTCAGCACCTATACGTCAGCTTTCGCTTTAGCAGGCACCTGTGTTTGTGGTAAACAGTCGCTTGCGCCTCTCTTGTGCCACCCATTCATGCTAGAGCCGTTACAAGCTTTCACACTACATGGGTCATCCTTTTCCCGAAGTTACGGATGCATTTTGCCGAGTTCCTTAACGAGGGTTTTCCCGCGCACCTTAGGATTCTCTCCCCGCCTACCTGTGTCGGTTTTGGTACGGGTAGTATGTCTCTACCTAGAAGCTTTTCTCGGCAACTTAGGATCAATTACTTCGCTCTTTTGAGCTCGTCATCACGCCTCAGCTTTTAGAGTAACGGATTTACCTATTACTCAACCTACACGCTTAAACATGCACTTCCAATCGCATGCTAACCTACCTGTTTGCGTCACTCCATCGATCAAACAATTCATACTAGTACAGGAATTTCAACCTGTTGTCCATCGCCTATGCTTTTCCGCCTCGGCTTAGGTCCCGACTTACCCTGAGACGACGATCGTTGCTCAGGAACCCTTAGGCTTTCGGTGGAAAGGATTCTCACCTTTCTTTTCGCTACTCATACCGGCATTCTCACTTCTTACCAGTCCACAGCTCCTTCCGGTACTGCTTCAATCCAATAAGAACGCTCCCCTACCCAATGGTATTGCTACCATTGCCACGACTTCGGCTCTGCATTTTAGCCCCGGACATTTTCGGCGCAGAGTCTCTCGACCAGTGAGCTATTACGCACTCTTTAAATGGTGGCTGCTTCTAAGCCAACATCCTGGTTGTTTTGGAAACTCCACATCCTTTGCCACTTAATGCAGCATTGGGGGCCTTAGTCGGTGGTCTGGGCTGTTTCCCTCTTGACTATGGGCCTTATCACTCATAGTCTGACTCCCATGTATAAGTATAGCCATTCGTAGTTTGACTAGGTTCGGTACCCGGTGTGGGCCCTAGCCCGATCAGAGCTCTACCGCCTATACTCTTTACCATGAGGCTAGCCCTAAAGCTATTTCGGGGAGAACCAGCTATCTCCGTGTTCGATTGGCATTTCACCCCTATCCACAACTCATCCCAAAGCTTTTCAACGCTCACGAGTTCGGTCCTCCACACAATTTTACCTGTGCTTCAACCTGGCCATGGATAGATCACTACGGTTTCGGGTCTACTACCACTAACTCTTCGCCCTATTCAGACTCGCTTTCGCTTCGGCTCCACGTTTTCCGCTTAACCTCGCTAGTGACAGTAACTCGCCGGTTCATTCTTCAATAGGCACGCCGTCGACCTGCTATTATACGGTCTTCGACTGTTTGTAGACATACGGTTTCAGGTTCTCTTTCACTCCCCTCCCGGGGTGCTTTTCACCTTTCCCTCACGGTACTATGCGCTATCGGTCCATACTGGTATTTTGCCTTGGAGGGTGGTCCCCCCTGCTTCCCACAAGGTTTCACGTGTCTCGTGGTACTCTGGATACTGCTCCACATATGCAGGATTTCGACTACAGGGCTTTCACCTTCTTCGGCCGACTGTTCCAAGTCGGTTCGTCTACCCCATGTATGCTTGTTAGCAGTCCTCAACCCCGGTCTGGCGAACCAGTCCGGTTTGGGCTCTTCCCCGTTCGCTCGCCGCTACTAAGAGAATCTCGTTTGATTACTTTTCCTCTGGGTACTTAGATGTTTCAGTTCCCCAGGTGCCCTCCTCATACTCTCTGGTATGGGTGACAGAGCTTTTCTCTGCCGGGTTCCCCCATTCGGATATCTACGGGTCAATGGTCGCTTGCACCTCTCCGTAGCTTTTCGCAGCTTACCGCGTCCTTCTTCGGCCAGTATAGCCAAGGCATCCACCGTATGCCCTTACTATCTTTACTTGATAGTGACATATGGTTATGTCTTTTACTTTAGAGTCATCCTTTCAGATGCTCTCACCTTATAAGTTAATTTAGAGAATCTATGTGCTTGGTCTAACCCTTAGAGTCAACTCTAAGAGACCAAATCATAAATT
>NZ_RQVL01000045.1 GCF_003992005.1 Veillonella sp. VA139 | reverse complement strand
ATTTACTGGTAGTGCATTTAATAAATTTGTGTTAGTATTAGTCATAAGAACTGAACCTTCTTTCTGTGATTTTTATTAGACACTTAAATCTTAAAGAAGTTCAGTTCTTTTTTCAATACTAACTAAACATGTTTACACAAAATATTTTACACTGTCAAGGCTACTGTGGATAACGGTGTGCCTTAAAGTGCAAAACTTTATTTAGCTATATGTATATGGAGAGGATATCTGTATATAATTGGTATATAGTATGGTAAAATAGATATATAGATAATGACTCGATGATATAACAGTATGCATGGGGGTGTGTTATGAAGTTAGGTAAACTTTCAGAGGTAGATATTAGAGACCTTTGGAAACATGAGCAATACGATTTTTCGGAGTGGCTATCTAAGGAAGAAAATATAGAAATATTAGGAGATGAAATAGGATTAACGTTAACCGATATTGATAAGGAAGTGTTTGTTGGCTCTTATCGATGTGATTTGGTAGCTCGTGATGAAACGACAGGTGTAAAGGTAATTATTGAAAATCAATTGGAAACGACAAATCATGATCATTTAGGAAAGATTATTACCTATGCATCTGGATTAGATGCAGATGTAGTCATTTGGATTGTGAAAGAGGCTAAAGAGGAACATCGAAGTGCTGTTGAATGGTTAAATAATAAAACGACCAAAGATGTATCTTTCTTTTTAATTGAAATTCACGCCTACCAAATTGGAGATTCGCTGCCAGCACCTAAGTTTGTGTTAGTGGAAAAGCCTAATGACTTTTTAAAAATAACTAGTACGAATCGAGGAAATGCTGAGGTTAGTAAAAGTGAAGCCGACCGATTGAATTTTTGGACTCGTTTTAATGAAGTATTAGTAAGCAGAAATAAACCCTTTAATGTTAGAAAGGCGCACACAGAACGTTGGTATAGTGTAGCGATAGGAACGAGTGAAGCAGGAATATCCATTTCATTATTGGGTAGAACTAATAGAATTAGTATAGAGTTTGCCATCAAAGATAATAAGCAAATGTTTGATTCGTTATATAAAATGCGGGAGACGATAGAAAGTGAATTGGGATTTTCTATGCAGTGGCAACGACTAGATAATAAAAAGGCATCAAGGATTCTATATTACATTGATGGACTAGATTTTGACCGACAAGAGAACTATGATGAACTAATTAATGAAATTATTGATAAGGCAATCATAATGAGAGATGTATTTAAGCAACACATTTGAATCGTCACTTGTAATGTTATGTAGCCTGTGGCGGTGTTAACTAAATATGATAAAGAGAAGACCGTAACACACCCCTTCTCAAACTATACAGTGGTTATGCTTGTTCAGGGGTATGTTACGGTCTTCTTGGGTTTGTGTGATTTAGGTATAAAAGGTCTGCCACAAGGCTACTACACGTGATGGCGTTCCTCAGGGGATTGTGAATTACTTTCAAAAATAGTTTATTGATATACACGAACTGTGATATAATGAAAATACAGAAGTGTCACCAACGTGATGTTAGGTTCATCTTCTTTACTTGGTAAGGGAGGTGGGTAATATGACAGTATTTGAAGCATTATCTTTAATGATTGGTTTCGGTATTTTATTATTAGCATTACTCACATACTTAAAGAAGTAATCTTTAATATGTGAAAGGCCTAACGATTTAATAAGTATTCGCAGTACTTATACACGTTAGGCCATCATTTTGTAATATTCCAGATGAGCCTAACGCCTTCACACGTTGGTGGCTCTTCTTTTTTGTTGCTTTAATTATAGCACAGTTTATAGATGGATTACAAGGCTACGTGGATAAGGGTTTATCTTAGGGGGCTAAGGTTTTGTTTGGTTGTACGCGGACATGACAGTTGTTCAGCATTACTTATATCCTTTTGTAGTGTACAAATGTTGACAGGGGGGGTATTGAGTGCTATAGTTAGCAGTATGCTGAATTATAAGAAGGATGAATTATAAGTATGCTGTAGGGTGGTGTACTCTATGGCTAATGAAAGGATATAAATGAGGTGATGCTATGTATATAGGTCGTACTGCGATGGTGGCTAGTATTTTAGTAGGGAGTATGTTCTCTTCGTATGGGGCGGCTACAACTTTGAATGAGGGGACTAGTGGTGAGTTATCATGGGGGACTAGTGCGTCGGCAACGACGAATGCGGTGGCAGTGGGAACTTCTGCTAATGCTTCTGGTAAGTTTGGTATTGCCTTAGGAAAAGGGAGTACTGCCAGTGGTGCGAAAGGAATTGCAACAGGGATTTCTTCGCAAGCGACAAAAACGGGTGCAGTGGCGATTGGCGCTGAAAGCAAAGCCGAGGAGAAGTATGCGGTAGCATTGGGTTATAGTGCAGCTGCTAGTGGAGAGAAATCCTATGCAGCTGGTTATGGTGCAGTTGCCTCTGCGACAAATTCTATGGCCATAGGACCGAGTAGTATTGCCAGTGCGGAGGATAGTGTGGTCATTGGTAATTTGGGTAAAGTAAATAAAAATGCTACACAAGGGATTGCGGTAGGTTCTAAAGCAACGGTAGCAGAAAAGACTCAACAAGGGGTTGCGGTAGGCTCTGAGGCGAAGGTCAATGCGGATCATGGTATTGCCATTGGTAAAGAAGCTAAAGCAGGGGGAGTAACAACGGACCCAAATCTAAATGGTCCAGCATATTATGCGGATGCCATTGCCATTGGATACCAAGCAGAAGCCAATCGTGATAGTGCTATAGCGTTTGGTAAACAAGCTAAAGCAACGCATATAAAGAGCATGGCACTTGGTGTAGAATCGAAAGGAACTGGTGAGTTTAGTACAGCAGTAGGCAATCAAAGTATGGCGACTGGTTACGGTAGTGTAGGGCTAGGCAACCAGTCTAAGGCGCAGGCAGATTTTGCCATAGCTATAGGAAATAAGGCTGAGGCGACTAAGGAAAATGCCCTTGCCATTGGTCGATATGCGAGAGTACACGGAATCAATTCTGTGGGGCTGGGGCGAAATAGTGAAGTAAAAGATGGAGTAACCAATTCTGTGGCACTAGGCTATGGCTCAGTGGCTGAAGAGAGTAATGTAGTATCTGTTGCTTATAAAGAAACGAATACTGCTACGGAGTTATCTCATAGAAAAATCGTAGGCGTAGATGATGGTGTCAATGATTTTGACGCGGTTAATGTACGCCAGTTGAAAGCGATACAAGGACAACAAGGGCAAGATATGTCAACGATACTTGCAGAAGTACAGGGGGCACGCAGTGAAATACGAGGAGTAGCAGCGAGTAGTGCAGCTCTTGCTGCGCTAAACCCGTTATCCTATGATGCGAATCATCCAACGCAGTTCATGGTCGGTTTCGGCACATACAAAGGACGTCAAGCCATGGCGTTAGGACTGTCCCATTTCGTCAATGATCGGTTCATGGTGAAAGTGGGCGGTACCTTAGGTAGTGGTAATGAGACAGGACACATGATGAATGTGGGCTTGACTTGGAAATTTGGAACCAGCCAAGGCGCACCAGCAATAAGCGATAGAGCGCTGATAGAACAGTTACTAGAAGATAACCGTCAATTGAAAGCACGGTTGGAGGCATTAGAAGCACGTCTCTTGTAACGCTATGTAGCCTGTGGCGGTCATTATCTGAATAGGGCAAAGGGAAACGAGCAACACATTCCTTCACAAACGGTATTTCATAATGTTTGTTCAGGAACATGTTGCTCGTTTCTGTATTTCGTATATTTAGTGAGTAAAGGACCGCCACAAAGGCTACTACGCGTGACTGCGTTCCTCTGGTGAAAAGTTTGTGGTTGTTTGGGACACACCGTGCTCTTCTTGTGTTTGTGTGATTTAGGTAGAAAAGATCCGCCACAAGGCGTTCTACGCATGACTGCGTTCCTCAGGGGATTGTAAATTACTTCAAAAATGGTTTATTGATATACACGAACTGTGATATAATGAAAATACAGAAGTGTCACCAACGTGAGTTGGGCTCATCTCTTCCTATTATGGGAGGAGGTGGTTGCTATGACTAAGTACGAAAAAACCTCGTTGATTATTTCTATTGCTAGTTTAGAAATTCAAATCATTGACCTTTTAAAATAGTCAACGAAAAGGCCTAACGTAAAAGAGGTTTGCCGACCTCACACGTTAGGCTATTTCAATTAGTACATTCTTGAGATGAGCCTAACGCCGATCACACGTTGGTGGCTCTTCTTTTTGTTACATTTATTATAGCACGATTTATAGCCAAATTACAAGGCTAACACACATGATGGAGTTCGTGTGCTAGATATTCCGATGTAAGAGTAGTATAATACTCTCTATATGAGAGGAGCGGATGATGAATTATTCTTGGATACGGAAATATTGGATATATATAACAGTGGTGGCGGTGCTGATCATTGCTGGCGGTGTGTTCGCATGGATGCAACCCAAAACGGTGCAAGTGGTGAACCCTGTGGAACGGCAAATGCCGGTGCGCATCAGTCATGAGGCGAATGTTACGGCACTCTATAAGGCTAGTGTGGAACCTACGGTATCGGGACCGGTGTCTACTTTCACGGTGAAAGTAGGTGACATGGTGAAAGTTGGTCAAGTGCTAGCTATGATTGACACGACGTCACTACAACAACAGTTGCAATCGCTATTAGGACAGTTGCAGGAGACCCGCAGTCGGGTGCCACAACAGAGTGCATCCACAACGGTGGTGGGCGGTAGTGTGTCATCGGCGGATGTGGAGCGGGCACGATATATGCGTGATGCGGGCATTATTACGAGTCGCGAGTTTGAATCGATTGCAGCGAGGGCACAATCGCAAGTGGTAACGGTGCCATCCTATTCGAGTGGATCTGGGGCAGATACATCTGGTATTGAAGCGGCTATGGCAAAAATACAAGCGCAAATAGCAGCAGCGCAAATACTTTCACCGATGGAAGGCAGAGTAGCAGCCATTTACAATGAAGATAGAAAAATTGCCATAGAAGGGAAACCGCTGATTCTTATACAACAAGATTCCCCTGTGGTAGCCACATTGAGCGTGCCTCAAAGTTTCGGAGCTATTTTGAAACAGCCCAATAGTATTGGTGGTGTACAAGTCTATTTAGATGTAAATGGAACACAGGTGCCAGGACAGATTACATTTGTGGGAACAGAGTCGGGACCTAGTATTACTGTAAAAGCAACTTTCAATGTGCAGCCAGGACAAGTAACAATAGGTGATTTCTATACATTGGTGATTGAAACGAAAGCAGAAGCACCAGCCCTTACTTTGCCTAAAGAAATTATTCGTGATGGCGAGAATGGTAAGTTTGTGTATGTGCTGACGGACAATAATACGATTGATATACGGACGATTGAGATAGGATTAGAAATGGATGGAGTGGTGACCATATTGGATGGATTACATCCGACAGATCGTGTGGTGACAAGTAAGGGGAACTATGAACTGGGCGAAAGCGTTCACTTGTGATGCTATGTAGCCTGTGGCGTTCGTAACTGAATAGGGTAAAGGGAAGCCCGTAATACACCCCTTATCAAACAATACAGTGGTTATATTTGTTCAGGAGTATGTTACGGTCTTTTGCGTTTGTATGATTTAGGTAGTAAGGGGACGCCACAAGGCATGTTACGCATAAGAGCATTCCTAGGGAGGAATGCTTATGCCCTAAGCTATTGAATAGCTAATATACGTATGGCACTACATTATATATATCAATCAATCAGAATAGAAGTGAGTGTAACAGGGTGACCGAGATTTTTGTTAAGTATATCTTGATTTGTTTGACCTTCTTTGTTTTAATAAGCGCTATTGTTACATGATGTTATATACGATTATAATAGAAAACTCGATAGTGCACTCTGATTATAGGTATATTTTATCCAGAGGTCTTGAGCAAGGCAGGAGGTCTAGATTAAATTCTATAGAAAATACATGTAAAAATTTCTATAAAGAGGGGTTGCAAAATGTTGGGAAATGTCATATAATACTTGCAGTGCTTGAGATACAAGCATTTTTAATTTTCTTAAAAGTCATAGCTTAAAGAAAATTTTAAAAGGTTAAAAATAACTGTTGACACAAACTTGTGAATCTGCTATTATAATCTAGTCGCCACAACACAGTGTTGTGAACGACAAAGTTGATCTTTGAAAACTGAACAATGTAAAGTAATTACTTCGAAAGAAGTAAACATAAGCCAGAGTGCGGGTTTCACATAGTTGAAACCAACCAAAAAATTCTAGCCAAGCAATTGGCAACAACGAAACAAAATGAGCTATCAAATAGCTTCAAGATATCTTGGAGAGTTTGATCCTGGCTCA
>NZ_RQVL01000044.1 GCF_003992005.1 Veillonella sp. VA139 | reverse complement strand
TTATTTGAACACATTCATTGTAACAAAGGATGACCTTCTTTTGCTATTTTATTTTCCCACAAACATTTTACACTAACTGGAGGTATAGCGTGCTATTATACTAGTCAATTTATCTATCGACGTTTCGGTTGGTACCATATGTTTTGTGCCAATGGTTGT
This sequence comes from Veillonella sp. VA139, assembly GCF_003992005.1. GTDB lineage: Bacteria > Bacillota > Negativicutes > Veillonellales > Veillonellaceae > F0422. The sequence goes on along the minus strand of NZ_RQVL01000044.1, from coordinate 7,273 downwards.
GTCTAATTGCCTGTGTATGTCCTTATCACATAAAAACGAGGCTGTTCATGGAACGCCTCGTCATTTAAAAGGTTTAGTTTTAATTAATGATTTTAAAAAGACATGTTCAGTACATTGCGCTGGACTTTACGTAATCGATACATATAGCAGAGTGCAGCCGAAGACGTACTTGATAATAATCCAATCCAAACGGAGTAAGGCCCGAAGTCTGTGAATAGGTAGCAGAGGTATGCAACGGGTACGGTCACGCCCCAATAGGTGCCGATGGTAATAATAGAAACGCTAGTTACATCACGATAGGCTCGGAGAACCCCTTGTAAAGGTGTGCCTACAGCATCGATAATCGTGAAAAATACGGCGTAAGAAATGAAACTTTCAATAAGTGGAATCATGTGATCTTCCTTGGTATATAGGCTGGCTAAGAAGTCGATATGAGTGAAAGAATAGGTTCCAATGCAAAGTGCTATGAAAGCTGCTACACCACGAGTAATCCATGTGTAGGTGATGGCATTTTGATATCGTTTGGCTCCTAACTCATAGGCGATGACGATGGTGGATGCCATACTTAAACTTAATGGGAAAGAAAATGTTAACCCTAGGAAACTAGACGCTGCTTGATGGGCGGCTATAATTTCTGTGCCAAACTTAGTCATAGCAATCCCAGCAGCACTAAAAATGCTGATTTCTGCAAAGATAGAGAGGCCAATAGGAATCCCTAGAGCTAATTGATCTCGAATGAGTATCCAACTAGGGCTGGTGAAAGAAGACCAAAATCGATAGTGCTTAAAGTTCTTGTGAAATGTAATTAACCCAAGGAAACACAACATCATGTACCAATAGGCGATGGCCGTTGAAATACCAGCACCCAAGCCCCCAAGAGCGGGGATGGGCCCATAACCTTGTATAAATAATACATTGAAAATAGATTGAAATAACACGCTACTACCAATGATGTATAAAGAGTAGCGAGTATTTCCGTGAGCATCGACGATATATCGGAATCCAGACATAATCATCATAGCTGGAAAGGCGACGCACATGGCGTTCATATATTGGATGCAAACAGATTTTGCCGCTGGTTCTAATCCCAATAGATCTAACAAAGGAGATAAACCAAGTAGGGTAGCAAGTATAAGAACTGTTGCAAATGCAAGGCCTAAATAGATATTTTGCCACATAGTAGCAGCTACCGATTCAGTTTTTTTTGCCCCCAAGGCATGAGAAATAATTGGTGTAACACCAAGGAGAATTCCTGACAGACCAAAAAAAGCGGCGACCCATAAGTTATACCCCACACCGATAGCTGCTAAATCTATAGTACTGTATTGCCCCGTTAATGTGACTGCTATAAAACTACCAACAATGATAGAAAATTGTGTAGCAATGACGGGGGCAGCTACAAGTAGGAAATGTTTAATCATAGAAAATAAAGACATACTACCTCCCAAAACTAACTTACCCATATAATATGATGTTTAATAACTTTTAATTCTACCACTATATATACTATATGTCTATAGCTGCTAGGAGCTATTGTCTCTTAAAAGAACATGGTGCATAATGATGACGATTCAGTTATATCAATAGATATAGCTTGTTATGTTGCATGGAAAATATAGATGTATATAATTTTTGCATACATCTATGTTTTTACTGCAATTGTTATGGTGGAAGACTATGAAGATTTCAAAGCTATGTATATGGATAAAGAAAAAACCCTCTAAAGCTAGCGCTGGACACGCATATTGCCTTTGAGGGTATGATACAAGGGGCCGGAATCCCCATGCAATTGTATTGTACCATGTGAAAGGCAATGACGATAGAGAGTAAATAAAAAAAGAACCTGCCCGTCGGCAGGTTCTTTTTAGGATGATGATGTACGCCCATACAAAATCATGACAACTATATCAACACTTTGAGTGCTAATACCATAATGGTAAGTTCACTTGGCCATGATAAGGCGATCATCAATATGTAATGTAGTCCATCTACGCATATTGGTGTAATAAAAAATCCTTTTTCTTGTGTTTTGGAGTATCAGAAAAAGACCTTTGATTCTCCTCCCTATCTCTCGTAGGTCAAGTGGTGAATGATGAATAGGCAGTTCTCCTGACTCAGCTTCAACGCGCCTCCAGCCTTCCCAGTTTCCCAGTGACATAATTTGGATTTGCTCTGCTTTACAGTGGCGGGACCGTGCCAGACTTTAACTGGCTTCTCTATTATGCTTTCGCACCTATTCCCGAATGTTTGATTGTATGTGTGTATTGTACTCTTTTGGTTTTTCAATGTCAAGAACAAGATGAATGGGTATGACTAATTTGTAATTAGAAAGGCATAATTGTGACTTTTATTACTAATTGTCATAGTTAAAAGAACTATAGTTTTGTGTAGCATTTAAAATCCTTTCATAGAGTTGCATTGTAATTCGTAGATGCAAAGGAATTTTACCTTATTGGGGTATGCGAGATTGGAGTACTCCTTTTCTTGCTAAATAGATAGCATTAATTTATAATGAATGAAGATAATACAATATATTGTGAAACATAAAGGATGAAAGAATGAATTATAAAAGTACGCGCAGTCATGAAGTGGTGAGCGAAACCTTTGCGTTGCTCCATGGATTGGCAAGTGATGGGGGTTTATATGTGCCGGCAGAATTTCCGGAACAATGTTTGTCCTACCGCGATGTGGCGGACAAAAGCTATGAAGAAATTGCACTGATTGTGTTGAGTAAGTTATTTACAACTTTCACAGAAGCAGAATTGGAAACGATGATCCGCAGTGCCTATAATACGGTGAACTTTGATACGCCAGATATGGCACCTATGCATTCCTTGTTGGAACGAGTGTCTGTGTTGGAGTTGTTCCACGGTCGCACCCAAGCTTTCAAAGATATGGCGCTATCCTTGTTTCCCTATTTGCTAGTAGCAGCAAAACAAGCTGAGAAAGAAACCAAAGACGTGTTGATCTTGACGGCTACCTCTGGTGACACTGGAAAAGCAGCCTTAGAAGGGTTCAAAGATGTGCCGGGAACACATATTCAAGTGTTCTTCCCTACAGACGGCGTTAGCCCTATGCAACAAGAGCAAATGCAAAAGCAAGAAGGTACGAATGTCAATGTAACAGCCATCGAAGGTAACTTTGATGATGCTCAACAATTTTTGAAGCGTCTCTTTGTGGATGCTGATGTGGCGAAGGAAGTGGCAGACAAAGGAGTGAAGTTCTCTTCTGCTAACTCTATTAATATCGGCCGTCTAGCGCCACAAGTGGTGTACTATGTGGCAGCCTATGCTGAATTGGTAAATACGGGGGCTATCCACGAAGATGAAGCGTTTAATGTGGTGGTGCCAACAGGCAACTTCGGCAATATTTTGGCCGCTTACTATGCAAAACGCATGGGTATTCCGGTTGGTAAATTAATTTGTGCCTCGAACCAAAACAATGTGCTGGCAGATTTCTTCAGCACTGGTACCTATGATATGAATCGTCCGTTCTATACAACCATTTCTCCGTCTATGGATATTTTGGAAAGTTCTAACTTTGAACGGTTTATTTATTATGTGAGCGGTGAAAATGCAGAATTGACAGCTGAGCGTATGAAAGCACTGAAAGCAGAGGGCAAATTCTCTGTCACTCCAGAAGAACTACAAGGGGTGCAAAAAGAATTTGCTGGCGCCTATGTAGACGATGACATGACAAAAGCTGTCATCGAGCAAGTGTACAACTCCTATGGCTATGTGATGGATCCGCACACAGCGGTGGCGATGGGGGCTTACATGAAAGAATTGGAAGCTCATCCGGAAGATGGACATCGTCACACGGTGATTGCCTCCACGGCACATCCTTTCAAATTCCCAACACCGATTTGCGAAGCCTTAGATATTAAGGTAGGAAACACTCCTTATGAAAGTTTAGACAATATTTCGGCTGTCACAGGTGTAGGTTGTCCGAAACAATTGGCGGAGTTACAACATAAGCCATTGCGTTTCACCAAGGTGATTCCAAAAGAAGCTATGAAAGAAGAAATTATATCCTTTGTGGATACTTTCAAACAGTAGGTGGCCTATGGTACAAGCATTTTTCTTTTCCCTCATGTCCTCCTTCGCCTTCAGTATCATGAATTTATTCGTGAAACTCTTAGGCGATGGTATGCCGGCGGCAGAGGTGACATTTTTCAGAGGATTGATAGGAACAATTGCCGTACTCATAGTGATGCGACAAAAAGGAATTTCTTTTTCTACAGAACATCGGGGGTTATTAACCTTACGTGGTATCTTTGGTGGACTAGGGAATTTGAGTAATTTCATTGCCTTGGTGTATATGTCCATGGCAGATGCGTCTATTTTATTCCAACTGTCTGGCATATTCGTGCTGATTTTCAGCAACATTGTATTGAAAGAAAAATTGCCTAATGGATCTGCTAAATGGCTAGGACTAATTTTCTTGGCCGTTGTATATATGATTCAGCCTTGGAATTTATCGGGGTTGCATTGGTATTCTTTTATTGCCATTGCAGGGGCGGCCTTATCGGCAGCAGCCTATACAACGATTCGCACCATTAGCTTAAAGGGTGGTCACAATTCCTATGAAATCATGTTTTATTTCTTAGTCACCACCATGCTAGTAGGCGGTATCGTGATGATACCAGATTTTGTGTGGCCTAACGCAACGCAAGCGCTCTACTTAGGGGTTATTGGTGCCATTTCCGTAGTGGCACAATTCTTCCTAACGGGTGCGTTTGTGGCAACGAATGCAGTAGTGGCACAATTTATGCAATATGTAGGGGTGTTCTTTAACTCCTTCTGGGGATTTATCGTCTTCGGAGAAAACCTAGCCTTGGCGACCGTCATAGCAGGTATTATTATGTTTAGTTCATCAGTGATGTTGGCTCGTTTGAAAGAAGAACAAGCTCACACACGGTAGTCAATCAAGAAAGAGGTATGACGATGAGTGAAAAATTATATCAATTTGGTCTAGTTGGTTTGGCTGTTATGGGACAAAACTTGGCCCGCAACATTGCCCGTCATGGATTCAGCATTGCAGTGTACAACCGTACACCACAAAAAACAGACGATTTTGTAGCCAACTATAGCCACGAAGGAACAATCGGCGGAGCACATACTCCAGAAGAGTTTGTAGCCATGTTAGAAAAACCTCGTAAAATCATGTTCTTGGTGAAAGCAGGTCAACCAGTAGATGACATGATTGAAGCCTTCTTGCCATACTTGGACCAAGGTGATACCTTAATCGATGGCGGTAACTCCCATTACCCAGATACGATTCGCCGTACAAAATACTTGGAATCTAAAGGGTTCCGTTTCTTAGGTGTTGGCGTATCTGGCGGTGAAGAAGGTGCTTTAAATGGCCCAAGTTTGATGCCAGGTGGTAACGAAGCATCTTATAACGAATTAGCGCCGATCTTTACATCCATTGCAGCCCAAGTGGCAGACGGTCCTTGCTGTACATACGTAGGCGATAATGGTGCAGGTCACTACGTAAAAATGGTGCATAATGGTATCGAATACGGTGATATGCAATTAATCTCCGAAGCCTACTTCATGATGAAAGAATTACTTCGCATGAGCGATGATGAAATCGGCGATGTATTTGCGAAATGGAACACAGGACTATTAGATTCCTACCTTATCGAAATCACTGCTAAAATTATGAAAGTCAAAGATACTGATGGAACTCCATTAGTAGAAAAAATCTTGGATAAAGCAGGTCAAAAAGGTACTGGTAAATGGACAAGCCAAGAAGGTTTAGACCTTGGTGTGCCAATTCCAACTATCGCGGAAGCGGTGTTTGCTCGTGCTATGTCTGCCTACAAATCTGAACGTGTGTTGGCAGAACCAGTATTAGCAGGACCAAAAGAAGTCTTTGAAGGAGATAAAGAAGCACTAGTAGATGCTATTCATTCCGCTTTATATGCGTCTAAAATCTGTTCCTATGCACAAGGTTTTGCGTTGATTAAAGCAGCAGCAAAAGAATATAATTGGAATATCAACTTCGGTGATATGGCGTTATTGTGGCGTGGTGGTTGCATTATCCGTGCAGTATTCTTAGAAGATATTAAAAAAGCATTCACAAATAACCCAGATTTGAATAACTTAATGTTGGATCCATTCTTCGCAGAAGCGTTGCAAACACATCAAGCAAAATGGCGTGAAGCAATCATTGCTGCGAAACGTTACGGTATCCCAACACCTGCTTTCAGTGCATCCTTAGATTACTTCGATTCCTATCGTCGTGGTGTATTGCCGGCAAATCTAATCCAAGGACAACGTGACTTCTTTGGTGCTCATACATACGAACGTACAGACAAAGAAGGTATATTCCATACAGAGTGGGCAGAAGCGTAGGAGTTTGTTAGTCAGACACCTATATCTTTTAAAGCAAGATAGTTACTTTAAAACAAAACTTGACACCGTACCAGAGTAGAGTATAGGTTGATTGTTTTAACTAACGATGGTAAAATTTTCTTAGCTAGATTTTGTGAAATGAACATATAGCAAACATCCCTAGGTGGCGTCCTAGGGATGTTGACTTTTACAGGACAATGTTTTACTATATACATAAGAAGAGCAATTGATGTCTAACAGCGTCAAGCTCATCTCGGGTAAAAGATGAGGCCTAACGTGCAGAGTACTACGAATACTCTACATATACGTTAGGCCTTAACACTTATATATTACTTGATCAATGCTATGATCATAACAATACATGTGATTAAAAGCGATTACTTCTTGCAGGAATCTATGAGGGTGGATGCTTTTGTCAGTTAGATATCTATACCTTTTAAAGCTAGGCAATTATTTTTCCAACAAAAACTTGACACCGTCCCAGATTAGAGAAAGGGTTGAATATTTTTCCTAAACATGATAAGATTTACTTAGCTAGATTTTGTGAAATGAACATATAGCAAAAAATCCCTAGGTGCCAGCCTAGGGATTTTTATTTTGTATTATTTATAGATTAATACTAAATCTAGGATTGTTACAAGTGTAATAGCAGTAGAATCCATTTGCAAATGAGATAGCTAAGCACATTTACCATAACTGCCATGATAATTGATTTTGTGAAATGTTTCATATAGTCACCTCCTCCTGTTACGGAATCGGCTGTACCTGTAACAATATGATTATATCACAGAAGGATAGGTAATGTAGTTTAATTGTTAATTATCTGGGTAAAAGTATGAACGACATATGATATTGTCATAGTATAAACATAAATGAATTTGTCAAAGCATAGTACAATCTATATAGATAGG
>NZ_RQVL01000043.1 GCF_003992005.1 Veillonella sp. VA139 | reverse complement strand
TTTTTGGAATACATTCATTGTAACAAAGGTTGACCTTCTTTTGCTATTTTATTTTCCCACAAACATTTTACACTAACTGTAAATATATGCATAATAGGCATACAGAATAGAGAAAAATAGAGTGAGTATAACTTTTTGTTATACTCTTTATCTCCTTATATCTATAATTGTTGGTTTACTCTCACTTTTTTCGATATTATTAATCCTACCTAGTTACTCTATTTATGTTTATGCATTTCTATGGGTTATATTATTCATAACATTTTTTTATTTCTCTACATAATCTTAAGTTATTATTCATCTTAATACTAATTAGTAAGTCTCTTAAGAACGCCGTTTAGTATAGCAGCCTTTATGGCGGTCGCATACTTACTACTTATTCAAATGCAAAAGCCCGTAACATACCCCTGAGCAAGCATAACCACTGTATAGCTTGTGAAGGGGTGTGTTAGGGCCCAACACTCTCTCGTTAGAATGAGAATGTGCACGGTTCCTAGCTGTTCTATGGCAATCTTATACTTACTCACACAAACACAAGAAGAGCACGGTGTGCCCCGAACAAACATTATGAAATGCAGTTTGAGAGGGGTATACCGTGCTCTTCCCTTTTGATTAAATTATATAATCGCCATAGCCAGCTAGGAAAGGCTACTTTCGAATGGCACTCATGGCAAATCCCAAAAGTTGCCACAATACGAGGCTCACTTGTTGACTGTATAAGGCATGGTCAAAAAGGCCGCTTACTAATACAGCCACTGTGATCAACGTCATTCCATATCGCATGGGCACTCCTAGGGTGCCCTGTTTCTGCACATTTCGACTATGACCGATTAAAATGGCGAGGAACATGCAGAGCGATATAGGGCCTGTCTCCGCCGCGATTTGCAAATATAGATTATGAGCATGATAGATAATGACCGTTGGATCTTGTATAAAATAATTATACGCTGGATAGGTCATCCAAAAGGCATCCCACCCGATACCAAAGATAGGAAAGTCCTCCACCATGTACATAGTGCTATCCCATAGAGCCCAGCGGAGCATAACTGATGTGTCTTGACCACTAAATAAGGACCAGAGACGACTGGACACTTCCCCATGGTACAAGAACAATACTAGGGGCACTGCTAATAGGGTATAAAGTAATCTCCGTTCTACGCAAAGTCCAGCCACAAAGACGACTACTGCCAAGCTGAGCCACATCCCTCTGGAGTAGGTCAGCACAAGACATAATAGCATGAAGATAAGAGCCAGCATCATAATGACGCATCGTTTCCAATCTTTTACTTTCAGAACCTGTATCGTGTCTAAGCCGCCAATAGATAGGACAAATAGCAAGTATTCTCCTAGCAAGTTTGGATTCTGCAATGTCCCGTACATGCGACGCATAAGCCCTGGGAAGTGTACATTATCCACCCATTCATGGATATGCTCTGGAGTCATGTAAAAATACTGATACCCAGCACCTAAACACACGAGAACCCCGGTCACACAAAAGAGAGACAAAAACGTTTTCTGTCGTCTTTCAGTATCCATATAATAGGTCATCAACCAATAGATGGTGCCATACATCCCTATGTGGTAGAGCCAGCTCAAGGCAGACCACTGAACGTTTACAGAATTAGCAATGGATAGAGCCGTCCACAGCAGATAAGCTAAGACCATCCACTGCAACCAATGCAAGGTACCAGAAAAGCGTTGGCGGTCGAACAACAATGCCAGTATCCCAGCCACAAGGACAAGAATATTGCCACCTATGGGTAATAAAGGAATACACACCGTTGCCCCATAGAGGAGGTAGACTATCCATTGGTCTACAGATAGTCTACGTAGGGCACCCATTAATGCCCCATTTCTTGGGCGAGCCATTGTTGCACGTCACCAAGAATGTATAAGGACCCCACCACAGCGATGATATCGCCGTCTTTCGTTGTTTTCATTGCATAGTCTAACCCCGCTTGGATACTCTCCATAGGGTCTGCTTGGACTGGCATTTGTTTTGCCAATTGTGCTGGATCAATACCACGTGGCGTAGGAGCTGGCACCGTAATCACTCGGTCTTTTTGTCCCACTAAATAGCTGACCATAGTGGACACATCTTTATCTTCCAAAATGGAAAGCACCACAGTTTTCGGTTGTTCTGGATACAGTTCATTATATGTCATAGAAAAGGCTTCTGCTCCACTGGCATTGTGAGCCCCATCTAAAATGATTGTCCTGCCATGGACTTTGAAGGTTTCAAACCGTCCCGGCCAGGTAGCACGAGCTAAACCTTCACGGTACGTCTCTTCACTTACTGCTGGCTCTTTGTCTTTCAAGATTTGCAATACCCTTGCTGCACACGCTAAATTCAGGGCTTGATGGATACCATGCATGGAGGTAAAGAGCATATCTTTATGGCCTACTTTATCTTTTACAGTAATCATTTGCCCCATTGGTAGTGCACTACGGCTATCGATAGTGAAATCTTCGTTAAACACATGGTAGGTCACGCCTAGAGAACGAGCCGTTTCCTTGATCACATCAAGAGCTCCCCCTTGGGCAGCTGTTACAAGAGGCACACCTTTCTTGATGATACCTGCTTTATGGCGGGCAATTTCTTCTACAGTATCACCACAATAAGCTTGATGGTCGATGGTTACATTGGTGATTACTGCCACTTCTGGAGTAATGACATTCGTAGAGTCTAGTAATCCACCTAAGCCTACCTCGATAACGGCATAGTCTACGCCTTGTTCTTGGAAGAACAAGAACGCCGATGCCGTTAAGATTTCAAATTGTGTAGGTGCTTCCACGCCGCGGTCTATGATAACTTTCACAGCATGACTTACACGTTCAATTAAATCAGCAAAAGCCTCTTCTGTAATACAGGCCGTGTTCACACGCATGCGCTCCGTATAGGATTGCAGATGCGGGGACGTAAATGTCCCCACTCGAAGCCCGCTCATATACAAGCCATAGGTAATATAGGTAGAAACAGACCCTTTACCATTCGTTCCTGTCACATGGATGGTTTTATATGTATCTTGTGGATTTCCTAGCTCTTCTAATAGAGCCGTAATCCGCTCTAATCCTGGATGAATCCCAAAGGAGGCTACCTCTTCTAGGTAGGCAATCGCTTCCGTATAATTCATGATGGATCTCCTTATGCTAATGTTTTTAAGAACTCTTCACGTTCGTTCAAGGCTTGTTGTTTTTGTTTGTATTCTTCCAATTTTTCTTTTTCTTTCGCTACTACCGCTTCAGGAGCTTTCGCTAAGAATCCTTGGTTGTTCAGTTTGCCTTCTAAACGAGCGATTTCTTTCAATACTGTGGCTTGTTCTTTGGCGATACGTTCTTTTTCTTTGTCTGCGTCGATTAAATCTTTCAACAACAAGTACACTTCTAAGCCATTCACTACTGTTACTGTAGCATTTTCTGGTTTTGGCGCATCCGGTGAAAGTACTGTTACTTTTTCAGCCCAGCCCAAGGTGTGGAAATAATCACCATGGGTTTCTAAGATACCTTTCAATTCGTTTGTAGCAGGTACTAAGATAACTTCAGAACGTTTGCCCATTGGTACATTCATTTCTGCACGCATGTTACGGATACCTTTGATACCGTCCATCATTACATTCATATGAGCCGCTGCAGAGCCGAAACCTTCCATGGATAATGTACTTGGCCATGGAGCAACCATGATGCTGTCCCCTTCATGTGGTAAATGTTGCCAAATGTGTTCTGTGACGAATGGCATGAATGGGTGTAATAATTCCATCATATGGCGAAGAATGGATACCAATAGGTATTGAGCTGTTTGACGGTCACGACCACCTTCTTTGTTGTACAAACGAGGTTTCGCTAATTCAATGTACCAGTCGCAGTACGTATTCCAAATGAAATCGTATACAGCGCTCGCTGCTTCCCCTAATTCAAATTTATCAAGGTTATTCGTAATGTTTGTGACTGTTTTATTGTATTCTTCTAGAATCCATTTATCTGCCAATGTGTAGTCTTCTGCGCTTGGTACGAAGCTTTCATCAAAACCTTCTAAGTTCATCAACACAAATTTAGAGGCATTCCAGATTTTGTTGGCGAAATTACGATTTGCTTCCACACGTTCCATGTAGAAACGCATATCGTTACCCGGCGTATTACCTGTTACCAAGGTAAAGCGCAACGCATCGGCACCGTATTCTTCGATCACTTCTAATGGATTGATGCCATTGCCCAAGGATTTACTCATTTTACGACCTTGGCTATCACGTACTAATCCATGAATGAACACGTGTTTGAAAGGAATTTCTTCTTTAAATTCTAAGCCCATGAAAATCATACGAGCTACCCAGAAGAAGATGATGTCGTAGCCTGTTACCATAACGCTAGTTGGATACCAATGTTTCACTTCCTCTGTATTGTCAGGCCAACCCATTGTGGCAAATGGCCATAACGAAGAGCTGAACCATGTATCTAGTACGTCTGGATCTTGTTCTACTTTGCCATGGCAATGTGGACATTCTGTCAATGTTTCTGTCGTTACAATCGTTTCCCCACAATCTTGGCAGTACCACGCTGGGATACGATGTCCCCACCACAATTGACGAGAAATACACCAATCACGAATAGACTCTAACCAGTTGGTATATGTTTTAGTAAACCGTTCTGGTACAAATTCAATGGATTTGTCACGTACCACTTCTAAAGCAGGTTTTGCCAATGGTTCCATAGATACGAACCATTGTTTCGACACCATAGGTTCTACTGTTGTGTTACAACGAGAACAATGACCTACACTATGACCATGTTCTTCCACTTTTTCTAATAAACCTTGCGCCTCTAATTCTGCTACGACTTGTTTACGCGCTAATTCACGAGGCATGTTCACAAAGTGACCTGCTCCTGCATTCATAGTACCATCTGGGTTCATCACCACAATACTTTCTAAGTTATGGCGTTGTCCCATTTCAAAGTCATTAGGGTCATGAGCTGGCGTGATTTTTACGCAACCAGTACCAAAAGATTGATCTACATATTCATCGGCAATGATTGGGATATGACGGTTTACGAATGGAAGCAATAATTCTTTGCCCACTAAATGCGCATAGCGTTCATCGTTAGGGTTCACCGCTACGGCTACGTCACCAAACATTGTTTCAGGGCGTGTGGTAGCTACTGTTAAGAATACATCTTCCTCACCGATTACAGGATATTTAATATGCCATAAATGACCATTTTCATCTTCGTGTTCTACTTCAATGTCAGACAATGCAGTCAAACAATTAGGACACCAGTTAGTAATGCGTTCTCCACGATAGATTAAACCTTTTTCGTATAACTCTACGAATACTTTCAATACTGCTTCATGATAACCTTCATCCAAGGTAAAACGCTCTCTCGTCCAGTCACAAGAAGCACCTAAACTACGAATTTGTTTTACGATAGTGCTACCGTATTCTTGTTTCCACTCCCATACGCGTTTCAAGAACTCTTCACGACCTAACTCATGACGAGATTTTCCCTCTGTTTTCATGATATTTTCTTCTACTTTTACTTGCGTTGCAATCCCTGCATGGTCTGTACCAGGCATCCACAACACATTGTAACCTTGCATACGTTTCGTACGAATCAAAATATCTTGCAAGGTGTTATCAAGGGCATGACCCATGTGCAATTGACCTGTTACATTTGGTGGCGGCAAGACAATACTGAAAGGCTCTTTATTTGTGTCCACTTCCTCATGGAAATAGCCTTTCTCTTCCCAATATGCATACCATTGTTGTTCAATCTCCTTCGGATTGTATGTAGTTAAATTCTTATATTCTTTCATGTGTCCTCCTATTTTGGATGTAATAATTATTTTATTAGTTGATACTTTCTACCTTTATTATTACCAATTCCTTTGATTTTACCATCTTTCACTAATTCCTGTAATAAGTATCTTGCTCTTGATGCTTGTAACCCCAATAGTTCCGCGATATCCTTAGCCTTAAAAAAAAGATTTATTTCAGCAAAAACAAGTATTTGCTTTTTTTGTTCATTTTTTATCGTTGCTTTATCGCCAGTTTTTACCTCCGTCCTTATATCGCCACTATCGGAACTACTTCTCTTAATATCAGGATTTACAACCCCTTTATCGCCGTTTTCATTATTTTTTATCGCCACTCTTATATCGCCATCATCAAAACTACTTCCCTTAATATCGGGATTGATAGCCCATTTATCGCCGTTTTCTACCGCCGTTCTTTTATCATAGTCATAGTTCAAATTTTTTAGTACAGCGAAAAAAGAGCTTTGAGTGGAACGAAACTCTGGTCGTAAAGATACATCATATTCTTCTTGTGACTCGTAGATATCCAACACTTTTTTTAGCCCACTGCCCCGTCGCTCCATTAAGTGCATTCTACTAAATACATCAGCAATCATCGGATTTCTACGTTTAGATGAAATGTTTGATAGATTTAATTCTTGAATGAAAGTTCCATCCATCATGCCCCCAGGAGAATATATTTCTAATCTATCATCATACATATCAATATGAACTTCTGACCCTAATTCACCATAATCACGATGAATCAATGCATTTACCAATACTTCTTGTATTGCTCTCTCAGGATAATCAGGATATTCCACGCGATAGATATCAACTTTTTTCCAACGCTTCTTAGAATTGGTTTTTACAAAATCTATACTATTTTGCAGCAATAACAAAAGGCTTCCTTCAAATTCTTTATCATCAAGAGCCTCTTCTCTACCATTCGTTTTATCAAGACCATTCCATCTTGTGGCGAACACCCTTGACTGACGAACCAGTGGCTCATCAGCTAATAACGCTCCTGCATTTGTAAGATAATGATCGCTACTAACTAACCCAAAAGATAATAAATCATTGTCTCGCAAATCATTACCCGTTCGCTGAAAGTATACAGATTTTAACTTAGAAAATGCAGCTCGTTCTATCGAAATAGTTGTTAATATAGTGTCAAATGTTTTATTCATACCTCGTAGAATAAGGCTATTTAGTTGCACACTACCGGCTACAACGCTTTCATTTCCGACTCGTATAAAGGCAAGCCTATTTCCACTATCTACATAATAATAGGGAGTTTCGTTTCCCTCATACACCTGTAACATAATAAAATCTTTATTACCATTCCTGATGATTTCTAAGTTAACTCTAGGTATAGGGTCTAGCTTATTCTTAATCATTGTGCTGATGAACTCAGAATCACCTTTTGCATCATCTAAGCCTACTAGCCTATCTTCATCGTCAATTCCCCAAATAAGCACCCCGCCTTTTGAGTTGGCAAATGCACTAACAGATTTTAGCCAACTTTTAAGTTTATGCCGTTCTAGCTGTACTTTTTTATCGTAAGAACTGGTTTCTCCGATATAGTTTACTAAATCCATAGTTTCCCTCTGCAAAATATACAAAAAAGACCCCCTCGTCCATTAGGACGAAAGGGTCTATACTTCCGCGGTACCACCTAGATTATTGCCGTAGCAATCACTCATTATCGTTAACGCTGATTAGCGGGCACACTTACTCTAGTTCACCATGCCAACTCCGAGGCTACCCTCTTTCTACTACATACATTGTTCCACCAACCCAATGCTCTCTGTGATGTGTTCAAAAGATTTTTCCTCTTCTTAGTTATTATCCATATAATACTAGTATACGTGAAAGTATATAAGAACGTCAATATATTAACCTAGCTATGACGGTGTCAAGTTTTTGTTGGAAAAATAATTACCTAGCTTTAAAAGAGGGTTCCTCGTCACTAAAGAATCCTGCG
>NZ_RQVL01000042.1 GCF_003992005.1 Veillonella sp. VA139 | reverse complement strand
AGAAAAGAAAAGTAACGGATGGTTACAAGCAATTAAACATGGTGGACGCAGGATTCTTTAGTAACGAGGAACCCTCTATTAAAGCTAGGCAATTATTTTTCCAACAAAAAGTTGACACCGTCCATATGTTACCAAAATTTGACAGGTTTTGCTATTTTAGTATATAGTTAATAGGCTAGTATAATCTTATCTAAAAGAGAGAGGTGCACTTGCATTGCTATGCCCTTTTATGATAAAATACATATGTTATATTAGTAGTAAACACTTTGGAGGTGGAAACAAATGGCAAACCTTTGCGAAGTATGTGGTAAATCCACTACTACGGGTATGAATGTTTCTCATTCCCATATCCGTTCCAAACGAACTTGGAAACCAAACATCCAAAGAGTACGAGCAATTGTAGACGGCGAAACTAAACGAGTTAACGTTTGCACACGCTGCCTTCGTTCTGATAAAATTACACGCGCGTAAGATTTTGAAGGTACATGTACTCAAAAAAGAGGCTATCAGTCAGGAAGAATATTCTTCAATACTGATAGCCTCTTTTGCTATATCTAACTTTATTATAGTACTGTATTACTTAGACCCACAAAACACAGGGTTCATTATACCCTAATAATAGTTCATCATGTGTACTCCTTAAATACTTCTCGAATCACTTCATCCCCTGCATGAATATCATCTGAAACGGTAAACAATCCGTTTCCTAATCCAAACTGTATCGGTTGTGGTACATCTTTTATTAATTTTATTTCTGCTACTGTATCCTCATCTTGTAAAAAAAATGGAATCCGCCGCTCCATCAGTTAGTAATTTTACAAGGGCTTTTAATTCTTCATTCTGACTAATATTTATAGTACACATTCTCTCACCTCCTCTTTTATCATATGTTTTAGTTTTATTATACGCCTAACATTATAAAAAAGTAAGTATTTCTCTATTTTACTATCTTATGTAAAAAACTTTCTCCTACAAATGATTCAGTAACCCCAAAGTTTTCCAATATGGTTTGTCCAATATCGGCAAAGCTACTTCTATCACCTAAGTCTATAGGCCCTGTAAAAGCTGGTGAATACGCCAAAAGGGGCACGAGTTCCCGTGTATGCTCTGTTCCCTTCCAAGTCGGATCATTACCATGGTCTGCCGTAATGAGTAATAAATCATCTTTCGTCAATAATTCTAGCAATCCCCCTAGCTGGTAATCAAACATTTCTAGCTCACGGCCATAACCTTGTACATCACGACGATGTCCATATAAGCTATCGAACTCCACTAAGTTCACCATCATGTAGCCATAGTTAAATCTATTTCCTGACGTAGTATCAAATACATTTTGTATACTATGCGTACTACATGTGCTATCTGCACTATGGGAACTATCCACACCATGCCCCGACAAAGCAGCCACCAAGTTCATGCCATGAGAATTAGATTTCGTTGGATAGGATTGATCCAAACCGATATGCGCGTATATATCTCCAATCTTTCCTACTCCTATGGTCGGTACCTTCGCATCTTGTAGAGCTTGTAACACGAATCGCCCTTCCGGTAGTCTACTATAATCATGACGATTTGAGGTGCGTACAAAATGACCTGGATCTCCCACAAAGGGACGAGCAATGATCCGTCCTACATAATAATCCCCAATACATACTCGTTCCCGTGTAATTTGGCACATCTTATATAAGTCCTCTAAAGGGATGACACTTTCATGGGCCGCAATTTGGAATACCGAATCGGCAGACGTATACACAATAGGTTTTCCCGTTCTCATATGCTCTTCCCCAAGGCGCTCAATGATCTCTGTCCCCGATGCCGCTTCATTGCCTAGGAATCCATAGCCAGTTTCCTTCGTAAAAGTATCCATCAGTTCCTGTGGAAATCCATCATAAAAGGTTGGGAAAGGAACTTTCACAGGATGTCCCATCATTTCCCAATGACCACTGGTAGTGTCTTTTCCTGTACTTTGTTCATGCATGCGACCAAAGGCGCCTACTACTGTATCTTGTTGCGGTGTAATATCTGCAATCCTGCCGATGCCTAATTTTCGTAAATTCGGAATCTGCAAAGGTCCCACCGCCTCTTCTATGTGCCCCAATGTATTAGCTCCCGCATCTCCAAAGCGTTCCGCATCGGGACTATGACCAATCCCTACACTATCTGTAACAATCGTAATAATTCGTTTAAACATAGAGACCTCCTCTCTATCGCCGTTCATATACAATCTATGCCTAGGAAGTTACACTCCTAGGCATCCTTTGATAATCCATGCCATGTTCTCGTAACACACAGGTCTAAGAATCACTTTTCCAAACATACATTTACTATTGTATATATGGCATAGCTAATAACAAGGCAGATAAGGTTTTGCTATCCTTAATCTTTTCATCCTGAATGCGTTGTAATAATTCATCAAAGGTATAGCGCTCTACCTCCACATATTCATCTTCATCCCAATGGATTTCCCCTTTGGAAAGTCCTTTTGCCACATATAAATGGATGACTTCATTGCAAAATCCAGGAGACGTAGCAATAGTGCCAAGACTAATCCATTCAGAGGCGATGATACCGGTTTCTTCTTCTAGCTCACGTTTAGCACATACCAATGGATCTTCCCCAGCATCCAATTTACCAGCTGGAATTTCCAATAAATAATCGTTCAATGCATAGCGGAACTGTTTTTCCATAATGATACGATTGTCTTCATCAATGGCTACCACAGCACTAGCCCCTGGATGGTGAACTACTTCACGCCATGCTTCCTTGCCATTCACATCAGCAATATCGTATGTTACTTTTATTAATTTACCATCGAATTTCATTTCCGATGAAAGTTTACGTTCTTGCATGGATCCTCCTTAATCTTCAACACTCATATGAGAATCATCAGATCATGTAATCTGTTTAATACTAACCGTCGCAAAGTCTTGATAGAGCATGCTCATATTCCATATGGCAGATTTGTCCAATGCCGCCAAATAATGGCTTTCAGTATACCCCTTCTCTTCCATACATTCATATTCATAGAGTAATCGTTCTAACTCTAAAATTACCGCATACTCATGCTTACAATGCCCCTCACAATAGCATGTACATGCTATCCCACTAATATTATCAGATTCAAAGGTAAACGTCACTTCATAATATTCAGACCCTCGAACGATAGCGTACCCCTCTGTCTTATCTATACAAATATAGACCACTCGTTCTTCCTTAAAATAGAGTTCTCCTCTTTCAGCACGCTTAGAATCTAGAGGTAAATGATATCCCTCATATGCTGGAAATGGTGCAAAATCATGTATGGGAATACATGGCCCATCGCCTAGTGGAGATAGGAACCATGGTCTAATTTTTTCTCGATGCAGAGACTCTGTATCATAGGTGACCCACATGTGCTCCAACATCTGAAAGTCCCCAAACACATCTGTATCTACCTTAGCAATCACACGTTCATACTTAGAAGGGCGGATTTTACAATAATATATAACATCTTTTACCATACCCAACTTATCTTGCATAGGTCCAGATACACGCACAAAATCCCCTTCATAGACGTCTATATATTCACAAATATACGTGCCATACTCATTGGAATTATCAAACCCTACCTCTACTAAATACCGTTCAGGATGCAATGGTGTGATGCAATTACCATGTATGCCTATATCTGGATATAACTTGGATTTTTTCTGCTCTATACAATCTGGATCGAATGGTTGCATGATATGTCCTTTCTGAGGAAGATAATTACTCACATTCATTTAAAATAATCTCTTTTAAATGAGGTTCTAGTCTACTTATTACACCTGTTACCAAGGCATTCCCCATCATAAAATATCTATTTCGCTTTGTCATTCCTGTATTAGTCCAATTAGGCGGAAACATCTGTAGTAACTCCGCTTCAACTTCTGTAATAGTTCTATACTTTTGAGAATCTTCATCTAACACAATATGAGATGATCGATTAGCGGTTCCTTCGCTAGTTAGCATAGTTCGACCTGGAACATCCACATCATCAGGAAAGTTCATGCTCCCCTCTGAATAATAATATATACCACCATCAGGACGCACTCGTTCAATTCTTTTTCCACCTTTTAGATATTTCCATTTTTCCACTTTATCATCACTAATAGTATAGGAAGTATACGGTTGTATTTCATGCTTCTTTGCAATATCTATTACCTTTTTCAGCGGATATACTTCTTCAACAATAGATTCTATATCACTGTTATAAATTTCACCATCCGCCATATAACCTGATAATAAAAATTTACCTTGGTTATAACTATCACTAACTTCGACAATATCCTTATACTGTTGTATATGTTTTTGAACTAAATTTTTTGAAAGTTTTTGCACTGGAAAAATACTATTAAAAAACTCATGATGATAGAACCACTCTTCAACACCAATTTCTTGAATCTTTTGTTGAATAGTATTTGCATAAAAGGTATCTCTTTTATAAGCAAAAATAAATACTCTTCTACGCTTTTGCGGCATCCCATAATCAGCTGCATTAATGACTCGCCAATGAACGTGATACCCTAACTCATCAAATGTTTTTAACATAATGGCAAAGTCACGACCTCTTTGATTAGCAGGTGACTTAAGCAATCTATCTACATTTTCTAATACAACAAAGGTTGGCCGTTTTTTTTCTATAACATCTTTTATATCCCAAAATAAAACGCCTTTTTTACCCTCTATACCTTTTTCCTTAGATAATGTTCTCGCTACAGAATAATCTTGACATGGAAATCCACCAACTAATAATGTATGATCTGGTATAGTATTTTTATCTACTGTATTAATATCTTGATTACTATGATTTCCCACACCAAATCGAGTAGTATAACAATTAATTGCTGGTTGTACTTTGGTAGATGGTTCCCACTGATTAGCCCACACAAAATTCCAATCACCTTGCTCAATGGCAAGACCTGTCTCGGAATTAAATTCATTTACATGATTAAGACCAACCCGAAATCCACCAACACCCGCAAATAGTTCAACTACGGTCAGTTTCATTACTTTCTCCTTTTGAATTATCCTAATCACATACTCTAATTAATAGATTAAGAAAATTAGATTTTACTAGTAATTGTTTTTAATACACCATTGGATAAATCATTAATATTATATAAATTTGGTAAAACTTCAAATGTTTCCCGCAAGTTATTCTTAGCTTTATGCCAGCCTTTTCCATCAGTAAACCACATAAACTCTACATTAGGAATATTCTTAGTTTCTTCAGTAATCATTTTGTATGATCGTGCTGTTTCATTTAACTTAGACCCGCCTGTAGCATAAAAGTTAACTTCAATTAAATATAACGTTGTATCAGATTTAATCACATAATCAAATCGCTTTTGAGTTGTGCCTTCATTTGTGATATCAGATAAGTCGACATTAAAGCGTTCTTCAATTTCATTTTGGTATATTTCTTTAAACATGGTTTCTCCCATGACATATCCTTCCTGCTCAAGGTATTGTTGAACAATAGCTTCCATTGAATGACCAGTTCTGTTTTTACGTCCATTCGTATCCATGCCTACTTCTACACCTGTTACATAATCTAATAGACTTGCAACTAAATGATGTTCTAGTAAATCATATATCCCTGTTTTCTCCATAAATAAAGAGTATTCTTCAGGTGTATAATCATGTTTTCTGAAATCGAAATAAAAATCTTTATCTGGGTCTTTTACAACAACAATGTCTTTAAGTCTTTTAGCAATAATAATAGGAACAGCTCGTAGCACTTCTGGATACTCTTCATATAGTTTTAAGAAATCCTGTTTAATATTCTTACTTCCTATTAAGCTATTTAAAAGGCATAATGGAATTTTAATATCATTGACATTTTCATATACTTTTTCAAAATCTGTATAATATGTCCAGCTTGCCACTGAATCAGTCATCGTATCTAACCATTCATCAAAGTTTCTTAAGACCACGTTTTCTCTCCTTCATGCTCAATTCTTTTTATTGCTATATCTAAATACTCTTTTTCTGCATCTATTCCAATAAAACGACGACCTAAACGCTTTGCTACTACGCCAGTAGTACCGCTACCCACGAAAGGGTCTAAAATATAGTCTCCCTCTTTTGTGCTCGCCAAAATGATTCTTTCCAATAAATACTCTGGTTTTTGCGTTGGATGTTTTCCTGCCCATTTTTCAGCTACTTTTGTCAATGGCCCTGTCCATACATCTTTCATTTGTTTACCTGAATTGATTGACTTCATCAGCTCATAATTATAATAATGTCTTGCTCTTTTATCATTTTTACGTGCCCATAATAAAGTTTCAGTAGAATGTGTAAAATATCGACAGGATAGGTTCGGGGCTGGATTTGTTTTTTGCCAAGTAATATTATTTAAAATTTTATAACCTTCTTGTTCTAAGGCCATACCAACAGAATAAATATTATGATACGTTCCAGAAATCCATATTGTTCCATTAGGTTTTAAGATTCTTCTACACATTCTAATCCAAGTACGATTAAAGTGATGCTTATCTTCTAAAGAGTTGATTTTATCCCAATCACCTTTATTAACAGACACAACATGCCCACCTGAATTTGAAATACCATCATTACTTAAAAAATATGGTGGATCCGCAAAAATCATATCGATGCTATTATCTTTCATTTTTTCTAAAAAAGAAAATGTGTTTTCACAAATTAAAATAGAACTTTCTTTATGATAATACGGTGTTATCATATTTTCCTCCTTAAATATGTCATGGTTCATAATTTGTTACTAAAATCTCCTTTATCTTTCCTCGGCTCTTTTGTGTGGCTCCATTAGTTCTCACTACATCAATTAAGTGTACATTAAAATCAGCATATAGCTCTTGTGTTAGCTCACTTGCAGAATTTGAAAGCATAACATAAGCGCCTCTATGAGTTAATTCTTTTACCGTATCTCTTAATCTAACTTGGTCTTCATAAGAAAAACCCTCATGTGTATAAGATGTAAATGAGCTTGTTTCATTTAATGGAATATATGGAGGGTCAAAATACACAAAATCGCCTTCTTTTACTAATTCTACAGCCTTATAAAAATCTCCTTCAAGAATCGCAATATTATTATTATTTAAATACGAACTTATATTATAAATTAGTTCTTCATCCACAATTTTAGGATTTTTATATCTACCATAAGGCACATTGAATTGATTTTTACTATTAACACGAT
The DNA here is from genome assembly GCF_003992005.1 of Veillonella sp. VA139. Classification (GTDB taxonomy): domain Bacteria; phylum Bacillota; class Negativicutes; order Veillonellales; family Veillonellaceae; genus F0422. Next base: position 1,576 of record NZ_RQVL01000042.1, on the reverse strand, counting down.
ATAATCCATTAAAATCAACTCTAAGCATATACATAATCCTTGCAGCCCGCTCTACATCACTTAGATTCGCATATGTACTATCTCTGTCCCATGATCTTACTTCTAAATAGTAATCCTTGCTATTCTTATCCCTATGTTCAGATAATAAGGCGAGTAAATCATTGGGATTATTTTTTATCATTTGGTAGCAATTAATTAATTCTGTATTAAAATCATTAATAATAGCAATCGTTGGTTGCAACTCAAATAAAACAGCTCCACCACCAACAAATGGCTCAAAATAAGTATTAAATTGTTTTGGTTTATTGTCTAATATAACTGGCAGAAGCTGACGCTTGCCACCAGTCCATTTAGTAAAAGGTTTTAAATTCATAATATAACTATTTATCCTATAAATAAACTCTAAAACAAAGAAAATATAAAAAAACTATCAAATTTTATCTAAAAGAATAAGCTAGATAAACATAGGGTAATATGTATAGTTAAATCAAAAACCTCTTTCTTCACATAGTTTGTCAAGCACACCACACTTCATTCCTCTCATAAAGTTTGCGGAACTCTCAACTGATTCATCTTCTATTAGTAATGTATATACCCCTAATCTTTTAATTCTTTTTCCAAGTACTGTTTTCTTTTTATTTTCTTCAGCGAGCATTCCCATATATAAAATAGAGAATAAAATTTCTATATCAATACTATCCTCACCATAACATGATGCAAGGTTACTAATTAACTCAAATACTTCAGTATCTAACTCTTTACCTGTTTTGTCATAGAATGAAATAAAATCTTTATATATTTTTTCAGCCCCATATTTATGTGAAAGTTCCTTTAAATCCCCAAAATAATCCATATCCTTAGGAGCTGATCGTTTTCCTTCTTCATCAGTAATGTATACACACCATCTATCAAATTTGCCTTGACCAAACTCTAAAGCTACTCCATTTCTAAAGTTTCTTACTTTTTCTCCCATAATTTCCTCCACATGATTAAGTTTTTGTATTACAATATCTTTTATTATAACATAATAAGTTTCTATTGTTTTGTAAATGTAATCTTGTCATCTACAACTTCCTGTTCTGCCCTGTGGGTTTTCTTCACTCCCTTCAGTCGTGGAAAACCTTACGGGCCGAACTAAGCGATGCTCTATGATTTGCGCGTCGCTACGCTCCTTCAAATCATGAGCCCTGCTTATCCCAGGCATATTGCATCCTTCCATAGATACTACTTGAAACATATTGGCTGGAAACGGCTTAGTAGAATTAAGAATATTAATTAATAAAGAAAGAGCACCCTATTGGGTGCTCTTTCTTTATTAATCAGCGACTTCCTATCCTCCCAGGCCGTTTCCAGCCAAGTACTTTCGGCGTTTACGAGCTTAACTACTGTGTTCGGGATGGGAACAGGTGGTTCCTCGTAGCCATCATCACTGAATTTGTCAGGGTGTTCCCTGAAAACTACATAGAAAGATAATATATTAACTTACAAGTTTATTCTTAAGTAAAGCCCTCGATCTATTAGTACCAGTCAGCTCCATGCCTTACAGCACTTCCACACCTGGCCTATCAACCATGTC
>NZ_RQVL01000041.1 GCF_003992005.1 Veillonella sp. VA139 | reverse complement strand
ATTTGAACACATTCATTGTAACAAAGGATGACCTTCTTTTGCTATTTTATTTTCCCACAAACATTTTACACTAACGGTATAAAAATAGAGGACAGTTGATATGCTATCAACAATCCTCTACACTCTTTGGGCGTACATCTAATTACATGTTGTCGCCTTTTACATTATGCAACACTTTGAACAAGAGTCCTTGCAATTGTTCTGTCTCTTCCGAAGATAAGCCAAGTTTTGACTCAATGAATTCTGGAATATGACGAACCTTTTTCCGCAATGCTTTGCCTTTTGTCGTTAAGGTAATCACCATGGAACGCTCATCATCTTTTAAACGCTCCCGTACAATATAACCTTTTAATTCTAGCTTTTTCAACAATGGTGTTAACGTACCAGAATCCAAGAAAATTCTTTCTCCAATGGCTTTTAAATTAACGCGCTTTAATTCCCAGATAACAGACATCGCTAAGTATTGTGTATAGGTTAATCCTAATCTAGTCAATTCTACTTGGCATGCCCGAAACACTTCTTTTGTTGCTGCATACAAAGGAAACCCCACTTGGGTTTCTACATCTAAGATATTTTTCTCTTTTTTCATCCTAACTTCCCTTTCTCTTTTCAAGCCCTTACACTGAAAAACGCCGATCGATTACATCCTGTAATGTTAAACTTTGCATATACTCGCGTAGATGATTTTGCAAATGCTCCCATAATGGCAATGTACGACATCCGTCACTCATAGGGCATGTGTTAACTTCTTCTTCTAAGCAAGCCACCACGGCAATGGAATCCTCTGTAGCCGCCAGAATATCATAGACTGTATAGTCTTTTGGCTCTTTTGTTAGCTGGTAGCCACCGTATTTACCACGTACACTTTTTACGTACCCCGCAGCGCCTAGGCGTGCTACAATTCCCTCCAAGTATTTATCAGAAATCTTTTGACGCTCCGCCAGTTCGCGGATGGACACATTACGATCTACGCTATGTTCTGCTAAGTCCACTAACACACGTAATGCATATCGACCTTTTGTAGAAATTTTCATAAATAATACCTCTTTACAAGTAGGATTTATTCCTAGTCTATATTATATCTATAACAACGAAATTTGTCTATATAGATTGTGTACATATTTAGTACGCAAAATGCATAACTACCACGCATTATACTCATATATACAATATCTCGCTGTATATTTACACACACTGAAAACCAATGTCACCTCTCAGTGTACCCCCTTATCCATTTATTAGTTATTTTTATATAATTATCTAACTTTTATAATTTTTTTGAATATATTGTATCAAAAAACCTATCCTTATAACTTCCTCTATGCTACAATAAAAGAGCATTTTTATTTAATTATTTAGGAGGTTTCTCATGTTAGAACGCGTATTCGCCCTAAAAGAGCGAAATACTACGATCCGTACAGAAGTCCTTGCGGGACTGACTACTTTCATTACCATGGCATATATTTTGCTATTGGCACCCAACTTGCTAAGCTTAGCGGGTATGGACAAAGATGCTGTATTAATTGCTACAGCCTTAGGAGGTGGTTTAGTCACTATCGCCATGGGACTGTTTGTTAATTATCCTATCGCTTTGGCGCCTGGTGTTGGTTTATTGGCCTTCTATTCTTTTACCGTGGTCCTTGGCATGGGATTAACCTGGCAAACAGCATTAGGTGCTGTATTTATTTCTGGACTCGTCTTCCTTGTACTGACGTTAACTAAAATTCGTCAGCTTATCATTGAGGCTATTCCGTCTTCTTTAAAAATTGCCATTACCGTAGGCATTGGCTTATTCATCTGTATCATTGGTTTAAAACTATCTGGTCTTATGACCATCGCCTTATCTTTGCAACCTGGTACATTGAATGATATTGTGACTGCCAAAGGCCATGGAGCACCTGCCGCATCAGAAACATTGTTAACACTCGGTAATCTTGGCAATCCAGAAGTGCTTTTATCTTTGTTCTCCCTATTTTTCTCTGCTGCTTTGATGGCTCGTCGAGTAACAGGAGCTCTATTGATTGGTGTCATTGTCACATCCATCATTGCCTATGCTACCGGTATCGCTAGCTTACCAGATTCCTTAAGCATTATGGCGATTCCTGACTTCAGTAAGATTGCGTTTATGGAACTAGACATTCCCTCTGCTTTTCAAGTAGGTCTTGTGACCATTATCTTCTCTTTTACCTTCGTTGAATTATTCGACTCCATGGGTACCTTAATTGCTACCGCCTCCAAAGCTGGCATTGCAGATCCTAAAAAAGGGGAGTTCCCTGGTCTTGGTAAAGCGATGATTGTGGATTCACTAGGTGTAAGTTTTGGTGCTATGCTTGGTTCTAGTACGATTACGGCTTTCGTTGAAAGTGCTGCCGGCGTTGGCGCTGGTGGTCGTACAGGACTCACTGCTGTCACTTGTGGTATCATGTTCATCCTTTGTTTATTCTTTGCTCCATTAATCGCATTAGTTCCCAATGCAGCTACAGCTCCTGTACTGATTTTGGTAGGCGCCTTGATGATGGAGTCCATCCGTGAAATTGATTTCTCTGACTGGACAGAAGGATTCCCTGCCTATTTAGTCATCGTGTTAATGCCTTTCACATACAGCATTGCTAACGGTGTAGCAGCAGGTCTCATCGTATATCCGTTGATGAAATGTATCACTGGCCGTCATAAAGATGTGCATTGGTTCATGTACGTATTAGGGGCTATCGTATTAGCAAAATATGTATTCTTTGATTAATCGATTCTCATTAACACTCAACTAAATAAGTATAGGCATATATGGTATGAATTACATTATATTCTACCCATATATGCCTATTTTATTCCGTCCCTTTCTATCCTATGTATATCAACTCTCAATTATGTGATTTTTATCACAAATTTTTATCAACTATCTTTTTTTCTCATGGTTGCTATGCTATAATGTAAACATAATTTGTTATAGAGGAGGAGGTTTTACTATGTTAGAAAGGTTATTCGCACTGAAAGAGCGGAACACCTCAGTTCGCACAGAGATCCTCGCTGGTCTCACCACATTCATTACCATGGCATATATTTTCTTATTGGCGCCTAACTTATTGAGCCTGGCAGGAATGGACAGAGATGCCGTTTTGATTGCTGCGGCCTTAGGTGGTGGTTTAGTAACGATTGCTATGGGGATTCTCGTTAACTATCCAATTGCCTTGGCACCTGGTGTTGGTTTGCTCGCATTCTATTCATTTACCGTTGTTCTCGGTATGGGGCTCACCTGGCAAACAGCGTTGGGGGCTGTATTTATTTCAGGACTCGTATTCCTCGTATTAACACTAACAAAAATACGACAACTGATCATCGAATCGATTCCTAGTTCCTTAAAGATTGCCATTACTGTAGGTATCGGCTTGTTTATCTGTATTATTGGTTTGAAATTATCTGGGCTTATGACAATTTCATTATCCTTACAACCAGGAACATTACACGATATTATCACTGCTAAAGGGCATGGTGCTCCAGGTGCATCAGAAACTTTATTAACGCTTGGTAATCTACAAAGTCCAGAAGTGCTCCTATCTCTGTTCGGCTTATTCTTTACTGGCGCACTTATGGCTCGTCGTATCACTGGCGCGTTACTTATCGGAATTATCACCACATCAATCTTAGCCTATGTAACTGGTATAGCTACATTACCTGAAACATTAACGTTTATGGCCATACCTGATTTCAGTAAAATTGCATTTATGGAGTTAGATATTGCATCGGCTTTCAATGTAGGTCTTGTAACAATTATTTTCTCATTCACATTTGTTGAATTGTTCGACTCCATGGGGACATTAATCGCTACTGCTACTAAAGCAGGTATTGCGGATCCAAAAAAAGGTAGTTTCCCTGGTCTTGGTCGTGCCATGATTGTGGACTCCTTAGGAGTTAGCTTTGGTGCTATGTTAGGCTCTAGTACCATCACTGTATTTGTTGAAAGTGCGGCTGGTGTTGGTGCTGGTGGACGTACTGGCTTAACAGCGGTTACTACTGGTATTATGTTCATCATTTGCTTATTCTTCGCACCACTCATTGCATTAGTTCCAAATGCAGCAACAGCTCCTGCATTAATTTTAGTAGGCGCTCTAATGATGGAAGCAATCCACGAAATTAACTTCTCTGATTGGACAGAAGGTTTCCCTGCTTATTTAGTTATCGTTTTGATGCCTTTCACATACAGCATCGCAAATGGCGTAGCAGCTGGTCTTATTGTGTATCCTTTGATGAAATTAATCACTGGTCGTTATAAAGATGTGCACTGGTTCATGTATGTCCTTGCACTCATTGTGTTAACTAAATATGTGTTCTTTAACTAATTAAATACGTAGCTTATTGAATCTTAGGACGATTAAAAAGGACTGTATACATGTACTCCATACATGTGTTACAGTCCTTTTTTCTTATTTCTTGCCATCTATGCAATTATAACAAATCGTCTTCGTACACCGCTTCTTCAAAAAATAATGGCAACAAATCTTCGCTATATTCGTTCATATCGCGACCTGTTTTGGAGAATACCACAGATGCAGCAAAACGCATTAACTCCGCTTCATTCTCTGGATTGTTCACAAATTCTTCAATAATTTTGTCCATATCTAAATGGCGCTTCATAATGAATCGAGCTAATTTACGACGATTCACCGGATCATTCACCAATTCATCTACATCAATAATATACTCTGGCATTTTGATTGCAATATGCGTATGGATTCCGTCTTCTTTCATATTAACCTCCTACATTGTACGCCCTATCGTAGGGCTATGCTTATATACTAACAAATGTTATGTTTCATGGCAATTACATAACGACTTTCTATCTGTTGCAGATACTCCTTATACATACCTGCATGTCTGCCTATAAGTTTGCTATGCTCCGTACCCGCTCTTGTAAGCTAGTCTCATCGGTAAACACTGTATCTAAACACAGTCCATGGGCAGGTGCTGTCTTCCCGATTAATTGTCTATTCTCACCAGCGATAATGCGTGGCACATCCTCTGGTTGAAAGCGGCCTAAGCCTACATCCACCAAGAATCCTGCCATATTCCGCACCATGTGATACACGAATCCATCTCCTAATACATGGATTCTGACGGTCGTTTCCTCTTGGAACACCTTTACAGCGTACATGGTTTTCACTGGATCTTGTATCGTCGTATTATGGCCTTTGAAGGTACTGAAGTTATGTGTCCCTTCTAATGCCTTTGCGGCTTGCCTCATGGACTCTATGTCCAACGGTTTGCGCACATGATAAGCATAGCGCAGTTGCAGCGGATCCACCACGGCATCATTATGAATGGTGTAAATGTATTCCTTTCCTTTCACGTAATTCCGTGGATTCCAATCCGATGGCAATTCCTGTGACTCACGAACCACAATATACGGTGGCATATGGGCGATAAGGGCTCTCATTAGATTATCTACTGGAATCTTACCGGTCGTTGTGAAAGCCACCACTTGTCCTCTCGCATGGACACCTGCATCCGTCCGAGAAGACCCGTAAATCGTGATAGGTTCATTGCAAACCTTAGATAAGGCTTCTTCTAGATAGCCTTGCACCGTAGGGCCATTCTGTTGCCGTTGGTATCCACAGAGATCTGTGCCATCATAGGCAACAATAAGCTGTATCGTTCTTGTCATATTTGGCATATCCTATTCTTTCTACTCTCTTGTAACCCTATGAGATGTATATATCTGTAACTCGCATATATACAACTAGTTTTTATATACCAAATCCCCAGCGTAACACAGCTAACACAATACTCACTAAGACAACGGCGCCAATGCCATAGAAATCTAATGGACTATAGCGTAATTCTTTCATCCGTGTACGACCTTCTCCACCACGGTAACAACGAGATTCCATAGCTACTGCCAATTCATCGGCACGGCGGAAAGCACTAATAAATAATGGCACAAGTAGAGGTACCATATTTTTAGCCCGTTTTAGTAAGGAGCCAGTAGTAAAGTCCGCACCACGAGATTCTTGTGCTTTCATAATACGATCTGTTTCCTCTAATAGTGTGGGAATGAATCGCAAGGCAATGGTCATCATCATAGCTAGTTCATGGGCTGGCACGCCAAAGCGTTTCCACGGGTTTAACAGTCTTTCAATACCATCCGTCAACCGTATGGGCGATGTTGTATAGGTCAACAAGGAGGAGAATACGATTAAGAAAATTAATCGCCCTGCCATAAGTCCACCCAAATTGAGCCCTTCTCGGCTGATGTGAAGCCAACCATAGGTAAATAGATATTCTCCAGGTGTGGTGAATACGTGAATAGCCAAGGTGAATACAATGATGATCCACAATGGTTTAATAGACAGCCACACCAGCCGCACTGGTAAACGAGATAACCCCAAACATCCGAAGGTAAAGGCCGCCACAATGCTATAAGTCACTAAACTATCCGCAAAGAAAATAGCAATGATGAAAATCATAGTGGCTATAATCTTAGCCCGTGGGTCCATGCGGTGTAACAAGGAATTTCCTGGAAAGTACTGTCCAATGGTAATATTACTTAGCATGGTGCACCTCCTTGAGATAGTCGTAAATATCTGCTACTGCCTCATGGACATGAACACGGTCGATATTCACAGGAATATTTCGTTCTGCCAAAGCTTGTAAGGTTTGCGACAATGGTGGTACATCCACGCCAGCAGACTGTAATTTCTCACGGTCATTATGGAAAATCTCAATAGGATTGCCATCCAATAAAACTTGCCCTTGGTGCATAACAATCAATCGATTCGCCATACGAGAAATATCTTCCATATTATGGGATACAAGGATAACAGTAATGCCTTTTTCCTTGTGTAGTTTCAGGATTTCTCCAAAGATTTCTTCTCGCCCAAATGGATCAAGTCCAGCAGATGGTTCATCGAGAATTAAATAGTCTGGGTCTAAGGCAATGACACCGGCAATCGCCACACGGCGCATTTGTCCACCCGACAAATGGAAGGGAGACCTCTCTGCATAGGTATCGTAGTCTAAACCTACAAATTGCATGGCTTCTCGCACACGGCGATCCACCTCTGCCTCATCAAAACCTAAGTTTTTGGGACCAAAGGCAATGTCTTTAGCAATGGTTTCCTCGAAGAGTTGATGCTCTGGATATTGAAATACCATCCCTACTTTATGACGTGTTTGTTTGACTGTTTCTGTTTTACCTACTAGGTCCACACCATTGACTGTTACGGTACCTGAGGTAGGGTGCAATAGACCATTCAGATGTTGAACTAAGGTGGATTTACCAGACCCTGTATGGCCGATGATGCCTACAAATTCACCTTCGTGAATGGTCAAGTTCACATCATGCAACGCCGTTTTTTCAAAAGGTGTCCCCTGTCCATAGGTGTAGGTAACATGTTCTAATTGAATTGACATATGGCCTCCCCTAGTTCTTCATTGGTAGTAATACCTGTTGGCATTGCTACACCTTTATCTTGTAAACGAACTGTAATTTCAGATGGTACCGGCACATCGAGACCAAGGCCTTTCAAGGTATCAACATTCATAAACACATCTTTGGGAGCTCCTTCGTCGATGACCTTACCTTGTTTCATCACAATGATACGATCTGCCAAGGCAGCCTCTTCCATAAAGTGCGTAATATATACGATAGTGATGCCCTCTTCTTTATTGAGACGATACACCGTATCCATGACTTCTTTTCGCCCTTTGGGATCGAGCATAGCCGTTGGCTCATCTAATATAATACATTTCGGCTTCATCGCTAAAACACCAGCAATGGCGATACGTTGCTTTTGCCCTCCTGATAATAGGTGAGGTCCATGTAACGCATAGTCCGACATGTTTACTGCTGCTAATGCGGCATCCACACGTTCTCGAATCTCTGGGGCTGGTACCCCTAAATTCTCTGGACCAAAAGCCACGTCTTCTTCTACAATGGCTGCCACGATTTGATTATCTGGATTTTGGAATACCATACCCACATTTTGGCGAATATTCCAAATTAAATGCTCTTCTTTAGTATCCATTCCTAACACGGTAACGGTACCAGATGTAGGTTGCAATAGGACATTAAAATGTTTGGCAAGGGTACTTTTACCACTCCCATTGGTCCCTATAATACTGACAAACTCACCTTCATGAATGTGAACACTCACATCCTGTAAGGCGTGTACCTCACGGCCCATTTCGTCTTGGTACACATGACTCATATGGTCCGTACTGATCATAACTTGTTTCATCTTGTTTTTGGTTTCCTCTCTACGTAAGTACAATTGTTACTTCGTATTACAATCTACTTCATTATACCTTGTAGAGAGGTTTAGGACAATAGGCAACCTTGAGGAACCTATTATAGTTGACAAATTAAAAATCACCACTCTACATAAGTAGAATGGTGATAACTTATAAGGGGGATATACTATAATTACTATTTTAAATATTGATGTAAGTCAATTTTGGTAAGAGTATCCTCTACAGCTCTATGAAAAGCTCTATCGTAGCTACCACTTGTTTTACCTACACTAGAGAAATCTTCATCCATTACATAATCGCCTTCCTGAGCATCATAGATAATAATATTAGTCATAATTGTCAGATTTTTTCTAAGACCAGTCCAGAAATTAACTTTTTCCTCAGCTGATGTAACACGAGTCGCCAACACCATCACATAACGAGTGCCTTCTTTTTCAGCTAGTGCTTTTAAATCTTTAGTGCGAAGTATAACACCCTTATCTTGATCTCGTTGTGTTTCATTACTATCATTATCTCTAATGTATACTTTTAAATCTTTTTGTGCTTTTGCGAATGGAATTGCTTCATAACCAACAGTATTTAACTTCTCGTTTACTTTTGTATATAATTCCTCACTAATCTCTAAAGGTTTACCTACATGATTAGGATCTAATTGAACAAATAATGCAATTGGTTGTTTAGGTGTTTCTAATAAACTCATAGCATGTGTATTTACAACCCCTAATAAAAGTACAGTGAACGCCATAGCAAATAATACATATAGTTTTTTCATATTTATAATCCTCAAGCCCCCTTTTTTTTATTATATAATATCTCTATATAATTTTAAAGCATTTCAAACTATATGCATTATCTCCTTCTTTAAAAATAGAAGTCAGTTCTTTATAAAATTTTTCTAGCATCTTGATTTTGATGTTTTCTATGTGTTCCTAGCTGTGGATTTTGTGCGCCCCTTTGGGGCTTTAAAATCTTATGTTAAGGACATATATCTCTTGTCCTTTTTGTTCCTAGCTGTGGGTTTTGTTAGCTCCTATAGAGCTACAAAACCTTA
>NZ_RQVL01000040.1 GCF_003992005.1 Veillonella sp. VA139 | reverse complement strand
ACGCAGGATTCTTTAGTGACGAGGAACCCTCTTTTAAAGCTAGGTAATTATTTTTCCAACAAAAACTTGACACCGTCTTCACCAATTTTTCACTTGACATATATCGTAAATGTGATACTATATATCTTGTAGTTAGCACTCAACCTTAGTGAGTGCTAATAATAACGAGGTGATACTATGGATGAAAGGAAAGAGCGCATTCTGCGTGCTATCATTCAAGATTACATTAAAACAGCGGAACCTGTTGGTTCTCGTACGATCGCAAAGAACTATGATTTAGGTATCAGTCCTGCAACAGTACGAAATGAAATGGCTGATTTAGAAGATCTTGGCTTTCTTGAACAACCTCATACATCAGCAGGTCGGATTCCTTCCGCTAAAGGCTATCAATATTATGTAGATACTTTACAAGGGTTTGAAGACGATGCTGCTGAAGATATTCCTGTAATTCAAGAGTTATGGCAGACTCATCAACAAGAACTTGATGATTTTTTTGTAGAAATAGCAAAACTTATTTCTCGTATTAGTCATAATGTGAGTATGTTTTTAGCTCCCGCCCATGATTCATCTACTATAACCTATATCCATGTTCTTCCTATCGACGAACATAGAGCGGTCATGGTGGTGGTAACGAATACAGGTGCTTTGGATAATGAGCCAATTTATTTTACAGAACCTATTAATACAGAAGAATTAGCTATGCATGCGCATCGCTTTAATAGTGTACTTCATGATGTATCCATCCAGGATATCACGCAAGAAAACTTAGACAAGATGCGAGTAACTTTAGACTTACAAGATACAACGTATGTCATGTTCTGCGATACATTATATCGAGCCATTGCTAAGCGAAAACTATTCTACACAATAGGGACTACATCTTTATTAGAACAGCCAGAGTTTAACGATATTAAGAGGGCTCAACCACTGTTAGCTTTACTAGAGCAACAAGATGAGTTAACCCAATTATTAACGCCAAACTCTAGCAGTCCTATCGATGTAAAAATAGGTCACTCCAACGAACTGGTGAAAGATATTAGCGTTATCCAAGCAAGTTTCAATGTTCCTCATCAAGTGGGTACCCTCGCTATTGTAGGACCTACACGAATGGAATATGGCCGTATTATGGGTATCCTAGCCTATATTAATAAGTGCATGGAAGAATTACAAGAACAGAAAAAGAAGCTGTAAAGAGGTGAAGTATGGAAGAAAATAAACAAGAAGAAACAGTCACTCCTGAAGTGGAAGTTTTGGAAGAAGAAGCTCCTGAAGCAGTAGACCCTACGAAAGAATGGGAGCAACGATACATGCGTCTGCAAGCAGATTTTGAAAACTTCAGACGTCGTACAAACCAAGAAAAAGAACAATTAGGGGTGTTTGTTAAATCGCATGTCATCGAAGATTTACTCCCTGTGTTAGATAACTTTGAAAGAGCACTTTCAGCACCGGAAACACCGGAAACAAAGGCTTTTATGGAAGGATTTGTAATGATTCAACAAAGCTTGATGACAAGCCTATCAAAACAAGGTTTAGCAGTCATTGAAGCTGTGGGACAACCATTTGATCCAAATTTCCATCAAGCTATCATGCGTGTTCCAGCTGAAGATATGGAAGATGACACCGTGTGTGAAGTATTACAAACAGGCTATACTGTAGAAGGCCGCGTGGTACGTCCAGCCATGGTGAAAGTAGTCCATAACGGATAATTAATTATTATAATTAACATATTAGAAAAAGTATTAGGAGGTCATGTTAAATGGCAAAAGTAATTGGTATTGACTTAGGTACAACAAATTCTTGTTTCGCAGTAATGGAAGGCGGCGAACCAACTGTTATTACAAACCAAGAGGGAGCTAGAACGACTCCTTCCGTAGTAGGTTTTGCAAAAAATGGTGAACGTTTAGTAGGTCAATTGGCTAAACGTCAAGCAGTTTCTAACCCTGAAAACACAATCATTTCTATTAAACGTCATATGGGTACAGATTATAAAGTGAATGTAGAAGGTAAATCCTATACACCACAAGAAATCTCTGCTATGATTCTACAAAAAATTAAAGCTGATGCAGAAGCTCATTTAGGGGAACCAGTAAAACAAGCAGTTATCACTGTTCCTGCATACTTCACTGACTCTCAACGTCAAGCTACAAAAGACGCTGGTACAGTAGCAGGCTTAGAAGTACTACGTATCATCAACGAACCTACAGCAGCTGCGTTAGCATATGGTGTAGATAAAGGTGAAGACGGTAAAATCCTTGTATTTGACCTTGGTGGTGGTACATTCGACGTATCCATTCTTGAATTGGGTGAAGGCGTGTTCGAAGTATTGGCAACATCTGGTAACAACCATTTAGGTGGTGACGACTTTGACCAACGCATCATGGATTATTTAATCAGCGAATTCAAAAAAGAAACTGGTATCGATTTATCCAATGACAAATTAGCTGATCAACGTTTAAAAGAAGCTGCTGAAAAAGCTAAAATTGAATTGTCTGGTGTAGCAAGCACACAAATTAACTTGCCATTCATCACAGCTGATGCAACAGGCCCTAAACATTTAGACGTAACATTAACTCGTGCTAAATTTGATGAATTGACTCGTGACCTTGTAGAAGCAACTATCGAGCCTACTCGTAAAGCAATGAAAGATGCTGGTTTATCTGCATCCGAAATCGATAAAGTATTATTGGTTGGTGGTTCTACTCGTATTCCTGCAGTACAAGATGCAATCAAACGCGAATTAGGTAAAGAACCAACTAAAAATATCAACCCTGATGAATGTGTAGCTATCGGTGCTGCTATTCAAGGTGGTGTATTAGTAGGTGAAGTAAAAGACGTATTGTTACTTGACGTAACTCCATTGTCTTTAGGTATCGAAACTATGGGTGGTATTTTCACTCGTATTATCGACCGCAACACAACAATCCCTACATCTAAATCTCAAGTATTCTCCACAGCAGCAGACAACCAACCTTCCGTTGATATTCACGTATTACAAGGGGAACGTGACATGGCAGCAGCTAACAAAACATTGGGTCGTTTCGAATTGTCCGGTATCCCAGCAGCTCCTCGTGGAGTACCTAAAATCGAAGTTACTTTCAACATCGACGCGAATGGTATCGTAAATGTAAAAGCAAAAGATCTTGGTACTGGTAAAGAGCAAGCAATTACAATTACATCTTCTTCCGGTTTGAGCGATGAAGAAATCGATCGCATGGTAAAAGAAGCTGAAACACATGCAGCTGAAGATAAAGCTAAAAAAGAAGAAGTAGAAGTGAAAAACAATGCAGATAACTTGGTATACCAAGCTGAAAAAGCAGTGAAAGACTTCGAAGGCAAAGCAGATGCAGCACAATTAGAAGCTGTTAAAAAAGCGACAGAAACATTAAAAGCATCTATTGAGTCTGGCGATATTGAAAAAATTAAAGCTGATAGTGAAGCATTGACAGCTCCTTTATACGAATTGTCCTCTAAAATGTACGAACAAGCGCAAGCACAAGGAGAACAAGCAGGACAAGAAACTCCAAAACAAGATGATAATGTGGTAGACGCTGACTACACAGTAGTTGACGAAGACAAAAAATAATAAGAAGGGACATAGGTAATGGCTCGTGATTATTATGACGTCCTTGGCGTCAGCAAAAATGCATCCCAAGATGAAATTAAGAAAGCCTTTCGTAAGAAAGCACGTCAATACCATCCAGACGTGAATCGTGACAATCCAGAAGAGGCAGAAAAAAACTTTAAAGAAGTGAATGAAGCCTACGAAGTCTTGTCCGATGATACGAAAAAAGCACAATATGATCAATATGGTCATGATGCCTTTACTGCTGGCGGAGGTAACTCCGCTGGTGGCTTTGGCGGTGGTTTCGGTGGCGGTGGATTTGGCGGCTTTGGCGGTGGCAGCGGATTTGAAGATATTTTTGGTAATATCTTTGACATGTTCGGCGGCGGTGGTGGCCGTGGTCAACGTGGTCCAGAGCGTGGTGCCGATTTACGCCAAGATGTACGCATTTCTTTCCGTGATGCTGTATTTGGAACAACGATGAAAGTCAATGTACAGCGGCATGAAGAGTGTGATCATTGTCATGGTACAGGTGGTGAGCCTGGTTCTAAAGTAGAATCATGTCCAAATTGTCATGGCTCTGGTCAAGAAGCTGTTGTTCAAAATACACCATTCGGTCGCATGCAAACAGTTCGCACATGTTCACGTTGTGGCGGTCGTGGTAAAGTGATCGAAAAACCATGTAAGGTATGCCGTGGTCAAGGTCAAGCTATTAAACGCCGTGATATAGAAATCAAAATTCCAGCTGGTGTTGATGATGGCGCACGATTACGTGTATCAGGTGAAGGTGAACCAGGTTCATTAGGTGGTCCTAAAGGAGATTTATACGTATATATTTCTGTGGCAAGAGATAAGGAGTTTGAACGTAGTGGCAACGATATTGTGATCCGCCAAACAATCTCCTTCTCACAAGCTGCGCTAGGTGCTACTATACAAGTCCCTACTTTAGAAGGAAAAGTAGACCTTAAAATTCCAGAGGGCACACAAACTGGTACTGCTTTCAGAATTAAAGGACAAGGTGTTCCGTATTTACGTCAACCAAGCCAACGAGGTGATCAACACGTAGTTGTCACTGTGGAAACACCTAAAAAATTGACAGATAAACAACGTCAATTATTAGTTGAGTTTGCTGCAGAAAACAAAGAAGATGTAAATACTTTGAAAGTGAACAAAAGCATATTAGAAAATTTAAGTGATAAGGTGAAACAGTTATTTTGCCAAGATTAAACCTTGGTAAGTAAGGAGTCATCTATGAAATGGATAGAAATATCCATTACTGTAGAAGTGGCAGTCATTGATGAAATGGCTGCCATTTTTAATGATATAGAGTGTAATGGATACATAGAAGAAACAATAGAAAATAACCCTAACTTAAGCCGTGTAACCATCTATTTAGGCGTAGACAAAGATGAGGAGCCGTGGAAACAGATCATAGAAACAGCATTACAAGATACTAATATTTCCTATAATGATATGCAATGTAAAACTGTGGATGATGAGCAATGGTATCATAGTTGGCAGCAATACATCATGCCCACAAGACTGTTACCAGACCTTGTCATCTGTCCCGCTTGGCAAACCTATGATCCAACTACAGATCCACTTGCCACAGAACAAGATGTGGTAATGACCATGGATACAAAGCTATCCTTTGGTACGGGGGACCATGAAACTACGAGAAACTGCGCTACTCTACTTGGTAAATATTTGCATACCCTTGCAACGCCGATAGCAGAGCAAGTATGTCTAGATATAGGCACTGGTACAGGTATTTTATTACTAGCAGCCCATCATTTAGGGATACCTAACCTAGTGGGCATCGACCTAGAAGAAGAGGCAGCTATACAGGCCAAGGAAAACTGTGAAAATAATGGTATTGAGGCCACCATCATTCATGGCAATTTAAGCGATGACTTTCACGGTAAAGCTCATCTTATACTAGCGAATTTAACAGTAGATCCTCTAAAAATTTTATTGCCTATGATTAGGGAAAAACTACACGATAATGGTATACTAATAATAAGTGGTATTGTGGACGATCGGTATGATGAAATTATGCCGTATATTACTAACCACTGGACTATTATGGAAGAAATGGTAGAGGGCCCTTGGTATACCTTTGCCTTGGCATAAGATAGGAAGTATATGAAAAAAATATTTATTGATGGCATTATAGATGAAAGTATCCAGTTACCTACAGATACAGCACATCATCTCTTTCATGTATTGCGCCATTCTAAAGAGGAACCTTTTATTGTGAGCAATCATGAAGGGCATACAGGTGAATTTGTGCTAATATCTGAGGAATCAGATATATATATGGCGAAACGATTACGTACCATTGACGTGTCTACATCAGCTACGAAAGTAGTGTTAATTCAATCCTTTTTGAAAGGAGATAAATTCGAGTTTTTATTGCAAAAGGCTACGGAATTAAATGTTCATCACATTTACAGTGTATCTTCGGCCCATTGTGTGGCTAAATATGATGCTAAAAAATTAAACGCCAAGAAAAGTAGATGGGAAAAAATTATCATAGAAGCAAGCCAACAATGTGGTCGCCCTGATGTACCTACATTAACAGTAGAACAGTCACTTTCAAAGGTACTGCAAACCTTACAATCTGATGAGGGAGTTCTCTTGTTAGGCGCCTATGAACGAGAAGATGACAAGACGATCAAAGATATTTTACAAACACAGTTACATACTAATTCATACCATACCATAGCCATTTGCATTGGTCCTGAAGGTGGTTATAGCCCTACTGAAATGGACCTATTGGAATCCTGTGGAGGCCATAAGGTTAGCCTAGGCTCCACTATATTACGAGCTGAAACAGCGGCACTAAGTGCTGTGAGTATGATTCAATATGAATTACTAGATTAGGAGTCTCATGAAGACAGTTGCATTTACTACTTTAGGGTGTCGTGTCAATCAATATGATACGGATGCCATGAAAGGTTTATTTATAAAAGCAGGATATACTCCTGTTGGTTTCGATGAAGAAGCCTCTATTTACGTGATTAATACTTGTTCCGTAACGAATATGGGAGAGAAAAAATCACGCCAATTAATTCGACAAGCAAAGCGCCGTAACCCAGATGCGTTCATCGTGGTAACAGGATGTTATGCTCAATTGGCGCCAGAAGTGATTTCTGCTATCGATGGGGTCAACCTTGTCATCGGTACAGCAAATCGAAATAAAATTGTAGAATTAGTAGAAAATATTCCATCTACAGAAGAACAGATTTCTATCGTTCGTAATGTGATGGAAGAGTCTACATTCGAAGAAATGCCTTTATTTGGCAATGAAATAGAAAAATGTCGGGCTTTCATGAAGATACAAGAAGGATGTAATAATTTCTGCTCCTTCTGTATCATTCCTTATACACGGGGAAAATTAAAGTCTAGAAAAATAGAAGATATTGTGGAAGAAGCAAAACGCCTTGTAGCCTATGGGTATAAAGAGGTTGTCCTCACAGGGATACATCTCGGTAACTATGGTATTGAATTACCTGAACGACCAACCTTAGGCCGTGTTGTGCGTGAATTATTGACCATTGATGGCTTAGAACGCATTCGTTTTGGTTCTATTGAGTCTGTGGAAGTATCGGAAGAATTAATCGAGTTAATGGCTACCAATCCTCGTGTATGCCCTAACTTACACTTGCCGTTACAAGCAGGATCTGATCCAGTATTGAAATCTATGAACCGTCACTATAATTTGCAACAATACAAAGACTTAGTGAAGTATTTACGTAATCGGATTCCGAATTTATCCATTACGACAGACATTATCGCTGGTTTTCCTGGAGAAACAGACGAATTATTCGAGGAAACCATGCGTACAGTGAAAGAAGTTGGCTTTACGCATATCCATGCATTCCCATATTCCATTCGAGAAGGCACACCAGCTGCTAAGATGGAAGAGCAAGTTCCAGAAGCCGTAAAAAAGACACGTGTAGCCTTATTAAATCAATTTGGGAAGGAAGGCTTTAAAGCCTATGCTGACCGTTTCCTTAACCAACCTGTGAAAGTTCTCATTGAACAAAGCGATGACTTTTACTATTATGGCTTAACCAATGAATACGTACATAGTAAAATACCTAAACAAGAGCATATATTCAGCGTAGGGGATATTGTGAGTGGAATTGTAACAGAAGTACATAGCGATGTGGTTTTGGTTGAGATTACAGGATAGTTATATCAGATTCCAATACTTATTCTATTAAGGTGGATATATGGCAAGAGGAATTTTATATGTAATGACAACCGTCGTAGATGGGTTAGTAAAAATAGGTAAGACTGGTATTGATAACTTTGAATCTCGAATGAATACATTAGAAAACAATGGTTATCGAAATGTAGTTGGCTTAAAAAGAAAGTTTGCTATTGAAGTAGATGATTATGATGAAAAAGAGCTCCTATTAGATGATATATTTAGTAAAAGTCGACTTCATAATACAGAACTATTTGCACTTGATATAGATTTAGTTATCCAATTATTATCTTCCTTTGATGGAAAGCAGGTATATCCTACAGATCAAGGGAAAGATGTTGTATTTGATAATGCTACTAAGGCTAGAGCTGATAATTTAGAAAATCAAAGTTATCAAAATATTCCTGACGGATTATATCATATCGATCAAAAAAGAAAAGATATTGAATCTATATATGGTAAAATGTTGGTGGACAATGGTAAATTTATTGTATTAAAAGGTAGTTCATGTCCTCCTTCTAACTATTCCTATGCTAATGAGCTAAGAAAATCAGCTGTGATAAAAAATGGTATATTAATAGAGGACATAGTGTGTAAATCTCCATACGCTGCTGCAACTTTAGTTAGGGGATTGTCTACAAATGGTTGGACAAGCTGGAAAAATGAATCAGGGGAAACACTAGATAAGTTTAGAAAATAATAATAGACTACATAGAAAATATTTGATATATTTAACATATAGTATGTAAGTATCATACGGTATATAAGAAAGGGGATTCCCATGAAAGAAGATTGCTTATTTTGTAAAATTATTAATAAAGAAATTCCAGCTAAGGTTGTATTAGAAAATGACAAGTTCTTAGCGTTTCATGATATTGCGCCGGTAGTACCTGTGCATGTGTTGATCATTCCTAAGAACCATGTATCTAACATTGCACACTTAAATGAAAATAATGAAGAATATGTGGAGGGTTTATTACCATTTGCTAAATTAGTAGCAAAAGAATTAGGTATTGCAGCCGACGGATACCGTTTAACATTAAATACTGGTGCTAAAGCAGGTCAAACTGTATTCCATCTACATGCACATTTATTGGGTGGTAAAGAATTAGGTTGGCCAAATATTGACTAATTTAGGAGGCAGCAGAGTGTCAATCAATCAAACTATTATGAATCAATATAATGTAGATAATATTCTGCATTACTTTCAAGAGATTGCTAAGATTCCTAGAAAATCTGGACATGAGCAAGCGATTTCCAATTATATTAAAGACTGGGCTCTAAACCTAGGATTAGATGTATCTCAAGATAAACAGTATAATCTAATCATAAAAAAGAGCGGCACAGAGGGCTATGAATCCCATGAACCAGTCATTTTGCAAGGCCATATGGATATGGTGTGCACGAAATTAGAGTCTGTGGAGCATGATTTTATTAATAATCCTATTTCGTTACACGTTGAAAATGGTATATTACATGCCAATGGAACTACTTTAGGGGCAGATGATGGCTTTGCTGTGGCGTATGGTATGGCTATCTTAGCGTCTACTAATATTCCACATCCTCCATTAGAGGTAGTATTCACGGTAGAAGAAGAAACTACTTTCAAAGGTGTTAAAACATTAGATTACAGTCATTTACAAGGCAACCGTCTCATCAATATGGATGGGGAAAGCATGAATGAGGTGACTATCGGCAGTGCTGGCGGTCATGGATCCACTGTGACATTACCAATTGTTCCAGTATCTGTAAATAATGAGATGACAAAACGAAGAATTACTATTGAAGGTTTAAAGGGTGGTCACTCTGGTTGTGATATCCATTTAGTCCGTGGTAATGCTATTTACATTCTGTCTAAGGTATTAGAACGTATCACTGGAGAACACAATATCCGCATTACAGAAGTAAATGGTGGCAGTGCACCTAATGCGATTCCATTACGTGCCTATGCCGATCTGTATCTACATTTACAGGATGTACCGTATGTGCAAGTTCTTTTACAAGAAGAACAAGACAAGTGGAATGCACATTATGCATCGTCTGGTGAAAGTATGACAATATCGTTATCTGTTGTCCCTAAAGTAAATCGTGAAGATTTAGTGGAATTAGATTTAGATGCCATCACCATGGAACGAGCTTTCAGCTGTGATACTGTACAAAAACTATGTGCTCTTATTCAAGGAATTGAACAAGGCGTGTTACAACATGCTCCTGAGAATCCAAATGAAGTATGGTACTCTAATAATATTGGTGTTTTAGGTATGGCGGATGGTGCTGTATACCTAAAAATGCAAGTACGCAGTACAGATACGAAGAATCTAGAGAATCATTATAAAGGCTTAGTGCAATTGGCAGAAACTCATGGTGCTACGACGACCCTTGAAAGCCCGTATCCAGGCTGGCTACCAACATTTGATAGTCCATTACAACAAGCCTATCAAAAGGCATATGAATCTGTGACAGGAGCTAAAGATTTACAGTTCAATGTCATCCATGCAGGTCTTGAAGTTGGCTACATGTTAGATAACTTACAAGGGCCTGTAGATGCGATTAACATCGGACCAAATATTCATGACCTACATGCGCCTACAGAACGTATGGAGTTAGAAAGTTTTGTTACTACTTGGAATATTCTAAAAGAGTTTTTAAAAAGCTTATAATCTACTTCTTTACCATAGTTTGTGCTATTTATGTTATGCTTGTCATACTAATGATATTTGGGTAGAACTATAAAGATATATACATGCAAGTGCTAGTGTACCAACATAGGTTATTGCTAAGGTACTGTCAAGAATTTTGTGTAAACTCTTTAAGAAATAAATGCTCTAAGCAATTAAATGGATGAAAGTAAGTGAGC
>NZ_RQVL01000039.1 GCF_003992005.1 Veillonella sp. VA139 | reverse complement strand
TTTTTTGACACATTCATTGTAACAAAGGATGACCTTCTTTTGCTATTTTATTTTCCCACAAACATTTTACACTAACCAAAAAAACTAGAGAGTCATAAGCAACGTGCTTACAACTCTCTAGTTAAAGGAATTTACTCCTTAGTGTATGAAGTTATTTACTACCTGTACTACCGATACCACCCGTACGAATACCACGAGCATCGTCATCATTAGTCAACAAGTATTTAGAGAAGATACCTTGCGCCACTCGTTCCCCTTTTTCCAAGGTAACAGGAGCGTCTGTAATATTGTACACAGCAATCATAATATGACCTTCGTTATCTTCATTGTTATAGTAATCAGAGTCGATAATCCCTGTACTATTTGTAAGCATCAAGCCTCGTTTGATTGCCATGCTTGAGCGAACGTGGATCGCCAAATATTCATCATAATGCATGAACGCTTTCAGTCCTGTAGGAATTAATACTGTTTCCTTAGGGCCTACTACAACAGATTCTGCACATTCAATGTCATAGCCTGCACTTTCAGAAGTCTTACGCTTCGGCAAATTAATGCCTTGCCCTTCAAAAGCAGACACTACTTCAAATCCACGAATATCCATAGTGCACCTCGATTATTTCAATAGTTCCTTGCGAGACAAATTAATACGACCTTTGTCATCGATTTCAATCACTTTGACCATAATTTCATCGCCCACATTCACTACATCTTCCACTTTTTCTACACGTTCTCTTGCTAATTGAGAAATATGAACCAAACCTTCTTTACCTGGCAATACTTCAACAAACGCGCCGAAGTTCATCAAACGATTGACTTTACCCATGTACACTTCGCCTGCTTCTACTTCTTTTGTCAAGTTCGTAATGATTTGGATTGCTTTTTCAGCCGCTTCCGCTTCTACGGCAGCAATTGAGATAGTGCCATCATCTTCGATGTCAATTTTAGCACCAGTTTCTTCAATAATGCCACGGATAACTTTACCGCCTGTACCGATAACATCACGGATTTTATCTGGATCAATTTTCATCGTTACGATGCGAGGAGCCCATTTAGACATTTCTTCACGTGGCGCTTGGATAGCTTCCATCATTTTACCCATGATGTGCATACGACCTTTGTGCGCTTGTGCTAAGGCTTCTTCTAAGATTTCACGAGATAAACCGGAAATTTTAATATCCATTTGAATAGCAGTTACCCCTTTTGTAGTACCTGCTACTTTGAAGTCCATATCACCTAAAGCATCTTCCATACCTTGGATATCTGTTAAGATTGTATAATGCTCATCCTGCGTTACAAGACCCATCGCAACACCTGCTACAGGCGCTGTAATAGGCACCCCTGCATCCATCAAGGACAAGGTGGAACCACATACGCTGGCCATGGAGCTAGAACCATTGGATTCTAATACTTCAGATACCAAACGCATCGCATATGGGAATTCTTCTTCTGTTGGAAGTACAGCTAGTAATGCTCTTTCAGCCAATGCACCATGACCGATTTCACGACGTCCAGGACCACGAGAGGAACGAGTTTCCCCTACAGAGAAAGATGGGAAATTATAATGGTGAATGTATCGTTTTTCTGTATCTAAACCAATGCCATCGATGGTTTGTTTTTCAGACAATGGAGCCAAGGTACAGATGTTTAACACTTGCGTTTGACCACGTGTGAACAAGCCAGAACCATGCGTACGTGGCAATGCGCTAACGCGACAAGAAATAGGGCGAACTTCATCTAATTGACGGCCATCTGGACGGATTTTTTCTACCGTAATCATATGACGTACAATTTCTTTCACCATTATTTCTAATGTAGCGTAAATATCACCGGCTTGCTCTGGGAATTGTTCCTCAAAATGAGCCAATACTTCTTCGAACACAGCTTGTTGTTGCTCTTCCCGTTGCACTTTATCTGCACAGCGTACAGCTGCATCTAATTTAGCATATGCATAGGCACGAACTGCTTCTGCTACCACTGGGTCTACTTCTTTAATTGGGAATGTGCGTTTCACATGTCCAATTTCAGCTACCATAGTTTCTTGGAAAGCTACGATGTTTTTGATTTCTTCGTGAGCCGTCATGATCACTTCTAAGATGATATCTTCAGGAATTTCATTCGCTTCCCCTTCTACCATCAAGATTGCATCTTTCGTGCCCGCTACTACCATATTTAATGTAGTTACTTCTAATTGTGCTTTAGTTGGGTTCACCACAATATTGCCATCTACCAGACCCATGCGCACACCAGCGATAGGACCTGCCCAAGGAATATCGGAAATGGATAATGCCGCAGAAGCACCAATCAACGCACAGATTTCAGGCGCATGGTCATAATCAACAGATAATACAGTAGCTACTACATGTACTTCATTACGGCTACCTTTATCGAATAAAGGACGGATTGGTCGGTCAATCAAACGGCTATTTAGGATAGCAGACTCTGGTGGACGTGCTTCACGTTTAATAAAACCACCTGGGAATCTACCAACAGCATACATTTTTTCTTCATAATCTACTGTTAATGGAAAAAAGTCAATATCTTTTGCCTCTTTAGATGCCGTTGCTGTAACCAATACAACCGTATCACCATATTGTACTAATGCAGAACCACTTGCTTGTTTTGCTAACTCGCCAGTTTCGATTGATAACGTGCGACCAGCAAGTTCCATTTGGAATCGATTCATTCCATGCCTCCTGTTTAATTCTTTATCCTTAAAAATCTTTATAGTTGTTATTATACACGAGTGGCGGGGGAAATACAATTTAAGTCGTGAGACTGAATCGTTAGTGTTCTACAGTAGTCAAACATTTGTGACACAACCTTCTAAAAATTTATTTAAGAAGTACTCTACTATACATTGTATAAATATTATAGAAAACTCTAATTAGCAAAACATAACCCTATATTTGTATAACGTTGTAAGGAACGTAAATCTTTTGTAATAAACTCCCACGATCCCAAATAGTTTGAACAAACAGAAAATTCAGACTCTCTCATATACCTTAAAAAGCCCGGTAAATCTTCTTCGTATCTTGCTGCAAACTCATAAGCTAATCTCTCTTTATCCTCTGCTGCTACTTGTCGGAGATTATGTAATACATGCTCAAGATTACATGACATATAATATACATGATAGATAACCCCACCGCATATACCGCTTGTATTTTTATATAAGGTCTCTATATTCTGTTTTTTCTGAATATTTCTACTAACAACAGTATTCACATCTTTATAGTGGATTCCGTCATCCTCATAAATAAATGCATCCGCTGTTTCATCTAATTTTATGGCTGTATCAGGAATAAACGCTCCATCTAAATCAACTACATGAATCACGCTCATCAAGTCCAATTTATTTAATTTTGACCGGCGTAATTCATCGTTAATTTTATGGCCAATTTTTGCTTTAATAGTATTTGGATATACACCTTTCTGTGACGTGATATCTGTGTATAATGTTTTTATAACGACTTTATCATCAGAAAAAAAGTTTTTAAAATATTTCCATAGTGCCGCTGCATCTGAAGGTCCCTCTAATAATATCATAACTACTTTTTTCTTAGCCATTACTACCTCCCAACACTTCCCAATGCGTAAGCAATTTCCTCATTATCTGTTGCGTGATACACCTCTTCTTTTTGTTCTCCTAAAATAATATCTCTATAGTAAAAACTACGCAAATTATTCGTACTCTTTACATTTGTTAATCGAATATATCGATTCTCAGGGTTCGTCGTAGTAACAACTATACAACTTTTATGTAAAGTTTCTAATGGTCGTAAATTATGAGATGTAAATATCAACTGCCCCTTTCCACGATCAGATAATATTTTTAACAACTCTCCTAATAAATACTCAAAAATCCCTGCATCCAGTTCATCAATAGCTACAACAATATTTCTATTATTATAAACTGCAATTAATAAGCTTAAGATAGAGATAATTTTACGAATCCCTTCAGACTCATTTCGCAAAGGAATCATCTTATTGGGTTTATAGGAAACTAAGAAAATACGTTTTCCTATTTCACCATCATCTGTTGCTTCCGTTGATAAAACTTCTACACCTATTTTTAGGTCTGGAATTATTGTTGTTAGTACGATATTCATTTTTTCTATGACAAATTCAATATGTTCAACAAGAACTGCAGGCAAAAGTAAAGAGTCATGTAATGGTAATGTAATCGTTCCTACCGCATTAGTTTTACTATCCTTATAATGCATCTCCAATGGCAAGATATTCAAGCCATGTAATGCACTATGAGAAGTCTTTACAACAAATAAACTATTTTGAGCGAATTGTATTACCATCTCATATGGCTTCAAAAGTTCTTCATACTCAGCCGTTTTAGACTCATCATTACTTCTTAAGGTTAATTTATCCTTAAAAAACTTTGAGAATAGAAACGACCTAGCCTCCATGACAGAAATATGTTTTTGAACTAACAACTCTAGATGAATATCTTCATAGTTTGAGAATAAAACAGATAGCCGTTGTTTAGGTATAATAACTTCATTAGCAGAGCTTGCAGTATTCATAATAACAGTTTTTCTAACTACTTCTTGACCAGTTTTTTTATACTGTATCGATTCCGATTCAACAGTCATAATGAGTCTTTCTGTATCCTCATTAGTATTAGGGTCAGTAGTCGTAACTATCCCTCGTTTTAAGGTTACATCATAGAAAATAGTTGTTGTGTCATTCCCATTAGAACAAACAATTTCAAAAGATAGAGTCCCTTTTTCTGCATCAACAGAAATCCAGTTATTATACTCTTCTGGAATCTTTTGCCCCAATAATAAACATTTTAAAATATGTATGGCTTCAATAAACACTGTTTTACCGGATCCATTTTGACCATATATGCCCATAATATTGGCTCCCGTAACATGCTTACTGCTCGATAAATCTACATGCCCATAAGTGACATTCTTTATATTTTGAATGGTTATAGATGATATGTACATAGCTGATTGCATAACATCCCCTCCTTATCTTATACTATACCAAATCCACCAAAAACATACAATAACTTTGCAAAAACGATATATTTTATTTCAAAATTTTATTTTTTTGATATAAAATCTACTAATTACAACTATATAGTATAATTTTTTAGCTCTATAATAAGGGGCTGTAACAAAATGTACTTTTTACATTTTCGTTACAGTCCCTTTTACATGCAGAATCTACCAAGAGTCTTGAGAGTGTGCTATCACAAGATATCTTGGTAGTTTTTCCGTTTTTAGGCGCACTTAAATAAGTCTATGTACACGGATTGTTTTCTAGGCTTACGCAATTTCTTTTTTGCAGAATAACGAGGTATGTATCCTGTTATCTTGGATTCTATGGTGTAGTTTAGAGATATTAAATCCCATTGCTAATAGGTATAACATTTTTCGCACATGATCATTTGCACGGTGTAGTAGTCGCCTATGTTTTAACACTCCAAAGGCTCCTTCTACTTGTATAGATCGGTTGGTACGTAATTGAATACCTTCTGGACTCAAAATCCTTTCTTGATTCTTTTGCAACACAGAATCATATCCTGGGATAACACAAATTTGCTTAGTAGAATTCTTTTGTACTTTTCTTGGCATATCGTTGACATCCAGATTTGTGTCCACAGCGATTACAAGATTCACATACGTATACCTTACTTTCCCAAGTTAATCCAATCTTACTTTTACTCTTACAACGATGAGAATTTCGGTTTAATACAAGATAAAAATCTTAGTAAGCACTCATAAATGTCGTCAGAAAACTGCTCATACTCAATTTTTAAGAGCACGAAATGATGCCGGAACAAACGGAATTGTTCTTGCAAGACACCTCATTCAATCCTTTTTACCCAGAGAAGCAAATCCTGAAATGGCACATCAGATCGGTCTGAAACTATGTAAAAAATATTAAAGGATGATTACAAATTTGTCTTATCTACCCATACAGATAAAGGGCATATCCACAACCATATTATCTTCAATAACGTAAATGTGGTAACGGTCAAGTACTATCACTCCACCAAGAAAAGCTACCACCAAATCAGGTATCAAAGCGATAAGTTATGCAATGAAAATAAGCAATCTAAGAAAAGCAATTCTTGGAAAAGCAGACTTCAATTTGATATTGATCATATGATAAAACTGTCTAAGGATTGGGGAGAATTTCTAAAGAAAATTGCGGAGCTTAGTTATGAAATAAAGCATGGAAAACATATAGCCTTTAAACCAAAAGATAAGCAGAGATTTACAAGGCTTAAGATGATTGGTCAGGATTATACCGAAAAAAAGATTGAAAGAGCGTATTACAGAAAATCAATCTATTAAAGCCCCTCCTGTCAAAAAACGAATCAAAAATGTTATCAATATGAATACCAACGCCAAAGTAAAAGAGATCAAAGGCTATGAATATTGGGCAACAAAACATAACTTAAATACAATAGCTGAGTCAGTTGTTTTCATCAGAGAACATGGCATTAACTCCATTAAACAACTTGACGAATACATCAGGAAAAGTGCTGAAGAAAGACAGAGATTACAAGATAAAATCAAAGCATTTGACAAAGATATGCAGCTACTTTCTGATACGATGGAACAAGTCCATATTGTTAAAAAGTATCAAGCCTACCGCAAAGAATATAAATCAAGTCCTTCTGATAAGGCATTTTTTGAGGAGCATAAGTCTAAAATCATACGCTACGAAACAGATCCTGCAAAACTCAAAAAGTCCTATTCAAAACCGTCAAATTCCAAGCATATTTTAGATAAACTTGATACATTGCAAGAAAAAAGAATACCCTAATACAAGAGTATTCTTCTACAAAGTCTACTATAGACGAGCTTTATCAAATACGAAAGAACTGCGGAATTTACATGGGTAAGGAAATGGAGAGATAGCCATCTCCTTGCAAACTATTTACAGCAAATAATCATCTATCTTTGTTTTATTTTATATTCTCTAAAGCATGATTCTAGGATAACCTTTATTTTTACGTGGTTTAACATAGCCAAATTCTATTAATGCCTGTCCCACTTTATCCTTATAAGAATCATCCAACAAAGGGTATTTATTCTCCCAAACATTAGATAACTCTGAGATTTCTTTTACAGAGGATATATAACCTTTCAGAACATTAACACTCAATCCATTTTTAATCTTAGTTAAAACCAAAGATACTTTGGTACTTAATTTGATATCTGGTGAGCTTAGTACATATTGCATAAAAACTTCATTGAGATTTTCATCTTTCAAATCCTCCAATTTGCCTTCATCATCTAATAAATTTATAAACTCATCTTTTAACTCAAATATCTCAAAGGATTTACATATATAGTTAATATTTACCGAAGATAAATCTCCCTTTATAACATATTCTATGATAGTTTTTTTAGTTGGATGTATCTTTTCAACTAAGACACTATCTTTTATTGAATCTATTAACTTCATAGAATTTCCATCTGCAATATCACTATTAATTAAACCATATATCAACTCATCAGAAAGCTCATAATTTAAAAGCATATTTATAACAAGTTCTTCTGCCACATCGTCACCATAATTTGCCATCGAAATCAATTCGGTATAATATGAGTTATTCCATAATGTCTCAATATTCTTTTCTGTCACTTCAATTAAACTCTGGTGAACTAAAGTATTAACTCTGTTTTGTGTTAGTTTATGATTGACATTACTTATTGGTTCATCCGCATATTTTATGACGAATGCAAAAATCTTATCACTTACTAATGAACTATTTATAAGGGTATTACAAACAGGAATATTATTTTTTAATATATCTTCATTATTATCTTCATCCAAGTTGTCATGGAGATATTTAACGAAGTTATCATTATATTTTTCAATCATATTCCAATATGAAGCTATATTATCCGAGCAGAACTTAACTTTATTTTTCCGCAATAAACAATCAAGTATTTTAGTTGTTACAGAGTTATCTTGTAGATCAGTTAACTTTGAAATTGCTGTTTCATTCCTCTCTACATACCTTAATTTATATTCATCAGAAATATCAGAATTAAGAATTCTTAATAGTATCTCCTCACTGTTAGTATAGTTTTTTTCACTCTTGTTTTCATCTATATAATCGGATATAACGATCGAAAAATTATCCTCAATATACTCTTTGCTTGACAATAATTGAGAGGAGTTATAAATTTCACTTAATAAACTACCATAGTTGATGGCCTTTTCTAATATCGCTTCAGTTATAAACAATAAATTTCTAATATTTAGCTTATATGCATGAACCTGTTCAACACCAGCCAATCTCACTTTATCACAATTTGCTTCTGACACATCTTCAAATTCAATGCCCGCAGAACGAATATTATCGATGAAAACATTAAACTCTTCTTCAGGTATCAAAGATATTATATTCTCATTTTGTTCTATATATTCCTTAAATTCAGCTAAGTTAGCTAAATCTATAGTTTTATTTATTAAAACTGAAATCAGTATGTTCTTAAAAGTATCAATATTTTCATCTTCACAAAATCCCAAAGTTCTAATAAGTCTATCCACATTATTTTTCAATAACATATTAGAATAGATTCTTACTATATCTAAGTCAAACTCGTCTAAAATTTTTAATAAATCCTTATACTTGTCATTTATATCAACTGAATCAACAATAGCTAATACATTTTCCGTTTGTTTTTGTTCTAAACAAGTCTTTAACACTTTCTGATTCAATACATTGAAACGACTAAAATCAGATAGTTTTAATCTTCTTATTATCTCATTAGGCGTTTCAACATCCAAGAAAATATCTAGAGCTTTACCTTCTTTTAATCCTTTCATATAGATTATGTCATTTTTCTTTAATATATTTGAGGTATCTACATTAAAATTGCCTTTATAGTACCAGTATGTTTCATCCAATAATCCGTCTACAATTAAAAATCTAATTAGAGGAAAATAATGACTTTCTACAATATCAAATCCATCAATTGAAAATAATTTATCCCTTTGTTCAGTATTCATTTTAGATATAAGCTCTTTATAGGTATATATTTCAATGTCTTTAATCTGCTTTTTTATTTTTTCTCTATCTAAATTAAGTTTATTCATTTCAATAGAAAAATCTTCTGGTAATTTTGCAATTAATACCTTTTTTTCATCATCAGTTAAAATATACTTATTCAAAAAACCCTTATAAGTAATCCATTCAGTACCGCTTGGATACTTAATGTTAAAACTATTATCAGGGTTTTGACTCCAATCTTTTAGAAACTGCGGCATTGTTTTATATTGATTATCAGATGGTCCTACATCTGTCGAGATTATCAATGCCATTGCTTCAAACTTATCATTCGCAATCCTGCTATTTATAAATTTAATATTATCATCGATTTTCTCTAGATCCTGCTTAAAATTACTAACAATTTTTTCTCTACTAGACTCCAATTTATCAAATATTGCCCTTACAAATCCTTTATCTTCCTGCAAAAGATCAAACTCATTTGGGAATATATTTTTTAAAGTAATAAGTGCAAATAACTTATTACTCTCTAAGTCAATCTTTCCTATCGGTATTATTTTAGAGTACACAATATACTCATTAACTATATTTTTTAGAAGCCTCATATCATCCACATATAAAGAAATATCAGCCAATAAACTCCTATCAGGGGTATTCTCTACTTCTTTCAAAAGTTCAATAAGTTCATTTTCTGATGTTTTTGAATCTACCACAGGGACTATAGGTAAAATAAAATCGAAGAATTTAGTTCTGTTTTTAGAGTAAAATAAACTGTCCTTAAGCATATATATAAATCTTATCGTAGCTTCCCTTTCATCGTTTACTTTTACATATTTGTTTAACAGAAAATTTAGCTCTCTCAACTTTGTGTAAATGGATGTATTATCATATCTATCTAAATCTTCAAAAACAACAATTTTTGAATCAGAACTTCTCAGTAAGTAAACCAACTCTTTAATATCTCTATCTAATACTGACTCATCGCTATTATTATCATTAATATTTGCTTCCGCACCTTTGAATGTTATTTTAGAAATTTTAAATTTGTTCCCTCTATTGAATATATACAAATAATAAAACAACGGTACAAATAACAACAAAGCACATAAAAAAATTAAAGATGTACCATTGAAATTTTTATACGACTCATTAACAAACGATATAAAATCATCTCTTATTATCCAAAGTAGTATTGAGCAAATTATTGAAAGAAACGCCAATGATTGCAAGCATATGCTAAAGATGCTTTTATTTGATTTAAAACCATATTTACTAAGTGGTATTTTCTTTGATTCTATCTGAGATAATATTTGATTGATGAGTTGTCTTTCTACCCTATTGTCATCGCCTATATCCTCTGCTTTTTGATTTTCATTACTACACTTATTTTTAGCACCATCAGCCTCTGAATTTAAAGTATTCGTCGAAGATGCTTCTTTTAGTCTATCGTCATCATCTTTAATATTATTTTTATATTTACCCAAAGAAACTGTAATTATATTTCTTAATTCCTTTTCATGAACATAAGTATTCCATACTGTACTTTTTCCAGCACCATATATGCCGGTAATAGCAATATTTTTTATACTGCTATTGCTAAAAGCATAATCAAGTGCTTCTGTATATATTGGCTCGTTTTCTTCTAGCACTTCAGGGGTAAGTGCATTGAATTTATTATGTTTTACATCTTCCAGCATCATATCACCTATCTTTCTTTGTCAAGACAAATTAAGTCTCCTATATCTGAATTTAATTCCTTGCAAATTTTACCCAAAATAGAAAGGGAAACAGCTTCACCTTTAGCCATCTTTGCTAGTGTTGTTAGTGAAATGCTTGCCCTATCAATTAAGTCTTTCTTTTTCATATTATTGTCTATCAATAATTTCCGCAAACCATTGTAATTAAATTTCATTATTACGCCTCTTTACTTCATATATATGGATTTTTTATATATTATTATAGCGCATTTTATGAGTAATTATAACTTTAAAATTAAAAAAGAAACGGTGTAGTCTAAAAAACACACCGACCATAAATTTAGGCTCTATAATAAATGTTGGGGCTACTCATATAAGAGTAGTCGCCAACATTCTTTTTTTGCAATAAAATAGACATAT
>NZ_RQVL01000038.1 GCF_003992005.1 Veillonella sp. VA139 | reverse complement strand
TTATTTGAACACATTCATTGTAACAAAGGATGACCTTCTTTTGCTATTTTATTTTCCCACAAACATTTTACACTAACATTGGTGAAAGTTCAGTAAACACCGTATTAGTCAAAAAAACAAACTTTTTGATTGTTCGGTTTGGTGAGGTATATCATAGTGTGACTCGGGCAAAGGGAAGAGCACGGCACATTCCTTCACAAATTTACGTTCCACTGAGATTTGCTCCGGAATATGCCGTGCTCTTCTATATTTATCATGAATTAGATATTAACTTGACATACCTCAACACCGCATCCAATCTGCTGTGAGTTTAACGTGGATCTTAACATTGTTCTTCTTTTGTTATTCTTAACTAATATATTCATCTTACATATCCCACTGTCTCATACACAATTAAGGAGGTTGGGTGCTAAATAATTGTACTTCTAAAGAAATAATAGTATAATATCTGTAGATTGAAAAGGAGGGGACTACAATGCCTATTATAAAATCAAGCACTGATTTAAGAAATAATTATAATGATATTTCTTCGTTCTGTAACGAAACAGGTGAACCAGTATTTGTTACTAAAAACGGTCGAGGCGATCTAGCTGTTATGAGTATAGATTCGTACAATAATCTTATGGCAAGATACGAATTATATCACCTACTTGAAGAAAGTGAAATAGATTTTAAAAATGGTCGTAGTATGACTCTTGAAGATTCTATGAAAAATATAAAAGAGGCACTTACGAATGGAAACTTATAACGTATACGTATCAGATTCCTTTCAAAAAGATCTCATGCAGATCGTTTACTATATAAATCATTCTCTTAGTGCACCATTTACGACAGCTAATTTTTTAGAAATAATAGAAAACACACTTTACGACCTTTCTTTAATGCCACATAGATATGTATTAGTTTCTGATCCATACCTAGGTAAAAAAGGTTTTAGAAAGTGTATTATAAAAAAATACATTCTATTCTTTACAATAGATGAAGATTCTAAATCTATACACGTACATAGAATCCTACATTCACGACAAAACTGGATGAACATTCTATAATACATCCATGTACAAAGCGACTTTTTAAATGAACCGGTAAGAGGGAAAGCATACTATGAAACTTATCACACTACAGCGAGATATGATTGAAAACTTTATACATATCGAACATACCTGTATTCATGATGTAATTAACGAAGAAGATCACCAAGAATTAGATCATATATTGGACTATAGAAATTACAAGGAACAATTACAGTTCATAAAAAAAAGCAGTACGCTCCTACCTAAAGGCCTACGACTGCTGTATATTCCACCCTTGGAAGAACTTGGTATCACTACAGGTGAAACTTCCATATCATTAGAATGGACTGGACTTGAAGAAGATACGTTATACATCATTAATGATGAAGAACCGCTTAAACTACGTATCACTAATCCAAAAGCTGGGGTGTACTATAAAGCTATCCGTTAATTTACTCTCATTACCTAAGATATCGCATTTGATGTAATATAATACAGAATTCCTATGTTTCCATTTATAAGAATTAGTAGTAATTAAAATTGACATATATTTCTTCATTCACTAAAATAGAAACAGAAGCAGTTCAACAATCCCTATGAAGACCTGTGCGCCCCCCCCTCTATTATATAGAGGAGGGGGATTTTTACATCGACGCATAATTAACTCAATCACGCCCCCAAAAGAACGCCATTAAGTGTAGTAGTCTTGTGGCGATTTTTTTGCATATATTATTCTAATGCAAGAAGCGCGCGGTGTCCTCCTTCATAAACATTATGAAATACCGTTTATGAAGGAGGATATCGTGCGCTTCCGTTTCTCATATTAAGTTACCAACGCCACAGGCTACATAACATCACAAGTGACGTTTTACTGAAATGGATTCCCCAATCGTTGTAATACATGCTCGAACTTCTCTTTTGGCTTCGCATTAGTGCTATACCATTCTAAGAGCTCCGTGATTTTTTGTTCTGCTTCTTCTGGGGATAATCCTTCTAGCAAGGTAATTGCTTTTCGAGGTAAGGCGCCGCTTGTACCACCAGCTACTAAGGTAAAGCCATTTGGTTTTCCCACTAGGCCGATATCTTTAATCATGGATTCAGCGCAGCATCGTGGGCAACCGCTGATGCCGATGCGAATTTTGTTCGGCATATCTTTGCCGTAGTGTTTTTGGTCTACCATGGTCGCCATCGGAATGGTTTCCACAAAAGCGTGGCTACATCCATCTGTGCCTCGACATGCCACGATGGAGTTCACCGATTTATGTTGTACTTGCACCACTCCATCTGGTAATTGTTCCAAGATGGATACTTTTTGTTCTTTTGTAATGTCATAAATTTGAATGCCTGTAGGAACGATACGGAACTTTCCATTATGTTCTTTCGCTAGGCTAAAAATTGCCTCCATTTGTTCGTACGTGAACTCACTAAATAAGGCATGTAAAATAACTGCTGTTTTCATAAAACTCTCCTAAATTAACTGTATGGGCGTACATTCCTACTTAGGACGTAAGGAACTGACTAAACACATAATTGCCGTGCTTGGCCCCTTCCTTAGTGAGACGATATGCATCATCTTCATAAACAAGCAATTGTTTACGTATTAGATCTGTTACAACAGATCCATATATATTGTGAAAGTCTAGATTAAATCGACTTTCAAACAAACTAGGTACCAATCCCCACTTCGTACGCAACGCAAGAAAGCAAAAATCTTCATAGTCACGAGGACTAATAATTATTTCTTCTTCTATGCAAGGACTTTCACCCATTTCAATCTTATGGATGTAAGGCACCACGTAAGGGGTATTTTGAAAGCGCCGATTCCCCACAAAAGAATGGGCACCAGCACCAAAGCCGATGTAATCAACGCCATGCCAGTATTTGATATTATGATGGCTGAAAGCCCCATCTTTACCAAAACTAGCAATTTCATATCTATCGAACATCTGTTTTTCTAACCCTTCTATAAGGTAGTCGTACATCTGTTCGCATATATCTTCAGGCGGTAATATGACCGAATGGTCCATGACTTGGCGATACAATAAGGTACTAGGTTCCACTTGCAGGCCATAGATAGAGATATGATTAATCGGCAAAGACTGAATGACCTCTAAATTATAGGCAATATCTTCCAATGTTTGCTGAGGCAATCCATATATCTGATCAATGCTAATATTGCGGAAGCCTATCTCATAGGCATCTAGGACAGCTTGCTGTGCCATCTTTGAAGTATGAGTTCGGTGTAATACACGCAAATGGTCATCACGAAATGTTTGCACACCAAAGCTGATGCGGTTAATGCCTAGCTCATATAAGTGTCGCAAGTATTGTGCATCTACTTCCCCTGGATTAGCCTCGATAGTAATTTCAATATCGCTGCTGATGGTGTACTGTTTATACACCGTATCTAAGATACGATTCAATTCCTTAATGGACAATACCGTCGGTGTGCCACCGCCGAAGTAAATCGTATCGAAGGGCTCTGTCCCCAACAGGGATTGACTAGATTCAATCTCTTGGCGCAACGCATAGGCGTACACATCAAAATAGTCTTCTAATCCCTGGTACGAAGGAAAATCACAGTAGGTACACTTTTGACGGCAAAAGGGAATGTGGATATACATTCCCCTATGACCTACTGGAATACGATTTGTATTCATTAGTTTTCTACTTTCAAAATCGCCATGAACGCCTCTTGTGGAATCTCTACAGACCCTACGGCTTTCATACGTTTTTTACCTTCTTTTTGTTTTTCTAGCAATTTACGTTTACGGGAAATATCACCGCCGTAACATTTTGCTAATACGTCTTTACGCCAGGCTTTTACCGTTTCACGAGCTACAATTTTTGTGCCTACTGCCGCTTGAATTGGAATTTCAAAGTTTTGACGTGGAATCAATTCCTTCAATTTCTCAGCTAGGGCACGGCCACGCAATTGAGCTCGATCTTTGTGAACAATAATACTCAAGGCATCGACAGGATCACCATTTAGCAAGATATCCATTTTTACCATTGGAGATTGTTGGTAGCCAATCAATTCGTAATCCAAGGATGCGTAGCCTTTCGTAGCAGACTTCAATTTATCAAAGTAATCGTAAATGATTTCTCCTAGCGGCAAGTGGTATACGATAGATACACGGCTTTCATCAATGTATTCCATACTGATGTATTCCCCACGTTTGTCCTGTGAAAGTTCCATAATGGCCCCCACATAATCTTTAGGAACGATAGTGGTAGCCTTTACATATGGCTCTTCTACATAGTCAATTTCAGTTGGAGGTGGTAATTTAGCAGGGTTGTCCACTTCGATGACTTCCCCATTTGTTTTGTATACCTTATAGTTTACGCTTGGAGCCGTTGTAATCAAGGATAGATTATACTCCCGTTCCAATCGTTCTTGGATGACATCCATGTGTAACAATCCAAGGAAACCGCAACGGAATCCAAATCCAAGTGCCAAGGATGTTTCTGCTTCGTATTCTAAAGCAGCGTCGTTTAGGTTTAATTTTTCTAAGGCATCCCGCAAGTTTTCGTAATCTTTAGAATCTGTTGGATAAAGACCACAATACACCATAGATACGGCTTTACGGTATCCTGGTAATGGTTCTTCTGCTGGATTATCTGCTTTTGTGATGGTATCCCCTACACGACAGTCACGAACGTTTTTAATACTTGCCGCTACACAGCCTACAGAGCCACATGGTAACTCTTGGACTGGTAATAGATGCGGTGTAAATACGCCTAACTCAGTGACCTCAAAATCCTTAGAACTGTGCATCATACGAATGGTATCTTTCACTTTCAAAGACCCTTCTTGCACACGTACATATGCAATGGCACCTTTATAAGAGTCAAAGCGAGAGTCGAAAATTAAGGCACGTGCTGGTTTATCAGAATGATCTGGTGGCGCAGGAATTTTCTCTACAATGGCTTCTAAGATATCCTGAATACCAATGCCAGACTTAGCACTGGCCAAAATTGCATCAGAAGCATCTAAACCGATAACGTCTTCGATTTCACGTTTCACACGTTCAGGATCTGCACTTGGCAAATCAATTTTATTAATGACAGGAATAATTTCCAAATCATGTTCCAATGCTAAATACACATTGGCCAAAGTTTGCGCCTCTACACCTTGTGCAGCATCAACCACCAACAGGGCTCCTTCGCAAGCTGCCAAGGAACGGGATACTTCATAGCTGAAGTCCACGTGACCTGGTGTGTCGATTAAATTTAATGTATATTCTTGTCCATCTTTTGCAGTGTGCAATAAACGAACGGATTGGGCTTTAATCGTAATGCCCCGTTCCCGTTCTAGGTCCATGGAGTCTAAGACTTGGGCTTGCATTTCCCGTTTCGTCAAAGACCCAGTTTCTTCGATTAAACGATCCGCCAGCGTGGACTTACCATGGTCAATATGAGCAATGATACAAAAATTACGAATATGTGATGTACTCATGACTTCCCTTTCTAACAAACAATATCTATTACACCACCACCAAGAACTCGACTTCCCTCATAGAATACGACAGATTGCCCCGGTGTAATGGCGCGTTGTGGTTCCGTAAATTCAACTTTCATAGTACCGTCCTCTGTGAAAGTAACAGTACATGGTGATGGTTTCGCGGCATACCGAATCTTACCTTCTGCTTGCAATGATGTGGGCACAACTCCGTCTAGGAAGTTATAGTTGTTACACAACATGGTGCGAGAGAATAAACTTTCATTAGGACCAACGATAACCTCATTTGTTTCGCCATCTAATTTCACAACATAGAGAGGGTATGCATAGGCAATGCCCAAGCCTTTACGTTGTCCAATTGTATAATTGTATAATCCATTATGCGTACCTAACACCTCACCATTTTCATGGATAATACGCCCTGATTTAGGTTTCGATTTCGATGTTTTTTCAATGAACCCTTGGTAATTGTGATTCGGCAAGAAACAGATATCTAAACTATCTGGCTTGTCCCAAACAGGCAATTCTTTTTCATGGGCCATTTCACGAGTTTTCGTTTTTGGTTGATGCCCTAGAGGGAATACAAGATGTTTTAGTATATCTTGCGTCAACGTGTATAGTACATAACTTTGATCCTTTGTTGGATCTTCCCCTTTGTGCAACTCGTAACGCTGTGCTACTTCGTTGTACATCACTTGTGCATAGTGACCTGTCACCATATGTGTAGCCCCTAAAGATAGGGCACGTTGTAATAACAAATCGAATTTAATATTGCGATTACAGAACACGCATGGATTCGGAGTACGACCATTGGAATATTCCGTGATGAAATAATCTACCACATTGTCTTTGAAAATGTCTTTCGCATCCACCACATGATGTTCAATACCAAGAAAATCGCACATCTTCTTCGCATCCACCACGGCTTGGGGAATTTCGTCTTCTTCCGTGTCGCTTACCCACAAACGCAAGGTAATACCAAATACCTTATACCCTTGTTCTAATAACATTGAAGCGGTTAAAGAACTATCTACGCCACCGCTCATAGCTACTGCATATACTTTGTCCATATTATCTCCTACCATCAAATTGATACATCAAAACAGATTGAAAGTCTGAAGATGTATAATTGAACAAAAAATTATACTTATACATATCACTACATTATATCGCACTTTCTAGGTATTTTACAAGAATCTGGGGTGTGGAACAGCCTATTTTCTCTATGATTGTTTCTGCTACTAGCGACCAATATAAAGTATTTCATATGGTTCAAATATTGCTCGCGGTAAATATATCTTTTTAAAGAACAGATTATTGTTGGCATAGACCATTGAATCTGATTGTTTATATACATTTGAATGTTTTAAGTCAAAATATTCATCATATACCTTGAACAGTAAAAATTGATTACTATACATCCCTTGGAATCGATATACTGTATTAAATCCCCAAATGTCGTGCTCATGTTTTTGAATCTGCCAACTATTCAGTAAATATTCTCCTTTTTTCAAAATGCCTACCACATTATCTTCATATACTCTAGTACCATACTCCTCATATTCTATAGTTAAATCGTTACTCTGAAATAACACTTCTTTTTTCCCTTTAGAATTTGTTTCCTTATATACAGTATCACTAAAAGGCACGCGAGGAGGCCCTTTAAACTCTGTTTTAGGTGGATGTTTTTCAATACCATCATAATGTATGGGCTTTATATCATCTATTGTTTCATCCATTATATTGTCTATGGGAATACGATATTGTAAGTCATATTGACCTTTCCCAAACTCATAATCCTTCATATAAATACATCTATAATTAATTTGTAAGTTATTTCCCATTAAATATAGTTGCTCTGTACTAACACCCTTGACACCCACAAGAGGTATCTTACGGATAATCGTATTGCTATCCACATCAAATACGACTAGCTGCGCTGCATCTACATAATTGACGATAAATAATAATTTTCCATCAACCTCGACCGAATTAGAAACATCTATCATAGTCGGATTTTTCCAAAGTACTTCTGATGCCCCATCCTTATGCATACGTTCAACCTGCTTGTCATATGTATTATAAACAATATATGTATTGGGTCCGAATAAACTAAATTTTAACTGTGTCCAGTAATAGGTATTAAAGAATATTATTCCTATCATTGATAATAATAAGAATAAAATAGCTAGGATTCTTAGATTACGTGCTTTCAATATTCCATTTAATTTAGTGTTTATAGCCAACTTGCGTTTCCCCCTTCTTAAGCTAATTAGTCATTATCGTATCAATATAACTATATTCGTTAGGTTGAAGTCCAAATAGCAATTCCCCTATCTCTATCTCTTTTTTCATTTCATCTCCAACTACATCTATACACACCTTATAATTTATTTCTTGTTGTCTTTCATATCCTTGGCTTTCCAATATCTCTATAGTTTCATAATACATCTTTGCAGTAGAATCCAATAACACCTCTGCATCATCAGAAAATGTATTTCTTTTGAACCATAAAAGAGATCTTTTAAAATATTAAGCACTATTTAAAATTTAGAATATTCATTTTCTGGAACGATATCTTTTATTTTATCTTCAGGCAAGTTAGGACTCTTAATGCCTAGTTTCTCATAGGACCATAGGTCAAAGAGTTCATTGTCATATGCTTGTTCTGCTAATATGTCATAACCAAAGTTAGTAGAAATATATCGCTCTTCATTTAATCTATAGGAGAACACTGTCCACGGCTCAAGATGGCATGCAATAAATGCATTTCGCATGTAATTCGACCACAGCGCTAATTGTTCCATTGTCGCATCATAGGTAGCCTTAGAAACTACTTTATGGTCTATCATCTCCTCAAAAGTGAGGTATTCACCATCGATGATAATATACCCTAGTTGACGACATAGGGTTCCATCATTCTCTACATATAGGTATACCCGATGATATGTACCTGGCAGGATAGAAAACAAAATATCGTAACTATTTTGAAGATATTGTGGAATCAAATCATGAATATCTTCCCCTGTAAATTCTATAGCTGGATCTACACTAGCCATTTCCTCTAACTCCTCTTCAATAAACTGAGACATATCTATGTGCATAGTCCCTGTGATACATCCTTCATGTGGTGCTACTGCATGCGTATGTAGAGGTTCCCCTTCTGGTGAGAAATATCTTTCTTCCCAAGCATTTACCAAAGCTAGTTCATCAGTAAAATTATCTTCTGTGACATTGTCATATACATAAGAGAGTTCGCCGCTGGAAATATTAAATATACAATCTAAGGATGTATATTTTTTTCCTAAAATTGTATGCATACTATTAAACTCATCAGACCAGTCCCAATAAAGAGCTGCCACTCTAAAATCATTAATACCAGCAAATTTTGATTGTATATTTTTTTCTTTAATCCATGTATTATCCGCATACTCAATATAGATATTTAATCTTTCCTTATTGCCAATTGTATCTAAATGAAAATACATGTTTTTGCAGTCCTTAGAAATAAAATCTCTTAAATAAAGAGGCTTTTTCTTTATTATATTATTTAAACTATCAACTAAATCAATAGATTTAATCCTATTCTTGAGCACTTTTTCTGGTGTGATATTTTGTTTCTTCACCAAACTAGATGCTTCATAGTCCCAAAAAACACGACATTTATACCCTATCTTTCTATACTGCCAGATTAGTTTGGGTGTATTGTCATATAAATAATCTAAAGGAACTTCATAATAATTAATTTGACTATTTCCATTAAAATCCACTTCCAACTCAATAATATCCGAAGGGCAATCCACCTTATCCTTTGGACTAATATAAGCACTATTAGCTATTTTTCCTAATCCTAGCCCTGAAATATCGTCACGGAGATAATTAGAGACTATAAATAAATCATTTCTAGTTATAAACGAATCGTCATCATATATAACTATAAAGTCGCCCGAATATGATCCTAAATATAATTCAATATGGACTAGTATCTTTGACCAATTACCAGGGATATACGTATTTCCTATTTCTCTAGTTGCCTGTATTAAATTTTCTTCCATCAGTAACTTATTGTCTTCTGAAAACATTCTTAACCTCCATTAGGAATTGTTTCTCTAACTTCTTTTCCATCAATAAAATAATGTATATTAAATTCTTTTGGTCTTTTACTTGCTCCATCATATACTACATTTATCGTTACCTCTACTTCTTTACCTGCTTGTAACGCTTTTCCCCATCGATTTTCTGCTCTTCTGTATTTACTATTATTCACAATTGCAGCCATAGCAAGTAGATTATCTATCTCTCCAGAACCAGCATACCTATTAGCTATCAAATGCCATCTTCGTCACTTGGCAATCGGTCATCATCTGCTTTTAATTGGTCTCCTTTATTTCTCCATTCCTTTTCCTATATTCTTTAACTAAAGAATTATTTAATTCCCGGAGTCCTTGTGCTACTTTTTTTCCATCTTTATAGGAAAAACGAGATTTTTCTATAAGGGATAAATCTTTTTCAATATCCGGGTTTTCTTTATACAACAAATAAAAGGTATTTATATCTTCATCATCCATATCTTCAAAATTTGTTAAAAGAGTAATATCATCTAAATACCCATATCTTAATTCCTCAATACTCGAATAAAATGAACCTCTTCCTTCTACTTGAAAAATATATTTTTTTTCATATTCCAAATTTACGACTTTAATAATATGTATACCTAACCCTAATTTTGTTTTTGTATATCCTGATACTCCATAAGTATATAAATAATCACCTTTTACAATATACGTATACATCTTATTTTCTATAGTTAGATTATTAAAGTAATCTCTCAATTCATAAAAATAGGTTATTTCATATCGAAAAAACGTTTTTGTATCCATATACCGGTGAATATTGATATATAGATAGAGTGGACCTATTATCGCCACAAATATTAAAAACCATATACATACTTTTCGCACTTTCATCACCTGCTAAAGATATACAATAGAATATGTAAAGGATAGATAGTTCAGTTGCTTTTTCTTAAATTTATGGAAATAATTGGAAACTATCTTCAAATGTAGGTTCAACTCTCCAATCTATATTTCGTGACTCTAAGTATTCTTCATAATCAACATTCCGCCATATACTAGATTCCATGAAAAATGAAGTATCAATAGTTGCAAATGTATGCTGTATGGCAAAGTCTTTTATCTCTTCATATTTTTTCTCAAACAATAAACCTTTTACAATAAAGCTTTCAAATTCCCATGCATTAATAATTAAATATCTATAAAAATGTACGCAATTTTCTTTGTTTGGATTATGTGAAAGGAGCTTTTTATATAGCTCTACCGACAAGAAGTACGGTTGATCTATAAGCTTATGTGACTGAACCACCATTTCCAATACATCATATAATTGAGTATCAAAATGAATATCATTGATTAGAGTATATAAAATATGATAGATTCTAGATATTTTTTTATCACAAAACTTTTCCATAAACTCATTTTTTGTTAAGGAGTGTGTCGTTCTTTTATCCCAATAGTGATAAAAAAGACAACTAAAAATACATTTCCCTTCTAGAATACTTGTAAACAGGTATAATAGTAGGTACTGTCAAGAATTTTGTGTAAACTCTTTAAGAAATAAATGCTCTAAGCAATTAAATGGATGAAAGTAAGTGAGC
>NZ_RQVL01000037.1 GCF_003992005.1 Veillonella sp. VA139 | reverse complement strand
ATTGATTATGAAGTACATAGGTTACGTTACGAGTACTCTTTTGATGAAGCTTGTTATACACAGGATAAATTTATGACCTAGATTCATCTTGATTTTTAATTACGCTTATGTTTAGTTATTTTTTATGACAAATTAATTTGTGCTTGACATCTTTTTTTCACTTTTATAATACAAAAATCTCTAGCACAGTTTCAGCGCTACGCTAGAGATTTTTTATTATATATTAAATTTTTTCACCATAAAAGATCAATTCTTCGTCTTTCACAAGGGCATAAGATCGTGTGCCCAATCCCATGCGGTCCGCACGAAGTAAGATGGCTTGCCATTCGCTATTAGGGGAAATATCTTTGAAATAATCCCATGTGCGTTTTTCTACTGTGCTTAATACGCCATTTTCCACTGGTGTAGCTTGGCTAATAATATCGCCTAACGCTTCATCCATAGCCACCATGTCATAAGATACAACAATACCTAAATTGCCTACGATTTCATTGGTCGCACCAGCCTCTTTCAACTTGTCTTGGTTCACATAATCAGCCACGATGTCCATCGCCACTCCTACGTGAAAGCGTTGACGGTTTCGTGTAGCAGCTGCTGCATATTCCGCCACCGCTTTATGATGCTCTGTACCTATTAAGGCTACCAATTCACGACGGCCTTCTAAGCTAGCAGAGTACCATCCTGTATTATTCACAGCCCCAGAGAATCCGCTGTACTCATTGGCTTTAATATGATTCACGGAAATGACAACATCGCTAGTAGCAATGCGTTCATCGATGTAAGCTACTTTCACAGATTCACCATCGGGAATAATGACCTCACGAGAATGGTTGCTAGGCTCATCTACATACACC
This sequence comes from Veillonella sp. VA139, assembly GCF_003992005.1. GTDB lineage: Bacteria > Bacillota > Negativicutes > Veillonellales > Veillonellaceae > F0422. Next base: position 11,017 of record NZ_RQVL01000037.1, on the reverse strand, counting down.
ACAGTGCCGCCTTCGGATTCGATACGAGCTTTCATGTAAGCCACTACTATTTCATAGGCCTCATAGTCACTGTGCAAATCGTTGCGGAGTAAGGCTACGCGTTTGCCAGCACAACCAATTTCATCAAAGCCGATTTTTCGCAACAAAAAATCTAAGCGTTTATGGATTAATTCTTGATTAACCTCTTGTAAAGGGGAGTAATATACTTCCATAATATACCTCCAAAGGATAACAACTTTGTAAAAAAGGGCTGCATCTACTGACACAGCCCTTACTTTGGCGGAGAGAGGGGGATTTGAACCCCCGCGCCAGTTTCCTGACCTACCGCATTTCGAGTGCGGACTCTTCAGCCACTTGAGTACCTCTCCGTATACGACGGCGTTCTTTGAAAAAATCTTTCATCATCCGACTGCATTCCTCTTGCAATACACCCGCCAACACCTGTGGCTCATGGTTTAGATTCGGATGTGAAAGTACATTGAACAAAGATTCTACCGCACCGCCCTTGTAATCACTACTGCCATAGACAACACGATCAATGCGACTGTTAATAATGGCACCAGCACACATAGGGCACGGCTCTATGGTAACATAAAGCGTGCAACCGGTCAACCGCCATCTTTCGAGCAGCGCATTTGCCTCACGAATGACTAGCACCTCTGCATGGGCTGTGGCATCATGGTCAACCTCACGTCGGTTGTGATGACGGCTAATAATCTTGCCTTCATGCACCAGCACAGCACCGATGGGGATTTCGCCTATATCATAGGCTTTACGAGCCTCTACTAAGGCTTCACGCATATACTCTTCATCAGTCATACAGTCACTTCCTTTCCAATTGCCGCTACACAATAGAATACCATACTTTCAGAGAATCGTCACTTCTTAGGCTAATTATGATATAATAAAGAGTACATGCAAACATTTTCGATGACTTCACTGAGGTGACAATCTTATGGAACAACGAGCTTTTAGTAAAATCAATGTAGGTCTTGCCATCACGGGCAAACGTGATGATGGGTACCACGATATAGATACCATTTTTCAATCTATTTTCTTAGGGGATTCCCTCTATTTCGCGCGCCACCATTCTGTGGTATTCTCTGGCGATGCGCCTGAACTGCCCTATTATATGGCACAATTAATTCCCTATACAGAAAGCAATATTGCTATGAAAGCCCTTCGTATGGTGCAAGACTATACTGGCTGTACGCAAGGGGCTGCCATTCATTTGTTAAAACGGGTTCCCCCTTGTGCTGGCATGGGCGGTGGCAGTGGTGACGGTGCCGCTATGCTACTAGGTCTTAATAAATTTTGGGATCTTCGCTTAACCGATGAGGAACTATTGACCATGGCTTCTCAACTCGGCTCTGACGTACCTTTCTTACTGAAAGGCGGTACTGCCCGTGGCACTGGTCGAGGAGAACGATTAGAAGTCTTGCCAACTAGCAGTGCTCAATGGCTACTGATTGTAAAACCAGAAGTGAGCATTTCCACATCAGAAGCCTACGGAAGATTCGCCGGGACTTCTCGTGTTACTTCAAATACGATGGATACCGTTACCGCACATATGAAAGCCAAAGATTTTCGTCAGGCTTTCACAGCGAGTGACAATACCTTTGAAGAATTAATGTTCCCTGTCCATCCAGAGCTTACCGCATGTAAGCAGTTTTTCCTAGACCGTGGGTTCCCTACCATCATGACCGGTAGTGGTCCTACTATGGTAGTTCTATTGGAAAAAGCACTGGATGCGATTCGATTACAAGAAGAGATTAAAACAGCCGGTCACAACTGGCTTTCACTAATTACGAAAACACATGACGAGGAGGCTCTACGATGAATACACCACGTTTACAACCCATCCGTTTAGACGCGTACAAACCACTTCGTGAAATTGTTAGCGATGCGTTACGCCAAGCCATTCGTGATGGTCTATTGCCACCAGGCGAACGGCTCATGGAGATTCCTCTTGCGGAAGAGCTCGGTGTGAGTCGCACCCCTATCCGTGAAGCTATCCGCATTTTAGAGCAAGAAGGTCTTGTGGTGATGATTCCACGCCGTGGTACCTATGTGGCGGATATGAGTTTGAAAGATGTAACAGAAGTATTTGAACTGCGTTCTATCTTGGAAGAACTCGCCGCAGAACTCGCAGCGGAGCGTATTACCAACGAAGAAATCGAGGCCTTGGAGCAACATCTGGTAGAAATCGGCAACTATATGAATGAAAACAATTTAGATAAAGTTGTTCAAGCCGATATTCTATTCCACGAAATTCTCTATAAAGCTTCTCGTAATGATCGCCTCGTGGAAATGATTCACAATCTGCGGGAGCAAACCTTGCGGTTCCGTACCTTATCCATGAGTCAAACAGGTCGTCTTGCCAAAACTTGGGACGAACATCGTCAACTTGTGGAGGCGATATCCGATCGCGATGTGGAACGAGCTCGCCAGATTGCTCGTATCCATATGGAAGAATCGGAGAAAACATTGTTAGAAGGTATGCAATTAAAAAGCCATGAAGGCTAATGTATCTTTCACATATCATAATTGAAATAGAAAGGGTCCTTATAGGACCCTTTTCTAGTTATCTATATATACATAAAATCATATTAGTATAGCATCTACAACAAAAGAGGAATGGTCCTGTATTTTCAGTTCCATTCCTCTTTTTTAATGTCCATACTATTTGGGTTCTATCATATATTTGGGCTCTATCATATATTTTGTAGGGACAGCAAAAGCCATCCCCCAAGATATATTTTTTATGCATACCATAGACATCCCATAGGCAGATCATTCAATCTGCTTATGGTCCAACCTCTATTTGCCACTCATATATTTCGCTTTAAATGCTGCCAATTGCGCTTCTTCTAATGCCATGCCTTCGCCTTGGAAGTGAGCGATACTTTGTTGCATTTCTTCGTAAGCTGTTGGCACGATTTTCGTAAAGCGATCTTTGTACAATACCCAGTTTTCTAACATGTGACGACCTTGTTTGGAGTTCGTATGCAATACATGCTGTTGTATTAGCTCATGAATCCGTGCTAGATCACTTTCACTAGTTTTGCGAAGTTCCACAAGTCCTGTGTTGCAGTAGCGTCCATCTAAATCGAGGACATACGCATAGCCACCAGACATGCCAGCCCCAAAGTTACGACCCACACGGCCAAGGACAAGGACCTCACCGCCAGTCATGTATTCGCAACCGTGGTCACCTACACCTTCTACAACGGCTGTGATACCGCTGTTACGAACGCAGAACCGTTCCCCGGCCACGCCATTGATATAGGCAGCACCAGAGGTAGCTCCATAGAATGCCACGTTACCGATCAAGATGTTTTCATGCGCCTCATAGGTAGCTGCCTTTGGTGGATACGCAATGATAGTACCACCGGACAAACCTTTACCAAGGTAATCGTTGGCATCCCCTTCGAGTTCCAAGGTCATACCGTTAGGAATGAAAGCACCAAAACTTTGACCTGCAGAACCAACGAAATTCAATTTGATGGTATTCTCTGGCAAGCCTGCTTCGCCGTAGCGACGAACCACTTCGCCACCGACCAAGGTGCCTACTACACGATTCACATTGCTGATAGCCAATTTAGCACGAATTGGTTTTTGATCATCTAAGGCAGGACGACACATGCGAAGCAATTTTTTCATATCCAAAGTGCGTTCCAACTCATGGTCTTGGTCGATGCTGTGTAAATGACCTACCGACGCATCTGTATACGGTTTAAACAAGATTCGTTTCAAGTCCACACGAGACAATTTAAAATTATCGTCTTGTGAGCGTTGTCGCACTAAATCGATACGACCTACTAACTCACGAACGCTGCGGATACCTAAGCGAGCCATGATTTCGCGCAACTCTTGAGCGATGAACTTCATCAAATTTTCCACGTATTCTGGTTTACCTGTGAATTTCGCACGCAATTTTTCATCTTGTGTGGCCACGCCGTACGGGCATGTATTCATGTGGCAAACCCGTGCCATGCGACATCCTACTGCCACTAATGGCAAGGTACCAAAACCGAACAATTCTGCCCCTAACAAGGCTGCGATAGCTACATCATAGCCAGTCATCAGTTTACTGTCTACTTCCAGCTGTACACGGTCACGCAAACGGTTCAACATCAAGGTTTGATGTGTTTCTGAAAGCCCCAATTCCCATGGCACGCCTGCATGCTTCACCGATGTACGACCTGCTGCACCAGTACCACCATCGTAGCCGGAGATGAGGATGCTGTCTGCTTTCGCTTTGGCTACCCCTGCGGCAATGGTACCTACCCCAGCTTCCGATGTTAATTTTACGGAAATCGCTGCACTTGGATTGACGCATTTCAAGTCATAAATTAACTCTGCCAAATCTTCGATGGAGTAAATATCGTGATGTGGTGGCGGAGATACTAGCTCTACCCCTGGTGTGGAATGACGGGCTTTGGCAATCTCTGGATATACCTTTTTGCCCGGTAATTGACCACCCTCACCTGGTTTCGCTCCTTGGGCACATTTGATTTGCAATTCTTTTGCATGCACCAAGTAATTCGTTGTTACACCAAAGCGACCAGACGCAATTTGTTTTACTTCGCTGTTGCGATTATCTCCATTGGCATCGAGGACGAAACGACTGGTATCTTCGCCACCTTCCCCAGAGTTTGATGTAGATCCTAAACGGTTCATAGCAATAGCAATGGCTTCGTGTGCCTCTTTACTGATGGCACCATAACTCATAGCGCCTGCTTTAAAGCGTTTCACAATGTCTTCTACCGGTTCTACTTCTTCCACAGGAATACCTCCACCCACAGGGAAGTTCAATTCCATCAAGCTACGCAAGGTCACATGGTAATCATTCCGAATCATTTTGGAGTATTCTTTGTATGCATTGTAATCTCCTTCGATTAAGGATGTTTGTAATAACTTAATCGTATCTGGATTGAATAAATGCTCTTCCCCATCTTTCATAGGACCGTACCAACCGCCTGGTTCAAGGACTTTCACATCTTCTTTGAAAGCTCGTTGGAATCGCTCTAAGGTTTCATGAGCCACACCACCTAAGCCGATACCGCCAATGCGTGTTGGTGTGTTCGGGAAGTAGGTACTAATAAAGTTCGTATTCAAGCCCAATGCCTCAAAGATTTGTGCCCCATGGTAGCTACGTACAGTGGAAATACCCATTTTCGACATCACTTTCATAATGCCCGACACAGAGGCCTTGATGTAATTCGCTTCTGCTTCCTCTGGTGTAAGATCACCCAAGCGATTCGTTGCTTGTAGCTCGCGAACTGTTGCTAATGCCACGTATGGGTTGATGGCCGTTACACCATAACCTAATAATGTACAGAAATGATGCACTTCACGTGGTTCACCAGATTCCAAGATTAAGCCCATTTCTGTACGCAATACGGTATTAATCAAGTGATTGTGCACCGCTGCCACTGCCAATAAGGCTGGAATCGGCGCATGGTGTTCGTCCACACCACGGTCCGATAAGATCAACACATTTTGGTCCGTGCGAGCTGCTTCCTCTGCATCCTTACACAAACGGTCGAGGGCTTCTTTCATGCCTTCCGCACCTTTGGCAGGATCAAACAAGATGGACAAGGTCACGGATTTCATACGACGGCAGTCCAATTGTTTAATGCTTGCCAATTCTTGATTCGTCATGATAGGTGTCCGCATAGATACGGCGTAGGTGCCCACTTTATTAGGGTCCGTTAAGTTACCGCTATTGCCGAGCATCACTCGTGTGGAAGTGACCATTTCCTCGCGGATGGCATCGATTGGCGGATTTGTTACCTGTGCAAATAGTTGTTTGAAATAGGAATACAACATTTGCGGTTTGTCGGATAGAATCGCCAATGGTGCATCGGCGCCCATGGAGCCTACAGGATCTTTTCCATCTTTCGCCATAGGGATAATCATACGCACCAAATCTTCTTGGGTATAGCCGAACACTTGTTGTTGCATGAACAAGTCCCCTACCTCTGGGATGCTATCTTCCGTAGCTTGTTGAATCTCCGACAAGTGGATCACATGTTCTTTCACCCACTCATGGTACGGCAATTCTGTGGCTACTCGTTGTTTAATTTCTTCATCAGAAATGATACGACCTTCTTCTGTGTCGATTAAGAGCATTTTACCTGGTTCTAAACGACCTTTGGCACGAATCATATCATCTGCTTCGTTTACAACGCCCACTTCGGATGCCATGATCACACGGTCATCAGCAGTCACATAGTAACGAGCTGGGCGCAAGCCATTTCTGTCTAAGACACCACCGATCACGGTCCCATCAGTAAAGCCCATCGCTGCCGGACCATCCCATGGTTCCATCATGAAACTATTGAACTCGTAAAAGTCATGCTTCTCTTGGCTCATCAACGTATTGCGTTCCCACGGTTCTGGAATCATCATCATAATTGCATGTGGTAAGCTACGGCCTGTCATGTGCAAGAATTCAAGGGTATTGTCAAACATGGCAGAGTCAGAACCTGTATCATCCACCACAGGGAACACTTTTTTAATATCCGGGAATAAAGGAGATTCCGCTTTTCCTTCACGAGCATTGATCCAGTTTACATTACCACGAATGGTGTTGATTTCCCCATTGTGTACTAAATAGCGGTTAGGATGTGCCCGTGCCCAGCTTGGGAATGTATTCGTACTGAAACGGGAATGAACCATCGCCAAGGCAGAGGTGAAATCTAAATCGTTCAAATCTAGGTAAAAGTTACGTAATTGCACTGGTGTCAACATACCTTTGTAGACAATCGTTTTAGAGGACAAGGAGGCAATATAAAAATCACTACTCATTTCTTTGCTCAATGGGACGATACGCTTTTCTGCAATTTTACGAATCATGTATAATTTACGTTCAAACTCCGCTTGGTTTGTCACCTCTGGACCTTTACCAATAAGGATTTGGATCATCCAAGGGCGAATCAAAGCTGCCTCATGACCAACTGCCGTAGAATCTACTGGCACTTCACGCCAGCCCAATACGATTTGACCTTCTTCACGAACGACCTCTTCTAGAATACGCTTTTGCTCATTCCGCAATGTTTCGTACTTATGAGCAAAGACCATACCCACCCCGTAATCGCCAGCTGGTGGTAAATGGATGCCTAACACTTCGCACTCACGGCGGAAAAAGTCATGTGGAATTTGCACTAAGATGCCCGCTCCATCGCCAGTATCCTTATCGGCGCCAGCACCACCACGGTGCTCCAAGCGCTCAAGAATACGCAAGCCATCATCGATAATATCGTGGGACTTTTTACCTTTAATATTGACTACAAATCCCATACCGCACGCATCTTTTTCAAATTGGGAACTATACAAACCATTTGCTTCCAAATGTCGCTGCTCCTCATGTTGTTTTGCAATGGTACTCATTTCCATCATAACCCTCTCCTCCTATAGGTTCTCTATTACTACACTAGCGTACTTAACACTATGCATACATATACTGAAAGTTTTAATTCTATAGAATATAGAACTGTATATTATACTATCAAAAATTATTATATATTTCAATACATATTACTCATGTATACATGTATTCTTACAAGAAAACGCATAGCTACCCTAAGGTAACCATGCGTTTACGTCATTGTAAAAGTATTCTATTATACGATGCGAACAATCCAGCCTTCTGGTGCTTCGATTTCACCATGCTGAATGCCAAGTAATGTTTCGCGCAATTTTGTTAATGTTGGGCCCATTTCATCCATGCCGCTTGGGAAGAAGATATCTTCTCCTTTTGTATGCACCATGCCCACAGGAGAAATAACAGCCGCTGTACCACAAAGACCACATTCAGCAAAGTCTTTCAACTCTTCTTTGTACACTTCACGATGTTCTACGGTCATACCCAAATAATGTTCCGCCACATACATCAAGGAACGACGTGTAATAGATGGAAGAATGCTATCAGATTTAGGCGTTACTAATTTACCATCTTTCGTGATGAAAATAAAGTTAGCTCCACCAGTTTCTTCTACTTTTGTGCGAGTTTGTGGATCCAAGTACATATTCTCTGCATAACCCGCTTCATGGGCTGCTTCTAGCGCATGCAAGCTCATAGCATAGTTCAAACCCGCTTTGATATGACCAGTACCATGTGGCGCTGCACGGTCAAAATCGGAAATTTGAATTTTTAACGGTTTCACGCCGCCTTTGAAGTAATCCCCTACAGGAGTACCAAAAATACGGAATTGGAACTCATCTGCCGGTTTTACACCGATAACACTGTTCGTACCCATCAAGAATGGACGAAGATACAAACTACCACCCGTGCTATATGGAGGCACAAACTCTTGGTTCGCTTTTACCACTTCTTTCACAGCCTCAATAAAACGATCTGTTGGAAATGGTTGCATCACAAGATATTTCGCAGAATCATGCAAACGCTGTGCATTCAAATCTGGGCGGAAACACACAATGTGACCATCCTTCGTGTAGTATGCTTTCAAACCTTCAAAAATCGTTTGCGCATATTGGAACACACCTGCACATTCATTGAGGACAATATTCGTCTCACCCGTTAAACCGCCTTCATCCCATTGACCATCTTTGAAATTAGACACATAACGGAATGGCGTTTCTTTATAACTAAAATCTAAATTGTTCATATCAATCTTTGCCATACTGTCCTCCTATTTTTCGATACCTGTGAAAGCCGTGAAAGTATACGTATATCCATCCTTCTAGCCCCTTCACATCATATGAATATTTACTGATTTGTATTTTATATAAAAACTATTATACACCCAACACGGAAAATGTACAAGAGTACATGCCTAAAAGATGGGGGATTCTAAAATATACATACTACTCTAACATTGAGGAACTTTTATGTATTTTTTAACGAAAAAGTTCCCCAATGTTGTACCGGTTACAAAATCTATTTTTTAAACAATGATCAAGCTTCCCCAATCAATACTTAGTTTTCCCCATTAAGCTGGCTTTAAAACATCACTTTTTTATGAAGGCTTACAATGATTGAATACATACAAGATTATCAAGTGTTAGCTCCTTGTCTTTTACATCATCCCAACCCGCATCCTTATATATCTTCTCCAAGATACTATGCGTAATCCAAGACCCACCTGATAGATATCCAGAACTAGTAGACAGATATACTTCTACATAAAACCACTTTGCTTCACCCTCCTCGTTCTCTTCATCTACTGATATTTGATGAAGCAACATAGTAGCTAGATCCTGAACCTTTTGTATTTTCTCCACATCAATTTTATAAAAAGAATCTGTAATGGTAGGTACACCTTCTCCACAACCTGTTTTTCGTACATGGTTCCTCAACACACTATCATTCTTCAAGGTACATATATCAATTGCTTTATCCCAACACATTTCATGAAGAATCATTACATCAGCTTTTGCTATGTTCATATGATTAGCATAAAAACTATACACATATTTTTTCTCATTAGGCCTATCTTCCACAATTTTAATAAGAAGATTATCCATCACTGCTACAGGATTTTCTATTAGTTTAATCCCCTCTATCCGTTCATAATAGGAATCTATGTATCCCTCAACTTGCCACATCACCAATATAGGAGATTTCCTACATTCTACATACTTTTGGTCTATCAAATCGCTTTCACCTCTATGTGTACCATATAAACTACTGCTCTTATTTCTAAAAGTATTCTAACATTGGGGAACTTTTTTGTTCTATTTTCTAAAAAAGTTCCCCAATTATTTATGAATCTCCTTCTACCACTCTTCAGTCACATAAAATGTAAACTCCTTTTTCCATGATTCTGGTATAGGCGTGCTTTCATAAAACCAATAACATATACAATATTTTATAAAACTCAAGCCCACTTTAAGTGGTACATCATCATAAGACTTACCTTCATTTCTACAATAAGAGAGAAAATCTTTTAAGAAAAACACAATTTGCTTCGGTTTTGTCGTATCTCGCAATCCTCTAAACATATATTGTTCTAATTCATCCAAAGAGTTAATCTTTCCATTCACATACTTAGACATGGCATGAATAAACACCTCAGTATCCTGTGCGTCTGTTAAGTCCACTACAAATGCATCTTCATTAGTTGTTATCTTGTCTCGCAACAAATCATACTCTGATTCTTCCAAATAAATAATCTCATTATGGGGCGGATCTATCGTTTCTGTCCAAGAAGTCTCTTGCACATAGTATAACTTGCACAGCTCTAATGGTATGGATGACCAAGATTCCATAGCTTCTGTTTCAACAGCCCATCTAGGCATAACATTACCAGCAAAAAACGTCCACACCAATAGAGCATCTAAATCTCTATGCATATTAAAAGAAAATATGTCCCTCAAATAACCTAGAACTCCACTTTTTCTTTTCATCGCTATATCCAGATTTCTAAAAATGATATAGAGTTCTCGAACGGGTTCCACTCCTTTAGCATTACCATACAATAGGATATCTTCCAAATGATACAAGTTAACAATATTTTCATCAATGAGTAACTTTTCCTTAACAACCTTGTATATATCATTCCAAGTATCAATATGATTTCCATCAAACTCTATAATCATTCTATGGTCCATGCCATTCTCCAGATGCAAAGACCTATACTGCTTTTCCGAAATCGCTTCCATAGAAACTATACGTGCCAATGGATTTTCCCCTTTCTCTTATTATATTCATTCTCCAGAGAGCTATTTGTGTCTCTTTTATATTCTAATTATTGCACTATCTCTCCACGTTTTTCCTTAGCCTTTTTAACCGCCTCTACATAAAAATTATATATCCCTTGAGATGAAATAGGCATCTCATCTATATTATGTACATATACATTATTAAAAATACTAGAGCTCTGAATATCATGACAGTGTAAAATATTTTGTGTAAACATGTTTAGTTAGTATTAAAAAAAGAACTGAACTTCTTTAAGATTTAAGTGTCTAATAAAAATCACAGAAAGAAGGTTCAGTTCTTATGACTAATACTAACACAAATTTATTAAATGCACTACCAGTAAAT
>NZ_RQVL01000036.1 GCF_003992005.1 Veillonella sp. VA139 | reverse complement strand
TTTTTGGAATACATTCATTGTAACAAAGGTTGACCTTCTTTTGCTATTTTATTTTCCCACAAACATTTTACACTAACATACGAGACGCCCATGATTTTTTCATGAAATATTACAATTTTTTAGCAAATTCGCGGCACTTGGTCTTCTCCCAGCATATCCAAGAGCCGAATCCCACCTACCGCAGTTTGTAATCCTACTTTACCAGCATTGCCATTCACCACATCGCCGATAATCACTGCCTCACGTCCTTCTGTGAAAGTCCGCATCAACTCCACCACTGCATCCGCAATATCAGCACGTACAATGGCAATCATTTTACCTTCATTGGCTAAATATAATGGGTCATATCCTAAGACTTGGCATACAGCTTGTACTTCCTCTCTAACAGGGATGGCAGATTCTTGCAATCGAATCCCCTTTTGTGCAGAATTGGCAATTTCTTGTAATGTAGTAGCTAAACCACCACGGGTAGGGTCTCGGAAAAATGCAATATCCTTGCCAAAGGTTTCTAATAACTTGTGAGCCATTTTATGTAAAGGCGCACAATCTGTTTGTATCGTATCTGGTAAATCCAATCCATACCGTGTGCCCATGACAGCGATGGCATGGTCCCCCAAGGTGCCGGATACGATTACTTTCATACCACTTTCAATATAGGAAGTACCTAACTGTACATAGTCCGGTATGATACCTACGCCGGCAGTATTGATGTAGATGCCGTCAACGGAACCTTTTTCTACCACCTTCGTATCCCCTGTCACAATGGACACCCCTGAAAGTTGTGCCATATCCGACATGGTTTGTAGCACCGTTTCCAACGTATCGATAGGCAATCCCTCTTCTAAGATGAGTCCGCACGACAAATACTGAGGCACCGCACCCATCATAGCCAAATCATTGACTGTACCGCACACAGCTAATTTTCCAATATTGCCACCGGGGAAAATATGTGGTGTCACTACATAGGAATCTGTACTCATAGCCATACGCCCATTGGTGACGGGAAATACAGCTCCATCATGTAATTCATTTAATATTGGATTTGAAAAATATTTCACAATATATTGGTCCACCAATTCATGGCTAAATTTACCGCCATTACCGTGGACTAAGCGAATACGTTCCATTTATTCCTCCCAGGTCATTCCACCACTGGAAAAACCATATTTATACCAAGCTGAGCAACTACCTTCTACCGATACCATACAAGCCCCCACTGGATGCTCTGGCGTACAAAGTTTACCAAATAAAGGACATGCATCAGGATGAATCATCCCCTGAATGACAGAGCCACATTGGCAGCCCTTCGGTCCATCACTAGTTGTAAATGTTTCTAAAGGTAGTTGCACCAACGCATCATAGGCAGACCATTCTCCGCGCAATTTTAAACCCGATGCGGGCAGTACACCAATACCACGCCAACCATCATCGGAGGGTTCGTACAAGGTATCCATTAATTGTTGTGCTACGGAATTTCCCGTTTTTGCCACCACGGACCGGTACGTATTTCCTACATAAAATTTCTTTTCTTTCCGCTGTTCTAAGAGATTGACAATGGCTGCTAAAATTTCCATACCATCAAAGCCAGCAATACAACTTGGCATATGATATTCATCGGCCAAAAATTGATACGGCTGTTCTCCAATGATAACGCTTACATGACCTGGCAACAGGAATCCATCAATTTGATGGTCTGGATTACTTAATAGAGCTCGTAATGCAGGAGGCACCAATTTATGAGAAATCAAGAAAAATACATTCTTTACTCCCTTTGTATGCACCGCCTGAATAGTAGCTGCAATAACGGCAATAGTCGTTTCAAAGCCGATACCCAAGAAAATAATCTTTTTATCTGGATATTGTTCACTCAATCCAAGTACTTCCATAGGGCTATAAATAATTTCAATATGAGCTCCATTTTCTTTCGACTGCCATAAATTACCTGTTGTACCAGGAATCTTCAGCATATCTCCAAAGGTAGCGATGACTATATCCTCTCGAGCCGCATACGCCAAGGCTTGATCCATATATTGTTGGTCTGTCACACACACAGGACATCCAGGACCACTGATCAATTCTATGCCTTTCGGCAACATTTGACGGATGCCTTCTCGAAAAATAGCCACTGTATGGGTGCCACAGACTTCCATGAATCGTACAGTTTCCTCTGGATTATGTAATTCGTGAATGCGCTCTAGTAAACTAGCTGCGACTTTCGATTTTTCTGTTAAAGTAATCTTGTTCAAGTTCTTCTAATTCGCGGAATGCCTCAAGGGTCAAACGCGCTTCCTCCTCATCTACAATTTGTACGGCACAGCCCGCATGGACTAATAACCAATCTCCAATTTTTGCTTCTGGCACCAATAACAGACTGCACTCTCGTTGCACCCCTGTTAATTCCACGGTACCAATTGTTTCATTAATATGCACCAATTGTGCTGGTACTGCTAAACACATAGTATCTCCTATCTATTCATATAACTTCCTAACCATAGTTGTCCCAAGGCGATACCGCCATCATTCATCGGGCTTTGGGTAGGCACGTGGACTGTGTATTCCTGTAATTCTTGCATCACTCCTTCTAGGAGAATACGATTTTGGAATACTCCTCCACACAAGACAATATGCGAAATATGTCGTTCTTCACAACATTGTTTCGCCATCTGTCCTATATAATATATCAAAGTTCTGTGAAAGTTCGCTGAGATTTTTGCTACACTTTCACCATCTTTTAATTGTTCTATCACAGATCGTACTAAACTCATCGTATCTAATACTGTTCCATCCAGCTTCATATCTAGGATAGTGCCCTTCTCTGAAAGTGCCAATTGCTCTAACTCGATAGCAAGTTGCGCATCATAGAGATGCTCATGACCTAAACCTAGTAAGGATGCTACTGTATCAAATAAACGACCACCGCTAGAAGACTGTACCATCTGCATATGAGGCATCATTTTATCTAATAGTTGCCATCCTTTAGGCAACGACTGTTTCCACTCTTCTATCACTGTGGGTGCCTCTGCTGGATAGAGTTCATTCACATACCACAAGGCTTGGCGCCATGGCTCTCGTACTGCTACTTCACCACCTGGCAGAGGGGCATAACTCAAATGGCCTAATCGTTCCATATGTTCTTTGTGGCAATATAAAAACTCACCGCCCCATAATGTGCCATCCGTTCCATATCCTGTACCATCAAAACAAATCCCTAATACCGGTTCCTGAATAGTATACTCCGCCAGCACCGCCGCCACATGGGCATGATGATGCTGCACTTCTATAACAGGTATTTGATGCTCCTCTGCATAGGCTCTACCACACTGCGAGGTATAGTAATTTGGGTGGGCATCCACGATGACCTGTGTAGGTTGTAATTGAAATAACTCTTCATAGCGTTTCGTCGTACTCCACAATAAGTCTTGTACTCGTTGATGTTCCATATCTCCCATATAGGGGCTCAGGATAGCATGAGACCCACGATTCATCGCAAATGCTGCCTTCATATCGGCACCCATAGCAAGCATCGTTGGACTCTTTTCTAATGGTACTACAGGTATCGACAAAGGGACGTATCCTCGGCTACGACGAATCATGATTGGCTTATCATGCACCACTTGTACCACCGAATCGTCCACTGGGGAGATAATCTCCCGATTGTGAGTCAATATATAATCTGCTATCCCCTGTAATTCTTCCAATGCCTGGGCATCATTATATAATACAGGATCACCACTTCGGTTCGCACTAGTCATGACCCATAGAGCATTAGACGGCACTAAACTGTAGTGATACGGAGCATAGGGCAGCAAAATGCCTAAGGTTTCCATACCAGGAGCCACACTAGGTGCAACAGTAGTATACTCTGCTAACTTTCGCAATAACACAATAGGCCTTGCAGGGCTCAACAACAGTTCTTCTTCTGTGTTAGATATGTGCACATACTGCTTTGCCGTTTTCAAGGATCCTGCCATGACTGCTAATGGTTTTCGAGGTCGTCCTTTACGCTGACGTAAGGTTTGTACTGCGTTTTCTTGTAACGCATCACAGACCAAATGATAGCCGCCCACACCCTTTAGTGCCACGATAGAACCATTTTGTATATACACTTTAGCTTGCTCTATCGCATCCTGTCCACTAGCAAGCACGGTACCATCTGTATCTTTCAATGTAAACATGGGTCCACAGTGCTCGCAAGCATTGGGCTCCGCATGGTATCTCCGACCGCTTAGGTCATCATATTCCTTCTGACAGTCTTCGCACATAGGGAATACTTTCATAGACGTTGTGTCACGGTCATAGGGTGTACTTTCAATAATCGTATACCGAGGACCACAATTTGTACAATTTGTAAACCCATAGTGAAAGCGTCGGTTCTCAGGGTCTTGTATATCTTGTAAGCACTCCTCGCAAGGCGCCATATCAGCGCCAATAAAGGCATTGCCCTTCGCACCTTGCGAAAGGATGATGGTAAAATCATCCAAATCCTGTAATTCTGTCAGTTCCATTTGTAAGGTATCAATGCGTCCATGCATAGGCAAATCAGATTGCAATCGTTCTATAAACAATTGGCAATCTGCATCTGCACCTTGTATGTGTATTTCCACACCGCTCGTGTCATTTCTCACTGTGCCCACGATTCCTATTTCGTGAGCTAGTTTAGACACAAAGGGGCGGAATCCTATGCCCTGTACAATGCCCGTTACATGTATGGTGTATGCTTTCATAGAACCCGCCTCCCTTCTGTTATATAATTTTAGTAATTTTCTTGTCGGATTCCCGCTGCATCCAGTTCAGCTTGAATCATGATAGCACATTCAATACGTTTTTTCTGTAATTTACATCCCAATTCGTACGGTGTGCTAAGGTCTCCACCTAATGTTTCATTGTTCGCATGGCAACCGCCGGAGCAGAAGAATTTCGCCCAACAGTTGGCACAAGTTTCTTTTGTAAATACGTGCGTATTTCTAAACTGCGTTGGTATATCATAGTTTTTCAAACCATCGAAGACAGTACCGATCACGTACCCATCTTTACCTACGTATTGGTGACATGGATAAATATCCCCATTCGGTACAACCGCCATATACTCATGACCAGCACCACAACCACGCAAACGTTTTGCCATACATGGTCCACGATACAAGTCCATACGGAAGTGGAAGAAGTTAAACTTCTCGCCCCAACCAGCCAATTGACGTTTTAAATATAGGTCTGCCAATTTTTCATATTCTTTTTCAATAATCGGCATATCATCAGGACGTAACACATAAGCCCCATCTTCCCCAACCACTGGTTCCATCGACAAATGTTCAAAGCCTAAGTCAGACATCGCCTCTACATCTTTACAGAAGTCTAAGTTATTATGCGTATAAGTGCCACGCACATAGTATTCACGGCCCTCACGCTGTTTAACAGCATTGACTAAATTCTTCGCTACTGTATTGTAAGTGTCTTTACCACCAGAACTTGGGCGCATGCTATTATGCACATCTTCACGACCATCTAGGGAAAGTACTAAGCTCATGTCATGTTCATTCACATAGTCGATTTTATCTTGTGTCAACAACATGCCGTTGGTGGTCAATGTTAATTTAAAGATTTTTCCATGTTCCTCTTGAATGGATTCAATGTATTCTACGGTTTGTTTCACAACATCCCAGTTTAATAATGGCTCACCACCAAAGAAGTCGATTTCACAATGTTGGCGTGGACCGCTCATGGAAATCAAGAAATCTACGGCACGCTTCGCCACATCAAAACTCATTAATTCTCGTTTCACTCCGCCGTAATCACCTTGACTGGCGAAACAATATTTACAAGCTAAGTTGCAATCATGAGCAATATTTAAACAAAGAGCTTTTACAATTGGTTTTTCATCTACCACAAGTTTGAACTCTGCAGACATCGGCGCAAAGAGCATTTCCTCTTTGATGAGCTCATCTAACTCATCCATAATTTCATCTAACTCCGCTGCATCCTCTGTAGCATCTAACGCATTATGTACAGCCTCACGGTTTGTGCCGTTATAGATATCTAATACACGATCGATAAGTTCATCAATAACGTGAATAATTCCACTGTTTACATCCAATAGAAAGAACTTATCTTTCATTTTAAATTTATGAATCATCGGTTGTAATTCTAACATTCATACCTCCATTAACTTACTAAAGTCTAACTTGTATTATATCACTTTATACCCATGACGTATAGAAAGCTATCAATATAGGGTATACTTTTTCTAAAATTATAGTATGCAAAAAATTGTACTTTTAGAATACAATAGGTTATATTTTAGGCAAGATAAAGATATAAAGGATTAGCATACATAATCCCCCTAGATCTGGTAGATCTGGGGGGATCTTTGTATGTTTTATAGTAACACTTTTAGTATAATCCTAGAAGTAATATAAAGCAAACAAGCTGCCGACCTATTGGTCGACAGCTTATTGCTAATCCAATGATTATTTTTGTTTGCACACTTGGTTGCCTACTGTACAGCTAGTTTTGCAAGCAGATTGGCAAGATGTTTGACATTCGCCGCAGCCGCCTGTTTTAGCAGTTTTTTGTAGGGATTCAGTGTTAATTGTACGAATACGTTTAGACATCTTCATTCCTCCTAAGCACAAACTTACTCTATTATATTATCATCTAATATCGTTTCAAGCAAGCACAAGGAATAGGAATTAGTGTGCTAATGCTTCTTTCAACACTTTAAGATTTTCTTCCATGATGTCAAGATATGTCACATTTTTTTGTGCTTGTTCTTCTGTTAAACCTTCTGCAGGGTTCAATACATACACTTTAACACCTGTTTCAGCTGCGATGGCATTCGCCAATTTAGGGCTTACCAATTCTTCACTGAAAATCGCTTTTACATTATGTTCTTTAATGAAAGCTACAATATCTGCCATACGTTCTGGTGTTGGTTCTGCATCTGGAGATACGCCCATAATACCTAATTGTTCAAAACCGTATGCGTTTGCTAAGTAACCAAATGCCATATGGCTAACTACTAGATGTTTGTCGTGTTGTGTTTTACCAAATTCTTCATATTTAGCATGTAAAGCTTGTAATTTTTCTTTGTATGCTTTGCCGTTAGCTTCATAGTATTTTGCATTCGTAGGGTCTGCTTTAGAGAACGCTTCTACAACAGCATCTACTTCTTTAGCAACATTCATTGGATCTAACCATACATGTGGATCAAACTCGCCATGTTCATGTTCGTGCTCATGTTTATCTTCTTTTTGTGCTTTATCATAGTCATGTTTGTCATCTTTATGATCTTTGTCATGATCGTGTTTATCCTCTTTATGATCTTTATCGTGATCATGATCATGTTCGTCTTCATCTTCATCTGGAGCTGGCAACAAAGTAACCGATTTAGATAATTCTACTGGTTGTGCTTGTTGTAGCACATCTTTTGCTAAAATCTTTTCTGTTGGTTCCAAACCTGCACCGCTATATAAGAACACTTTAGCCGTACCAATTTCTTTTAAATCTTTTGCAGTTGGATCCCAATCATGTGGTTCTGCTCCTGGAGGCACTAATAAAGTCACATCAACTTTGTCTCCCCCTACTTGTTTCGCTACATCATATACAGGGAACACGGTAGTAACAACTTTCATTTTTTCAGCTGGTGCTGCTTGTTTTGTATCACTGCCACAGCCAGCAATGCCTACTGCAGTAGCAACCATAGTAGCTCCTAATACAAAATAGGTTAATCGTTTTTTCCAATTCATGAGTATACTCCTCCTCACACATAAAAAACAAGAAGTGATTAGTCTTTGCTAATTCACTTCTTGATTATATCCGATTTAAAAAATCCGTGCTTGAATGCATGAGCAGTCTATACACTCAATTTCATTATCATTTAACCTTTTTAATGACAGCTAGTGCCACAGGTGTTACAACAGCTACCGCTAACAAGGCTTCTGGAATACCATGAGACCATACAATACCCATCACCACATTAAATACAGTTTCTGGTGAAATGTGTGTTGCCTTAGCAAATTCTACTCCATAAATTGTGTAGATGCCAGTCATCACAAGGATTGTATTTGTCGCTGTTCCTAGGAATGCAGCTAAACCGATACGGATGGCTTTCACCTTGATTGGCAAGTACATATATACCAACGCCGCTACCAAACCGATCAATATTCTTGGCAATACAGAAATGATAGGATTCATGAATGCAAAGGATAAAATATTAGGCGCCATGTACGCTTGTACCATACTGTACGCACCGAATAGGAAGCCTACAGACATGCCCACCTTAGGTCCTTCTACAACACCACCTAAAATAGTTGGAATGTGTAAGATAGTAGCACTAATTGGTGGAATTGGCACAAAGCCCCACCCTGTCATACCAAGTACAATGGTAATCCCTGCCAATAAACCAATGATTGTCAATTGACGTACCGTAAATTTTTGGGATGGCTGTGTTTGCAACGCTGTTTCTTTTTCCATGTTTTCCTCCGTTCTTATTCCCTTAGGATATAAGTCGAACCAATAATAAAAAAATGGAACTCAGTTCTGTTCTTCTTGATACAGACTATACAGTCAGTTCCTCGTATAGAGTAGTACAAAATAACTCATCTGTCAATCATAAAATGTAACTTTTCTTACACTTAACAGTTATTTTTTTATACCAAACTATTCCATCTCTATTGGCAATGTAAGCCCGTAACAAAAATGAACACTCTCTGATACATTTCATGAGAGTGTTCATTTCAAACATTACAGACCTAACAATTTTCTTCCTTCTTCCCAAGCAAAGATTGGTGTTAAGAATGTCATTAAGTTTTCTTCTTCAAATGGATACGCACGCATACCGATGGATTCAGCTGCCTCTACATCAGATGGTTTATCCCCTACCAAGAAACTGCCATCTACATCTACATTCCACTCTTCAATGGCTTTTGTTAGCATACCTGGATTAGGTTTGCGACAATTGCAAGCTCTCTTGTAGGCCTCCACTGTCCCTTCTGGATGATGTGGACAGTAATAGTAGGCTAATATATGCACTCCTTCTATTTCCAAACGGCGAGACATTTCAGCATGTAACGCTTGCACATCTTCCTCTGTATAATAGCCACGTGCCACACCACTTTGGTTTGTAACCACAATGATGTCATACCCACGTGTTTGGGCTTCTTGCATAGCCTCAATAGCACCAGGAATAAATTCTAGTTGTGCAGGATTACTCAAGTATCCTACATCGACGTTAATAACCCCATCACGATCTAAAAATAATACATTTCTAGTTTCCATTATTTTACATACCCTTCATTATCACGTAATAATGCACAATACTCATGGACTGCTTTTTCTAATGGCGTAAATCCTTTATCATAGCCAGCGGCTAGCAATTTGGTAGTATCTGCTTGCGTATAGCTTTGGTATTTACCTTTTAATACTTCAGGGAAATCGATATAGCGAATTTCACCTTTTCCTGCGAAGGAAATAACAGCTTTCATAAATTCGTTGAAAGTATGCGCATGACCTGTGCCACAGTTAAATACTCCACTAATTTCAGGATGTTCCCAGAAATAGAAATTCACATTGACCACGTCGTTTACATAGATAAAATCACGGGTTTGCTCACCATCACCATATCCATCAATGCCTTTGAACAAAGTAATTTCGCCAGTTTCCATCAATTTATAATACATTTGGCGTACCAAAGATGCCATCTTATCTTTATGTGTTTCATTCGGTCCAAATACATTGAAATAACGCAAACCCACACATTGAGATTGTAATTGTAAATGATTTCTAAATTTTGCCACATATCGATCAAACAACAATTTAGAATACGCATAAGGGTTCAAAGCTTGTTCACAGACTGGATCTTCACGGAATCCATTAGTACCATGTCCATACGTAGACGCAGATGACGCATAAATGAAAGGAACTCGGCGTTCTTGGCAATAATGAAAGAGATTTTTAGACCCTTCATAGTTATTTTTCATCATGTATCTGCCATCATAATTCATAGTGTCTGCACAAGCACCTTCATGGAATACCACTTCGATAGGACCACAATCGAAAGTATTTTGCTCTACGGCAATATCAAACTCCTCATAATCGATATAGTCTGCAAAATCCAACATTTCAATATTGCGGATTTTACGACCATCCGTCAAATCATCAACAATCAAAATGTCATTGCGACCTTTATTATTCAATTGTTTTACAATATTGGAGCCGATAAACCCAGCACCACCTGTAACAATAATCATAATTTTCCTTCCTTTACTAATCCTTGGATGCGCTCAATGATTCCTGTTGTGGAATATCCCTCTTGGAACGGTAAAATTTGTACTTCTTCTACAAATTCTTTACCAATGACGTCTTCTGGCTTGTAATCTCCACCTTTAATCAATATATTTGGTCGCAACTGTGAAAGTACCTCTGCTGGTGTATCTTCTTCAAATAGAACCACACCATCGACAAAACCTAAAGAGCTCATCAACAAGGCTCTATCTAGTTCATGGTTGATAGGTCGACTATCCCCTTTTAAACGACGCACCGAACTATCAGAATTGAGGCCCACCACCAAATGGTCACCCAGTGTTGCTGCCTCTTTTAAATAGGTCAAATGACCACGATGTAAAATATCAAAACAACCATTCGTAAAGACAACCACTTCGCCCCGATCTTGCCACAATCGGATTTTCTTTGCTAATGCCTCTACAGAATAGATACTCTCTTTATCTTCTTTTTTTGCTTTCATAGAAGACAATAAATCTAATAGTTCTTGACGATGGATCGGATAGGTACCCACCTTAGACACCACTACACCTGCTGCTGCATTGGCGGCCACTAAAGCTGCTCGGATAGATAAGCCTGCAATTAATGTAGTAAGCATCATAGCCACTACCGTATCACCAGCACCACTCACATCGAATACATCTTGCTGTTTCGTTTCTGCATTGTGCCATACATTGCCATCTTTACGAACTAAGGTAATCCCTTTCGCCGAACGAGTAACAATGATAAAGTCTAGCTCCATATTGTCCAAAATATGCTTCGTGGCTGTAACAACCTCTTCATCTGTGTTGGGCACTTCATAGCCTACAACTTCACTGAGTTCCTTCACATTAGGCGTAATGCAAGTAGCACCGTTATATTTTGACCAGTCAGAACCCTTCGGATCTACAATGGTCATAATGCCAGCTGCTCGTGTTTTACTGAATACTTGTCTTAGTAAGGAAGGCTGACAAATCCCTTTTCCATAATCAGAAATCACAAGGCCTTGCAATCCTTTGTGCAACAACTCATCTAGCCAAATAAGGATCGATGTTTCACTAGCACTGGACAAGGACTGGTTCACTTCATAATCTAGGCGAATCATTTGCTGTTGTCCACCTAAAATACGTGTTTTCGTGGTAGTCGGAATAGAATCTTCAGTAAAGATGCCAGTACTTTGGATACCATTATCTTCTAATAATTGGCGTACTATCTTACCATGGGCATCATCGCCAATACGAGATGCCATATGCACTTGGCAATCTAATTGCGCTAAATTATTCGCCACATTGGCGGCACCGCCTAACACTTCCGTTTCACGTTGCACTAAATTTACAGGCACTGGAGATTCTGGGGAAATACGGCTCACATCGCCAAAAATATAGCGATCTAGCATGCAGTCACCAATAACCCCTACTTGTAATTGTGGTAAATCACGAAGCAAAAAGGATTGTAATGTACGATTAGGCATAATCTTCTTCCACCAATTCACATAAAATATGGCCCGCTAAAATATGCATTTCCTGAATACGAGCTGTCACTTTTGATGGCACTGCAAAGGTTAAATCGCATAATTCTGCCATCTTTCCACCACTTTCACCAGTAAAGGCAAAGGTATGCATACCAATATTACGGGCGGATTCTACGGCTTTCACCACGTTTTTACTATTCCCAGATGTGGAAATACCAATCAAAATATCTCCCGAACGGCCTAACCCATCTACTTGTCGGGCAAATACTTCATCATACCCATAATCATTGCCTACAGCTGTCAAAATAGACGTATCTGTAGTCAATGCAATAGAAGCCAAAGAGCGGCGTTCTTTTTGAAATCGTCCCACTAACTCTGCTGCTAAATGCTGAGAATCTGCGGCGGAACCACCATTACCACAAAATAAAATTTTATTGCCTGCTGCAAGCGCTGCTTTACAACGCTCCGCCATAGCTTCAATAACACCCATTACTTCATAAGTAGCACTCAATGTGTCTACATGATCTGAAAAACGGGCACTAACAATTGGATGTAACTCACTCATGTGTTGTATCCTTTCCATGATTGTCCAATAATTCGTGTAATTCTTGTAAAAAACTTTCTACATTATTAAATTGTCGATACACAGAGGCAAATCGCACATACGCAACTTGATCTACATCTTTCAACAAGGATAATACAATTTCACCAATTCGCTCTGTAGTCACTTCTTGCTCTACTTCCATACGAATTTGTTTTTCTGTTTCATTTACAATCGATTCTAATTGATCTGTGGAAATGCCTCGTTTACTACAAGATCTCCACAAGCCATTCATCAATTTAGATCGATCAAATAATTCTTTCTTTTGATCTCGTTTTATCACCATAATTGGTAAATCTTCAATCACCTCGTAGGTCGTAAACCGCTTGCCACAGTTCATACATTCCCGACGGCGACGAATATTATTATCGTCCGTAGACCGTGAGTCTGTGACTTTGATTTCGTCATGATGACAATAAGGACATTTCATATCGTATCCTCCTATTGGTTGCGCAAGAAGGTCTTTCCTTGCTGTTGAATTTCTTCTATAAAAGTATCTAACATTTCATAGCGTTTGCGATACATATTTCGTTTATGCGTTTTCGCTGTTTCGTAGGTTTTCCGTTCCTCTGCTAAAGGAATCACAAAGAATCGAGAGTCTTGCTCCCATACGTGACCGCCTAATTCTTCCCAAAAATCATCAAATTTCACTAATTTATGACGATTGAAACGAATCAAATGAGTATTCGTATAGAATCCTTCATCAGACACTGCATACAAAGTCTCAATACCTAAGCAAGTAGCTAATTGTCGCAATAAAAAGAACATAAAGTTTTTAGGGCGATAGCCATGCATTTTTTTCGTTAGTTTCTTCGCCTTATCTAGACCCTCTTTATATCCTTGTATAGTACCAACCCAAATACATAGTTGTCCCGATGGATCCACACCTAATCGGAAGTTGATATGATAAATTCCATCACCTTCATAGGTTAAGAGCAAACTAAGTAAGCCTTCTTTCCGTTGACCTGGCATAAAACGTAAGGCTGCCTCTAAAGCTAATTCTTCGGAATGCCATAAGCGAATGCCCCTTTCAGAAGGACTGTACAAGGCCCGAATCACATCGTCTGTCACATATTTCGGTAAGACATCAAAGTGCTGAATAATACATTCCAATCGTTCTTGGGCTGTGGACTCTTTGTAGAAGAAGACACGATTAATAATCTCCCAGATTCCTTCTTGGTCCTGCAGTAAATTAGAATAACTACCATACGTAGCGAAGTAAGATTCTAGTTGATTCAGTTGCGATCTATTTTTATAGGAACGGGCCGTGAACAAAAAAATACGTCGCTTTTCACGCCAGCTATGGTATCCATATATTCTTTTACCTAATTCCCATTGTTGTTTTGCATATGTAAACACGGTACATCCTCCTTAGGATAGACTATATCAAACTATATTATACTCCATTTCAACAATGAAATTCAATGATATACAAAAAACGACGGTGTCAAGTTTTTGTTGGAAAAATAATTGCCTAGCTTTAAAAGAGGGTTCCTCGTTACTAAAGAATCCTGCGTCCACCATGTTTAATTGCTTGTAACCATCCGTTACTTTTCTTTTCT
>NZ_RQVL01000035.1 GCF_003992005.1 Veillonella sp. VA139 | reverse complement strand
AGGTGTAGAAAAGAAAAGTAACGGATGGTTACAAGCAATTAAACATGGTGGACGCAGGATTCTTTAGTAACGAGGAAACCTCTTTTAAAGCTAGGCAATTATTTTCCAACAAAAACTTGACACCGTCTGCATAAAAGCAATTCTTGTATTTTGTGACAAGATGGTATATAATTAACTCAACAAATATTATATTCCCCATTATAGGGTCAAACAAAAAAGGACGGTTGCACCCGTCCTTTTTGCTTTCTTATTTTCTATTCTTGAAGAACTCAATTACCATATATGAAATAATATGAATCAAGATACCTTGAAGAACAGGGGCGAGAAAGACGCCAATACAAATAATATTATATTCACCCATTTAGGGCTCACCCCCTTTCTTTAAATAAAGGGTTACATAGAGTATACCATATTTTCCCATGAACGTATGCGAATATTCGCCGTTATTGTATGTGTATAATAGGCTAGGTATAAACATAGGACAACTAGGGAAAAGCACATTTAGCGACTTCCTTAGGGATTGAAAGCGCTCAGAATAGACGAAGTACGTACTTTATTAAGTGTCATGATTTGATACAGAACCTAAAAAAAGCACGAGAAAAAAGCCGTCTAGAAATTCGTTTAAAATATTATGGAAGATACCAGCTTCTAATTATTGATGAAATTGGATACTTACCACTGCAAGAGGGCGATGCTAATTTACTATTCCAGATTGTTGACTGGAGGTATGAACAAAAAAGTACAATCGTTACATCTAATATTAATTTCGATGAATGGACCTCTATATTACAGGATGAACGAGTTGCTAGCACCATTGTTGATCGGCTACTTCATTATGCTCATGTCATTAGTATATCTGGAGATTCTTACCGATTACGTCATCATATGCAAATGATGGAGTAATTGTACATTCTTATATTGACATTTACACACGTAAATAGGTTATTTAATTTCCTTTCTAATAGGCGATACACCTCAGCTTGAATATGATCCGACTCTGAAGCAAGTATAGATAACGCGCAATACACATGTTTATATTTTCTACTTCCCCTTTATACGCATGCATAAAAGCAATTCTTGTATTTTGTGGCAAGATGGTATATAATTAACTCAATAAAAGTTATAGTCCCCATTATAGGGTAAACAAAAAAGGACGGTTGCACTCGTCCTTTTTGCTTTCTTATTTTCTATTCTTGAAGAACTCAATTACCATATATGAAATAATATGGATTAAGATACCTTGAAGAACAGGGGCGAGAAAGACGCCAATACATAAAAAGTTACAATCACCCATTTAGGGTTCACCCCTATTCTTTAAATAAAGGGTTACATAGAGTATACCATATTTTCCCATGAATGTATGCAAATATTCGCTGTTATTGTGTGCTTATGATAGCCTAGATATAAACTGTAGGACGACTATGAAAAATTCCCGTACAGGCGAAATAAGAGGGCTGTTTTTGAGAAGGTTATGTTAAAGAAACATATTTACAAGGCAATGTTGGAACGATTATTAGATGTTGCCATTAAGGATATCATCTACATCCAGGAGAAGAAAACGCTGGATGTGAGTTTTGAAGCGAAAAGTGTTCTCGTCAAAATTGTACATTTTTATATTGGCATTTACGTATATTGTAGACTTTTACTGAGGAACGCAGTTAGGTGTAGTAGCCTTGTGGCGTTTCCTTACTGCCTAAATCACACAAACACAGAAGATTGCGGCGTGCTCCGAACAAACATTATGCAATACCGTTTGTGAGGAGTATGCCGCACTCTTCCCTTTATCATATTCAGTTACGAACGCCACAGACTACATAACATTACAAGTGACGATCTATAGCATTTCCCTTAAAAGTATGCTATACTTAACTTACAAAAAAAGAAGAGCCATCAACGTGTGCTGGCGTTAGGCTCATCTCAAATAGCTTAAAATGTGATGAAGCCTAACGTGTAGAGGGTGCGAACCTCTTATCGTTAGGCTTTGTCATTTCTAATTAAAGAAATGGTAAAGAGCTATGATTAACTTTAGAATTAAAATCAAAATATCGATATTTCTAAACTTTTTCATAGAACCACCTCCTCCCATTACAGGAAGAGATGAGCCTAACAACACGTCGATGACTATTCTATGCACTTATTATATCATGAAATTAGGCAAAACATTGATGTTTTTTTGAAACTAACTTTCACTAATTACCACAAATATATACATTGTAAAATCACTTTTCCCTTGAGGAACGCAGTTAGGTGTAGTAGCCTTTGTGGCGTCCCCTTACTGCCTAAATCACACAAACACAGAAGAGTGCGGCATGCTCCGAACAAACATTATGCAATACCATTTGTGAAGAGTATGCCGCACTCTTCCCTTTATCATATTCAGTTACGAACGCCACAGGCTACATAACATTACAAGTGACGATCTATAGCATTTCCCTTAAAAGTATGCTATACTTAACTTACAAATAAGAAGAGCCATCAACGTGTGCTGGCGTTAGGCTCATCTCAAAAGAATTAAAAACGAGATTGCCTAACGTGTTAAGGGGCGTGAAACCTTATTCGTTAGGCGTTTTCGTTAGCTAAAAAAGCAACGAATAACTTCTACGATTAACATAGAAAATTGAATCAATAAAGATAATTTTTCATATGTAGTCATAGTATCACCCCTCCTATAATAGGAAGAAATGAGCCTAACAACACGTTGATGACTTTTCTATGACACCATTATATCATAGAATTAGGCAAAATATTTATATTATTTGAAACTAATTATCATATATGTATGAACGACATATGATATTGTCTGCATAAAAGCAATTCTTGTATTTTGTGGCAAGATGGTATATAATTAACTCAACAAATGTTATATTACCCATTATAGGGACAAACAAAAAAGGACGGGGGCAACCGTCCTTTTTGCTTTCTTATTTTCTGTTCTTGAAGAACTCAATTACCATATATGAAATAATATGGATCAAGATACCTTGAAGAACAGGGGCGAGAAAGACGCCAACACATAAAATGTTATATTTACCCATTTAGGGATCACCCCCTTTCTTTAAATAAAGGGTTACATAGAGTATACCATATTTTACCCATGAGTGTATGCGAATATTCGCCGTTATTGTGTGCTTATGATAGCCTAGGTATAAACTGTAGAACGACTATGGAAAATCCCCGTACATGCAAAATAAGAAGGTTGTTTTTGAGAAGGTTATGTTAAAGAAATATATTTACAAGGCAGTGTTGGAACGATTATTAGATATTTCCATTAAGGATATCGTCTACATCCAGGAGAAGAAAACGCTGGGTGTGTGTTTTGAAGCGAAAAGTGTTCATTTAGATATGTAGTGAATAATGGCGTAGTTGTACATTTTTATATTAGCATTTACACCCCCTGAGGAACGCCATTAGGTGTAGTAGCCTTGTGGCGTTCTTTACTGACCAAATCATATAAACACAGAAGAGTGCGGCGTGCTCCGAACAAACATTATGCAATACCGTTTGTGAGGAGTATGCCGCACTCTTCCCTTTGTCTTATTCAGTTACGAACGCCACAGGCTACATAGCATCACAAGTGACGATTGATACTAAAACAGTAGCACTGCCAGGAAATTTTAAAGGGGAAATGACTTTCACATAGAATTGCACCCATATAAGGTGAAGGTATATCTACCTAGTATCTGCTTGTGGTATAATCTAATTAAGAATGAAAGCGAGGCATTGTATGCGTATTAAATCATTCGACGAACTAACCATTCAGGACAATTTTATCTTTCAGAAGGTTATGTTAAAGAAACACATTTGCAAGGCAGTCTTGGAACGATTATTAGATATTTCCATTAAGGATATCGTCTACATTCAAGAGGAGAAAACTCTGGATGTGAGTTTGGAAACGAAGAGTGTTCGTTTAGATGTGTATGTGAATGATGACAAAGGGACTGTGTTCAACATCGAGATGCAAACTAGCAAGGATATGGAAGAACTGGTGAAACGAACTCGTTTTTACCAAAGTATCTTGGACATGTACCATTTACAGAAAGGGCAAAAGTACATGATGTTAAATGATTCCTATATCATTTTTATCTGTACATTTCCTGTTTTTACTGGGCATCGTCACAAGTACACCTTCAAAAATGTTTGCATAGAGGAACATGATATCTTGCTCAATGATGGAGCTACTAAATTGTTCTTAAGCACAAAAGGTAAAATGGATGACATTTCAAAACCATTACAACGGTTCTTAGAGTATGTGGATGGTCATGCTGCCACAGATGATTTATTACGAGATATTGAAAGTGCCGTAAACGAGGCAAAACATTGTGAAGCTTGGAGGGAGGAATATTCAATGCTATCCATGGATCATTATACATATTGGAAAGAAGGCGTCGCCGAAGGGAGAGCTGAAGGGTTAGCTGAAGGGTTAGCCGAAGGCAAAGCAGCAGGGTTAGCAGAAGGCGAAGCTCGAGGTAAAGCTGCAGCAAAGGCAGAAGTTATTCTTCAAATGCTTCGGGAGAATGTATCTTTGGAGATGATTGCAAAATTTACGAATCTAACCGTAGAAGAAATCAATGAAATGGGCAAAGCCCATGCATTGATATAAAAATCCATATACAGAAAAACTCCTTTATCTAACCCAGTACTAGTGGCTGGTTAGTACTTTGGTTAAGGTAGTTTATTCACTTTGGTTACCTAAAAAATTTTTTCTTTATTATGGGAAACCTTGAATAGTGTATGATTTTGAAGGTGTCAAACTTCTGGTTCCTTAACTACCCAAATCACAAAAACACAAAAAGGCGTGGCATGTTCCTGAGCAAACATTATGAAATACCGTTTGCGAAGGAATGTGCCACGCCTTTTCCCCTGAGGAACGCCGTTAGGTGTAGTAGCCTTGTGGCGTTCCTTACTGACAACATCGCACAAACACAAGAAGCCCATGGCGTGCTCCTGAAGAAACATTATGAAATACCGTTTCTGAAGGAGTATGCCATGGGCTTCCCTTTATCGTATGTAATTATGAACGCCACAGGCTACATAACGTAGCAAGAGACGACTTAGTTGGCTTCCACTGCAGCAATGGCGCAAAGGTCAACGATATCGCTTACGGAGCAACCACGGCTAAGGTCATGGATTGGTTTTGCCAAACCTTGGATGATTGGTCCGATAGCAGTAGCGCCAGCAAAGCGTTGTACTAATTTGTAACCAATGTTCGCAGCTTGTAAGTCAGGGAAAATCAAAATGTTAGCTTTACCAGCTACTTGGGATCCTGGAGCTTTACGTTCTGCTACGGATGGAACGATGGACGCATCTAATTGTAATTCTCCATCGAATGCGAAGTCTACGTTACGGCCTTTCAAGTCTTCTACGGCTGCTACCACTTTATCAACCTCTGGAGAAGAAGCAGATCCTTTTGTGGAGAAGGACAAGAAGGACACGCGAGGTTCTTTCATGCCTGCTACAGAACGAGCTTTACCAACACTGGACTCAGCGATATCAGCCAATTGTTCAGATGTTGGGTTAGGGATAACGCCGCAATCGGAGAAAATCAACAATCCGTCATCGCCGTATTCTTTTTTATCAGTGATCACAAGCATAGAGCTGGAGACAGTTTTCAAACCAGCTTGTGTACCTACCACTTGGATAGCTGCACGAAGTACATTTGCTGTAGGGCTAGCAGAACCTGCAACCATGCCGTCAGCCAAACCTAAACGCACTAACATAGCACCGAAGAATAACGCATCGCCAGTCATAGTCGCGTGCGCTTTTTCAGGTGTCATGCCTTTTTTTGCGCGCAATTCTACAAATGTATCTACCATTTTGTTTAATTCGCCGAATGTAGCTGGGTTGATGATTTCAGCACCTTCCAAAGATACACCAGCTGCTGTTGCTGCCGCTTGAATTTTATCTTCTGCACCAACCAATACAGGCACGCAGAAACCTTCTTTCAAAATCGCAGCCGCTGCTTCGATGACACGGCTATCTTCGAATTCTGGCAATACAATTTTTTTACCCAAGCCTTTCGCTTGTTCTTTTAAACTTTGAATTAAATCCATGGTATGTCCTCCTTTTAAGACCCATTTCGATATATCTACGCTTTATTATACTATAACTAATTTTGATGTTCAAACCGCTTCATATAGTTATGGTGAAAGTATACTATCCACTTCATTCATAATGAATCGTTGCTAACTACAAATTACTTTCACATCACATTACCAATGATATATCACCAGTACTATTTTTATTTTTCACCATTTTTACTTATACAGCTTTTCAGTCCATCAATATGTTCATGTAAATCTTCATTAATACCGTTCCATAATGGATCAAGCACAAAATCAATACCTTCTCTTCTAGCCAACTTCGCTGCCGGAACAAAGTCACTGTCACCAGCAATTAAAACCATTTTCTGAACTTGCTTTTTGTATGATAATGATGCTATATCAACACCTAATTTCATATCGACACCTTTTTGACCAATTGAAAGATATAAATCTGACTCCTTTATATCCTCAACTGAAATGGCACCTCTTAATAATTTCTTGGTTATATCTGGTCGTAAATTATAAACTACATCATTGTCGCTTAATCGTCCCAATCTTAGTGCAACTTTTCTTCTTGTTTTTAACTCTTTTAAAAATTCACTCATCCATTTATATTGGTCAGAATCTTTCAATTTCACAACTTTTTTAATTAATGGATGATATACCTCTTTCACACTAGGTGGGCAATCATAATAAAAAATGCGATATAAGGAATATTCTTCATACCGGTCTGCCGTTAAATGCCTATAACAATATTCAATAAAAAAGTCTACCGCACTCTTAGGATCTTTTATATTTTTCAAAGAGTACATACGTTTTTGATAAAAGCTTCCATCCACCAATATTGCTAACTCTTTTTTCATAAGCACCTTCCATAAAAAAAGCCCTATGCTTCAGCTTTCCCCATATACCGAGAAGCCTACAACAAAGGGCACTATTTACTATCAACACAATATCACAAAAATGCTAATCTGTAAAGCTAAAATTTTTACACTCTAAAGGAGCCTAAAGTAACTTACATAATATAACTATTACTAATTTTAGCTGTTCCTATTATATTGTGTTTTGCCCTATACGTATTGACTAAAACTGCTTTGGTATAAACCCAAAGTGTTGTAATGCTTTGTAAATCCCATCGTCATGGCAGGCTGCTGTAACGTAATCAGCTTTTTCTTTTAGTGCATCACGGCCATTTCCCATGGCAATGTTCAGCCAGTCTGGTCGGAACATGGACAGGTCATTATAGCCGTCGCCGAATACGATGACGTCTTGGTACGATGCGCCAAAGCCATCAATCATTTTCCGAATCCCATAGGCTTTGTCCATCGGTTCAAATAGCACACAGCCCTCTCCGTAACGAATAAGGTCCTTCGTCATGTGCACAATGCCACGGCGCTGTTCCTCTTCTTCTGTGATGAACGCATACACCTTGTAAAAGTGCTCAATATCCTCAGGCACTAATTCCGGTACTACCTGTGTTTTCATCATATCCCATTGCACATCCCAGTTAAGGACACTTTCATAGGGAGTAATGCGGACAAAGTCATTTTTGTGGGTCACACCCCAAGGCACATTGTGTTTTGTCAAATAGTTGAGGTACTGCACACAACGATCCCGATCCATACCCTGCATCCATTGCACTTCATAATCTTCCGTAATGCTATAGCCCCCATCAGCCACGAAGTTCGGCGTTTGTGCCATCTTAGCAAAACGCATCGCATCGGCCTGTAAACGACCAGTAGCAAGCGCCACGTGATGCCCTGTATTCTGCAAATACTCCAAAGAGTACTGCGCACTTTCCGGAATCGTTCCATCTGGCCAGACCGCTAGGGTATTATCAATATCGAAGAAAAAATATTTCTTGTCCATCCGGTCCTCCTCAGCGCAAGTGCTGTTCTTCATCCCAACCATTGACCAACTGAAAGCGGTCTTTCTGCTCCACATTTGGATATTTCTCATGGTCCACCTCGCTGGCAAACATCACCAAGGGGCGCACGAAGGTTTTCCGCTCTCCGTAAAGCTGTTGGTATACCACATGAGGCTCATTCGTCTCGGAATGGATGGCAATGTCGATGACATAGTATAACATGCCTTTAAAATGACGATATAAACCGCCTACGACAATCTCTTGCATCTGCATACTCCTTTCTTTTAAGAATACCTATTTCAAACGTCTACTCTTATATATTGCATCTTACAAACTCCTAGGAAATCTACTTTTTATTATACCATATCTAACAGCATCCACAGTAGGACACCTCTAAATACCTCCATAGTATTTCATACCATTATTCATCATGTCTTACTCCCAATCACACTAGAGAACATCCTACCACCTGCAAGTGTTTCATAATATGACTTGCAGGTGGTAGCTACTTTCCATATATACATCCACTGTATCACACCTTCATATGTAACAAAAAACTAAAGAAGATTGGTATCAGCTACTTTTATATGAGCAGCCCCCACATTTGACAAAGAGCCATTTTATATAAGTACCTCCACACTTGACAAAAAACCAAAGGAGCCACAACAATCCCTAATGGTCTTGTTATGGCTCCTTTTCTATCGAGCATGTACCTATACTCTACGCTAGATCATCTTATTGTAACACATGGTCTAGTTCTTTGTTTGTTTCTTTAGCTGTTTGTTTAGCTGTATACCAAACAAGTTCATTGATGTAGAAACGAAGTTCTTCTTGATTCACAGTCAATGCGTGTTTAGCTGCTGCTTGTGACAACGCATTCACAATGTCTTCACCAGTTGCTGTTTCACCTTTTTGGTCAAACACGGCTTTTACATTGTCCAATGCATCTTGACGGACACCGCGCAATACATTCCATCCATAGCTGTTGCTATAACCATTCACTGCTTCTTTCGCATGTTTATTGTGTTTGTTCAAGAACACTTGATAATTCGCAGTGTGTTCGTATTTGTTGTCTCCATTCCAATTATGGGCACGTTTAAAGAACTCTACGCGGTTAGTCAAGTTGCGATCTAACACGCGCAAGAACTCATGGTTCACATCATGTTCTGCATAGCGATGTTGACGGTCTGTCAAACGATCTCCACGATTATGACGATACACTAAATCTTTGTGTACTTCATACACACGCTCCAAAGTAGCACCTAGTTCTTCCAAGGCTACTGATGTTTCTGGTGTAACGGAGTGAATTTCATAGCCTACCGCTGGTGTTACAATATGGTCCGGGTTCTTTTGATCGAATAGGGTATCCCCCATGGCAAATCCAGACGTTGCTGTTGCCAGCAAAGCTGCTGTTAGTAGTAATTTCTTCATCATAGTATCTCCTGTCTAGTCAATGATTATTTATTCTATCATTCTGCACGAACATATCCTACTCATTCTACGTCACATTATACAATATATCCACACATTCGTACATACAATAGTTACGCTTACTATATTGAAGCACTTCTGCTAACTGAGCTTTCAATATAATCACTTCGCCTTTTTCATTTGCATACAACATGGATCTAGTGCAATACCCATGGTAGGTCCTGTGAAAGCAAGTACTTTCACAGGTTCTACGCACAGGAACATCTATCAATTAACCTTTTTTAATATATTGAAGTACCTCTGCCAATTGTGCTTTCAATTCATTAATTTCCTCTTTTTGCATTTGGTTTTGCGCCTCTAAGGCGGCCACTTTATCTTGTAATGCATAGGAAGAACTAATCGGGCCTTGACGGAATATATCTTTCACAGCAACTTCACCAGATCGAGATCCGAATTTCCAGCTCACACCTGCATTGGCCATCAATTCATTAGGATCACTGCCGATAGATGCTCCTGCATGGAATAAGAGAGATTCGTTTTTATAATGTGCTACTCCTAATGCCAATGCAGTTTGACCTTTGTAAGTACCTACGCCAGCCATCAATGTAGTTGGCTCCATTGGATCGTATTGTAAATGGCGTAATCCAGCCATCGCAGCAGATTGAGCACCTAAACGATTGATTCGACTATCCACATTCACTGTAGCATGTGCCAAGTTCTTCAACTGTGACACATTCACTGCATCAGTATCGTTCACACCAGCTGCCACGTTAGTAATTGTGTTACCACCATTATCAAGACCTGTAGATGTTAGACTCACAGAGGCTCCGCCCTGAGTGGTTGGTGCAAAGGTAATCCCTTTCATGTTCGTTAACGTATCTGCTAATTTTACATCAAATCCTTTATCTGTCGCTTTAGCTTGAATGTTTATCCCCGCATTCTTAGTAGCTTCATCAGGCGTAAAGTTAGATGAGCCATGAACTGCTACACCTTTTTTCAAACTATTCTTATTCGTTGTATTTTCATCGCCTTCAATGTTCAACTCATAAGCATCCATAGTATTGGATAACACAGCATGGGTTACGATACCACTAATTTTTACTTTCTTACCTGTATCAGTATCGTTTTCACCTTTTGCAAGAGTTAACTCAACAGTGCCTGTTTTATCATTCACAGCATATTCACCAGCTTGTACATGTACATCATCAGTTTTATCTAATTTTGTTAATTTTAAATTAGCCACATCTGTATTCGTAGCATGTAGCTGTTTACCGATGACAACATCTGTAGATGTTTCATTAATCGTACCTTCGGCTACGTTAGTAATCTTTGTGCCACCAGCATTGATACCATCTTTGCCGATTGTCACTGTAGTTTTGCTTGCCTTATTACCATTTGCAGCTGGTTGTGTATTTGTGATTTCTACCCCATCACCAGTGATATTCATCGTAGTCGATGCCACATCTGTTGCACCATCGCCATTCGTAATAGATGTAATGCCACGCAATGTATTTGCCATCGCCACATTCAATCCATCACCACTAGCATTGTTAGTGACACTAATATTAGTCGTACCCGTAGTATCCGTATCCTTGCGAGTATATGTATCAGCACCTTGGATTTTTAACGCGGTACCTAAATCACGATGCACTTTACCCGTAGTTGTTGTATCATCGCCATAGAAATCAAGACCTTTTGCTACAGTAGAGTCGCTAGCAGACGTAGTAGCTTTGTGTAAATCTTCTACATTCACCACTGCATGTTTCGTAGCATCATTACCCGCTGCCTCTGTTAATTTTTCTTTGAAAGTTGGGTTTTGAGGGTCTGCCGCATTAGGAACAGTCGTATCCTCGATAGTTGACGCTACATTATCCAATGTCATTGGATTAGCAGCATTCACTTTTGTGTGAATCTTAGCTAGCTCATCAGCATCAGTAATTTCTGTACCTTCTTTAGTGACAAATTTACCATCTGCAGTTTTGAACACTTGCTTACCATCTTTATCTACGAAGATGACAGGGTTTGTCACACGTTCGTTGAACAATTGGCGACCTGTTACAACATCATTAGATGTAGTGGAAACTGTGCCTTCCGCAATATTAGATAATTTTGTAACTGGTTTAGCTGCACCTGCCGTAGTAGTAGAACCGTCCGTAGATACTAGACTTGCGATGATATCTTTCGCTGATACTGGATTAGGGTCTACATTAACTGGGATTTCTGACCCTGTTTTGACAGTTCCATCTGCTTTCACTATTTCAGCACGATAGTAATTGCCATCGTTTGCTTTCACAAGACGATCACCGGCTGCATTTGTATACACCACTGTACCAGCTTCGCCGTTACGAAGTGCATTGACTTTATTTGTTAAGTCTTTACCGTTTAAGCCGTCTTTACCTGTTGGACCTTGTGCACCTGCAGAACCAGCTGCCACTGCACCATCTGTGCCTACACCGGCTTTACCATCTCGACCGTCAGAGGCTGTATTACCTACATTTGCCGCATTGTCTAATGTTGTACGAGATGCTTTATCTAAACCAACTGTAATGTTTCCCTGATCGTCCTTGGCAATTAAAAGACCTTTTTTAGGAGTTGCTTCATTATCAGTTGTATCTGCACTAGCTTTTAATGTAATCGCTTTATCTTTCGCTGTTACAGCTTCTGCTGCATTGTCACCATTTTGAACTTTTAAGCCCCATTTTTGAGCATCTACATATTCTTTATTGGCTGCATCTTTGTCACCTGTTGGATCTGCCACGTTAGTAATTGTTTTACCACCAGCATCGATACCATCTTTGCCGATTGTCACTGTTGTTGTGTCAGTACCTTTTTTGTTCACTACGGATAGCTTATCGCCATCGATAGTTAATTTCGTACCATCTCCATCTGCTGTTGTTGCATTTGTAATGGATGTAATCCCTGTTAACGCTGGGTTTACATTATATTTGTAAGGCTTAGCCACTGTGCCATCACCCTCAAGAGTTGTGTTCGTACCATTTGCAAATTTTGGCGCTACTGCAGTAGAAGATACTGTATACGTTTTTTGACCTGTTGCTGTATCTTCACTTTCTTGAACATCTATACCTGTACCCGCTACTACTTTCGTCCCTAAACCAGTAATCATCTTTTTACCAGCATCTGTAATGTTGGATAAGTTTTTATCTGCCAATGGCTTTGTTGCATTAGTGATTGCTGTATTGACTACGCTTGCTGTTACAAGTTTATTCTTATCCCCATCAGAAGTAATATCGGTTGCTACCACAGGAGTCAATGTAACATCACCATTGTTATCAGTCACTGTCAATGTATTAGCATCACCAGAGATAATGGATTTCACTGTATTTTTTGCAGAAATCGTTACCTCACCATTAGAAGATGAAAGAGATATATTATCCCCTGCTTTTAACGTTACTTTTCCATCTGCAGTTGGAGTAATAGCGGTAGCTGTTTTATCACCATTATTCTTAATTCCCAACTTCCACACATCAGATGTTGAGGCTACACCATTAATTGTGGTTGTATCTGCCACATCATGTCCTTTACCATCTACATAATTTAATGTTACAGATCCATTAGTTACTGTATACGTGGACGGTTTAATATGACGTTCCGCAGTTTTATCTAACTTACCTTCAACTTTTTCATTCGTTGCATGTAACTGTTTACCTGTCACAGCATCAGTAGAACTACCTGTTAATGCAGCATCTGCTAGATTAGTGATGTTTTTACCACCTACATTAACACCATTGCCATTGATCGTTACCGCAGTACCCGCACCAATAAATGTTAATCCAGTATCTCCAGTAATGGATGTAATCCCTGTTAATGCTGGGTTTACATTATATTTGTAAGGGCTAGTCACTGTACCATCACCCTCAAGAGTTGTATTCGTACCATTTGCAAAGTTTGGTTTTACTGCAGAAATAGTATATGTTTTCTTACCTGTTGCATCTGTTGTTGTACCAACTGTGACGCCGTCACCTTGTACGACTTCTGTACCTAAGCTAGTAATCACTTTTTTACCAGCATCTGTAATGTTGGATAAGTCATTTTTTGCCAATGGATTTGTTGCATTAGTGATTGCAGTATTAACTACGCCTGCTGTTACAAGTTTATTCTTATCCCCATCAGAAGTAATATTGGTTGCTACCACAGGAGTCAATGTAACATCACCATTGTTATCAGTCACTGTCAATGTATTAGCATCACCAGAGATAATGGATTTCACTGTATTTTTCGCAGAAATCGTTACCTCACCATTAGAAGATGAAAGGGATACATTATCCCCTGCTTTTAACGTTACGTTTCCATCTGCAGTTGGAGTAATAACGGTAGCTGTTTTATCACCATTATTCTTAATTCCCAACTTCCATACATCAGATATTGAGGCTACACCATTAATTGTGGTTGTATCTGCCACATCATGTCCTTCACCATCTACATAATTTAATGTTACAGATCCATTAGTTACTGTATACGTGGACGGTTTAATATGACGTTCCGCAGTTTTATCTAACTTGGTAGTCTCTAAGTTAGTAACCTTTATATTTGTAGTATGTAACTGTTTACCTGTCACAGCATCAGTAGAACTACCTGTTAATGCAGCATCTGCTAGGTTGGTCACTCTAGTGCCGCCTACATTAACACCATTACCATTGATTGTTACCGCAGTACCCGCACCAATAAATGTTAATCCAGTATCACCAGTAATGGATGTAATCCCTGTTAACGCTGGGTTTACATTATATTTGTAAGGTTTAGCCGCTGTGCCTTCGCCCTCAAGAGTTGTGTTCGTACCAGCTGCAAAGTTCGGCTTTACTGCAGAAATGGTGTAAGTTTTCTTGCCTGTTGTTGCATCTTCATTAGGAGTAACTGTAACACCATTACCTTGTACTACTTCTGTACCTAAACCAGTAATCACTTTTTTACCAGCATCTGTGATGTTGGATAAGTCATTTTTTGCCAATGGATTTGTTGCATTAGTGATTGCTGTGCTGACCACACCTGCTGTCACTAATTTATTGGCATCCCCTCTGTTGGAAATACTACTAGCGAGCACTGGGTTAACAGTAACTGCACCATTAGAAGTATCTACTGATAAAGCATCCAGATTCCCCGACGTAACAGATGTAATTTTATTTTTAGCAGAAATTGTTACTGTGCCTGCATTAGACTCAAGTGTAACATTGTCACCTGCTTTTAACGTCACTTTTCCATCTGTACTTGGAGTGATATCAGTAGTTGTTGTATCTCCTGCATTTTGAATACCAAGTCTCCATATATCTGACTTAGTAGCTATGCCATTAATAATTGCCTTCTCTGTTGTAGCATTACCTTCACCATTTACATACTCCAACGTAACAGTTCCATTCATCACATTATACGTACCTGGCTTAATATGACGTTCCGCAGTTTTATCTAACTTTGTAACTCTAAGATTCGTAACATCGGTATTTGTGCTATGTAATTGTCCACCAGTAACAGCATCCGTAGAACCAGCTGCTATCGCACCATTTCCTAAACCAGTTATCTTTTTACTAGATACATCGATACCATTACCATTGATAGTAATCGTAGTTCCTTTTCCTTTAGCTGGTTTAGTGGTGAAAGTCACTCCTGTGTTGGTAACAGCTACTTCAGTCTTACCTGCAGTGCCATCACCTCCACTATGTAAGGTCAAACCATTTGTAGCATCACCTGATATGGACGTTATATTGGTAACATCAGATTTTAAATTAACCTTATATTTATTGCCATCAGTACCATCACCCTCAACAGTAGTGTTTGTACCATCCTCAAGTTTCGACGGAGCCGCTCCACCACTACTACCACCTGTAGCCGCTTTATCGATTTTGTCTTTTAATGCCTTACTTAATGTTAATTTATACTTACGAGTGACACCGTTTTCTTTACCTTTTTCAGTATTTTCACTGTTACCTGTATCAACAACAATATCGTCACTATCCTCTACAAGAGTATCATTAGCTTTTACAATAAAATTGTTAAATGTAACATCGTTCCCATCAAAATCCTTTTCCGTAAAAGTATTCGGCGTAACAGTTACATTATCACCTGCTTGCACATGATAATAATAA
Source organism: Veillonella sp. VA139 (assembly GCF_003992005.1). Taxonomy (GTDB): domain Bacteria; phylum Bacillota; class Negativicutes; order Veillonellales; family Veillonellaceae; genus F0422. The sequence continues at coordinate 641 of NZ_RQVL01000035.1, read as the reverse complement.
GCCTTTATCTTATTTTCATCTGGATCAAAATCTAATTCATTATATACTGGTGGATTAAATACAGGTGGTACATTGGATGGTGTTCCATAATCAGATTCAGTTTTACTAGCCATCACCCATGGTGCACTAGGACTGAATGATGTCCCTATTGTTGCTGCCGTTACTGCCAACAATCCAAGAGCATATTTTTTACGCCGTCTTGAAAGATTATCCTTCATACATTCTATTCCTTTCCTCTTACTATAACCCATTGCCATTATTACCAGTCCCATCTGACAATGCCTATGATTTATAAATATTCATTAAAATCTATTTAAATCTAATTTAATCTGTTAAAATTATATACATAAATATGTTCAAATTACATATATGAATATATTTAAACTAATTATCTATATTGTAAACAATACGAATATATCTGTTGCTATACCTTAAAAGTACTACAACACCAATATGGTATCTGTCATTCACAACAACACATACCCAATTTAATTGCATCTAATTTTTAAAATCCCTATTATAGTACTATATATTTCGAATATATACAATAAAAACATTAAATAAGACGGTGTCAACTTTTTGTTGGAAAAATAATTGCCTAGCTTTAATAGAGGGTTCCTCGTTACTAAAGAATCCTGCGT
>NZ_RQVL01000034.1 GCF_003992005.1 Veillonella sp. VA139 | reverse complement strand
TGAGCCAGGATCAAACTCTCCAAGATATCTTGAAGCTATTTGATAGCTCATTTTGTTTCGTTGTTGCCAATTGCTTGACTAGAATTTTTTGGTTGGTTTCAACTATGTGAAACCCGCACTCTGGCTTATGTTTACTTCTTTCGAAGTAATTACCTTACATTGTTCAGTTTTCAAAGATCATATATCCTCATACTACATAAAGTAGTAAATGGTGACCCACCCGCGACTCGAACGCGGGACACCCTGATTAAAAGTCAGGTGCTCTGCCAACTGAGCTAGTGGGTCATAAAATGGCAGGGGTGGATGGGATCGAACCATCGCATGTCGGAGTCAAAGTCCGATGCCTTACCGCTTGGCTACACCCCTGTGTTGTGGGGTGAGTAATGGGGATCGAACCCATGCATAACGGAGCCACAATCCGCCGTGTTAACCGCTTCACCATACCCACCACAGGATATTTATTCTGTTTAGCACTGTCGTGCCTTACAACGATATTTAGTATATCAGTTAATATTTTTCGTGTCAACCACTTTTTAAAAAACTTTTTTAACTGTTCTACTATTTCATGTTAACCATTCAGGACATTACATGAGCACCGCTGATGTTTTTAAAGTATATCAAATAATCTTTTTCTTGTAAACCCCCTTTCATATATTTTTCATACTAATATAAAATAAGAGGCATATAAGGTCTCTCCTACATGCCTCTATGTACATTATGCTTTATTAGATTAACTTAGCTACATCATTTAAATTTTCAGCCATTGTTGGATGTGTAAAGATTTGGTCACGCAAGTATGTATATTTAATATCGTTATCCATCGCCATTTTGATGATGTTGATTAACTCTTCAGAGTTTTTACCGAATAAGGTAGCGCCTAGGATTAGACCAGTGTCTTTGTTAACTGTTAACTTAAATACACCTCGTGGATCTTGGTTGACTGCATGGCGCGGCATATTATTTACCGGTAATGCCACTGTCACTGCATTTGGATATTGTGCTTTCACTTCTTCTTCGTGTAAACCTACATGGGATAGAGCAGGTGTAATAAAAGTAGAATATGGCACGTGTGCACGATTGCCTAACTTATAACTTTCATCTCCGTGCAATACACGATTCACAATGCGGAAGTCATCAAGGGATACATACGTAAATTGTTGTCCTCCGTTCACATCACCTACGGCAAACACATTAGGAACAGATGTCATCAATGTATCATCCGTTACGATGGAGCCATTAGGACGAACTTGAATATCTGTATTCTCTAGGCCAAGCCCTTCTGTATTTGCTTTGCGACCTGTAGCATGTAACAATGCATCGAAGACGAACTCTTCTCCACTTTCAGTCACTACAACTACAGTATCACCAACGTTTTTAATTTCTTTTGTGACAGCGTTAAAGTGGAATCGAACGCCATCTTCTTCTAAGTATTGTTGCGCTAACGCAGCTACATCTGCATCTTCACGTTTTAAGATTCTATCGCCACTTTCAAAAGCAGTCACCTCAGCACCTAAACGTGCATATAGATTAGCGAACTCAATCCCAATGTTACCGCAGCCGATGATACCTAAGCGTTTTGGCAATGTTGGCAAGGCTTGCAATTCAGTGCTGTTATATACAAATTTAGACGTAGACAGACCTGGAATTGGAAGTACCACATTCGTAGCACCTGTATTGATGATGATAATCTCAGCCGTCAATGTTTCCACACCTTCTGCTGTTGTTACCTCTACTTCTTTATTGGAAATAAATTTACCATGACCAGTATACACGGTTACATTTGGATTGGATGTTAACATGTTTAAGTTTTTTGCATTTAATTTGCCTACTACTGTATCACGAGTTGCTTTTGCTGCTTCGTATGTTTTGCCTTTATCTGCACCAACAATCATCGTTTTTGTAGGGATACATCCGATGTTGATGCATGTACCACCGTACATAGATGGATCTTGTTCAATTAAAGCTACTTGTTTTCCTTCTTTGCCAAATGTGGCAGCTAATGTTTTGCCAGCTTTACCAAAGCCAACAACTAGTAAATCATATTGTTTCATTATTGTCTCCCCTTTTGTTAATTCACATGAATAAAAGTCTATTATATATATTTCATTAGTAAATACGATACTGTTCTTATTGTATACCTATTTACTAGGAAATTCAATACTCTTTAATTAGATATTATCTGTTATATTCTTATAGTTATAGGGATTTTTTTGTTTAACCTAAGTGCAATGCATTCACTATAAGAAAGTTTGATTTTCTATTTTATGTTTCTTGCAAACTTTTTACACTAACAGAAAATTCCCCAAATTACCTATCATCGATTACTAATGCCCGATTATTTACATAGCCCATACGCAAAACTAGCACTTTCACGGAGAAAGTGCTAGTCTATCACTGCGAATCTATAGCACTCCTAGATATAAGGTTTACTCTGCAATTCGAGCTTGTAAATATTGTTTTACAAATGTTGGCAATACGAATGCAGATTTTTGGATGCCATAGTTATAGTATTTAGTTGTAAAATCTTGGGCACGGTTTGGATCCCATTCTAATGGGTCATGTTTCTTAGAGCCCATCGTAAAGCAATGCATACCTGTCGGATACAACGGAATGAATGCTGTATATAGACGAGTCACTGGGAAATGTTTATTCACGTAGTAGAATACATCAGATACTAATTGTTGATGCATTACAGGAGACTCTGTTTGTTGTACAAACAAACCATCCTCCTTCAAGGCACGATATGTATTTTTGTAAAATTCTTCTGTAAATAAACCTTCACCAGGGCCAATTGGGTCAGAGCAGTCTACGATGATCACATCATAGAAATTTTCTTTTTCCGCTACATGTCCAATACCGTCACCAATGGTTACTGTTAATTTAGGATCTTGGCGAATCATAGCGTCAGCAATAGAAGGCAAGTATTGTTTCGCCAATTCCACTACTTTACCATCAATTTCTACCATTGTCACTGTTTCTACACAGCTATGACGTACACATTCTCTAGCCACGCCACCATCACCACCACCGATGATCAATACATGCTTAGGATTTGGATGCAGGAATAACGGAATGTGGCTCATCATTTCATGATACACAAATTCTTCTCGTTCCGATGTTTGAAACACTCCATCTAGCACAAGCATATTACCGTATTCTAAGCTATGAGCGACTTCTATGGTTTGAAAGTCAGATTTTCCAGAATATAAAATTTCATCCACTTCTGCGCATAACGCAAGATGAGGGGATTGCATTTCTTTAATCCATTGTGTCATTTCTTACTCCTCACATTGTGGCTGGATGTATAAAAAAGCTCCACCCAGCAAATTATCTCGTAACCAACGACGTAGTGAAAACGTTCGTTCCATGCCTTCATCATAGACGACACATCGCGTATCATCGTTGTTGACCTGCATAGATACGATCGGCACCCAGTGCCAAGTAGATAGCCCTTCTTCTTGTCCACGATGACGATTTAAAAAGGCAACAGGACAATTCTGTTCCATTCCTGCACGAATAAAATCCGTCACTTCTTCCACGCTATAAGGGCTTCCTTTCAGCGGGAAAATCGGTAATCGTTTCACCGTATAAGACAAGTTATTATCCTCCATATATTGGTTGACACCTTGTTCCCACCAAGTACTTTTATAGAGCCCGCCACCATAGCGAGGACGCACGTATTCCCACACTTGGTTCATGCGCACTAAGGCTTGGTTCCCATCTACAGCGGTCTCAACAGGTAAATGTCCATCGCGGAAAAGGACATAGGAAATCACCTGTGTCGCCGTTGTAGGGCCACAACCTGCTAGCCGTTTCCAAGCATCTTCGTACCATTCTTGGTCATACCCATAGGAAAAGTTTCCATCCTTTTTCACTTGTAACCATTCAGGATGTTCAATACGATAGCGTTTGATTCCTGCCATTAGTATTCCACTACCTCAACAGTTTGCATACGATCGCCTTGTTGGATTTTATCTACTACATCCATACCTTCGATAACTTGACCGAACACAGTATGAACGCCATCTAAATGAGGTTGTGGTTCATACACGATAAAGAATTGGCTGCCACCTGTATTAGGTCCACGATGTGCCATAGATAAAGCACCACGAACATGTTTATGTGGGTTACCTTTAGTTTCGCAAGGAATTGTGTAGCCAGGACCACCTACGCCAGTACCCATTGGGCAACCACCTTGTGCTACGAAACCAGGGATGACACGATGGAATTTCAAAGTATCGTAGAAACCTTCTTTGATTAATTTTTCAAAATTTGCTACTGTGCCAGGAGCTTCGTTTTCAAATAATTCGATAACAATGTCACCGTATTCCATATGAATAATTGCTTTTTTCATTACTGTACCTCCAAAAAAGTTCTAATTACGTGACCCGCTAAATGCAATCCTGCTACGGACGGAACAAATCCACAAGAACCAGGACTTCTTGAATCGTCATCTCGATTCGGTGTCATCGGTTGTTCTGTAGAGAATAATACAGTTTGCTTTTTAATGCCACGACGGCGCAATTCTTTGCGCATCACCTTCGCCAATGGGCATGTATGGGTCTTACTAATATCTGTAATCTTCAATTGATCAGGCCACATTTTATTGCCTGTTCCCATAGAAGATATACAAGGTATATTTCTATTATAACACGTTTCGATGATGGATAGTTTAGCACTTACCATATCAATAGCATCAATCACAAAATCTGGAGCTATATCGGTGATGAAAGTAGGATGGCTTTCACCAGTATAGACCATATCATAAACCTCAATGTGCAAGTTAGGATTAATCGCCAAGGCGCGTTCTTTTGCCACTTCTACCTTGCGTTGACCTACCGTACTAGGCAAGGCGATAAGCTGGCGATTAATATTACTCACTGTTACTTGGTCACCATCAACAATGACAATATGACCTACACCAGAACGCACTAACGCTTCTAATGCAAAAGAGCCAACACCACCGCATCCAAATAGCAGGACTTTTTTTGCTTGTAAAGTTTTAATTTTTTCTTCCCCTACCAACCATTGTAGGCGAGTTAACATATGCTCCATATTAATAGGCTCCTGATGGGATAATTTCTGTCCAATATCCATCTGGGTCGGCGATAAAATAAATACCCATCGCTTCATTCTCATAGACAACGCAGTTCATATCCTTATGTTTTGCTAATGCTCCTTCGTAATCATCTACATAGAATGCCAAATGGAATTCATTATCCCCCAAATTATATGGTCGATCCCAATCACGAAGCCATGTCAATTCTAATCGATGCGGATTGGTACCGTCTCCTAAATAGACGATTTTAAAAGATCCATCTTCTCCATCGATATGACCGACTTCTTCTAACCCCAATGCTTCTTTATAAAAGGCTAAACTTTTGTCCAACTCTTTCACATTAATATTATTATGAGCAAAGCTAAATTTCATACTTCCTCCTTAATTCCTAGTAAATAACAGTATTATTCTAACATAGGTACTACGGGAATACAATCATTGTACCTGAAAGTAGGCTCTACTTCCTTCATCGGTTTTTGTCACCACCAAGTGTGCACCAATTTGTTGTTGTAATTCTGGCACATGAGATATGATTCCTACCAACCTTCCTTGAGATTGTAATGCCACCAAAGTTTCCATTGCCACATCTAACGTATCTGGGTCTAATGTACCAAAGCCTTCATCAATGAACATAGTATCCAAATGAATACCTCCCGCATAGGATTGGATGACATCCGCTAATCCCATAGCAAGCCCTAAGGATGCCAAGAAAGTTTCTCCACCGGACAAAGTGTTCGCAGGCCGACTCGCTCCCGTATAGGCATCAAAAACAGAGATGTCCAATCCTCTGGCGCCACGACCACCTTCTTCTACGGACCGTTCAAGTCGATAGCGACCACGACTCATATCATGAAGTCGTAAGTTCGCTGCACTCAACACTTCTTCTAGGATAGCGCCTAGTACATAGCGTTCAAAGCTGACACCTTTCATACCCGAATCACCACCATTGGCTAAGTCGGCTAAGCCAAAGATAAAGGCTCGACGGTCCGACAACTCTTTGGTAGCCCCTTCTAACTTGGCAATCTCTTGGATAGTTTTTTCCTTGGCAGTCACTTGTGATTTCAAGGTACCAATAACTTCCCCTAGATTTTTCAATTCTTGTTGTAATGACTCCACCGACTCCTTCGGAATCTCTTCAGGTACCGTAGCATAGGATACCAAGTCCTGTTGCACTCCTTCTAAGAGAGAAGTCAACCTCAACGATTCATTGTGATAGGCACTAAAGGTTTCTTTCCATACTGGCAATTCATCAAATGCATGAGATTCCTGTTTAAATGTATCGATGGTAAGAGATTCTGCTGCTAACACTTTCCCAATCTCCTTCTCCAAGAATTCTATATCCTGCGACATGCGATCCTGTTGTTCTTTGAGGGCCCCTACTTCCGCTGTGAGGGCGACCTTTTGTTCTTGGCTAGCTTGACGCCCATCCTCTACCTTTTTACGGTCTATTTCATATCGTTTCAGAGAATCTGCGAGATCTTTCACCTCAGCCGTATACGTTTCCACCGTAAAAGGGGCTATACTAGTTTCAATACGACTCATTTCTGATGTTACGTGCTGTATTTCCTGTTGTAAAGATTCTAACTGTCCCTCTAGAGTTCTCAATTCTAGTTGCTTTGCGTGAATATTGGCTTCCTCAGTTTGTATAGTCTGTTTCTGCGTTTCTAGACTTTTTTCTAATGCTAGTTTTCTAGCTTCTCCTTGGACTAACTCTTGTTGTATCAATTTAAAAGTCTTATCTACGTGCGTTTCAGTCACATTCGCATCCCACCAAGAAAGGCGTTCCGCTACCGTTTCTATCTCTTTAGCTTGTACAGCCCTATCCAAAATATTTCCCAATTGCAAGATAGACTTTCTTTGTACTCCAACTGTAACCTTTGGATAGGTCTCACATAAACGATTCCATTCTTTACTATACCGTTCTACTTCTTCATCACTGTGAGCTAGCTTAGTTTCTATCGTTGCCACCTGTGTTTGACTAGCTTGGAACTCCTCACGAAGTCGCTCTACCGTTTCGCGGACGATCTCTTCCGATGGAGCTTGTGCCAACTGTGGATGTTCTAAGGAACCACAAACAGGACACGGTGCATCATCTTCTACTTGCAAACTCACTTCATAAGCTTGGTGTTGTCGTAATAATTGCTCATTATGATGATATAGCCCTTCACGAGTCTTACAGACCTGTCGTTCCTCCTCCAACTGCTTACTATACACTGTTTGAGTCTCCCAAGCACTACACAATTTATCTACTACTCCCTTTAAGGAATCCCACCAACTCCGCAGTTCACTAGTACATAATTTTTCCTCACCTAAAGAAGTATAACTTTGTAACTTAAGATTTATTTCTCCTAAGGACTGGCGCTGTATTTCTATATTAGTTTGACTTGTTGCCAATGTCTCCTGTACTTCACCTTGTTGCTGTACCTTTTGCGATAGGTCCATATCTAATGCAGTCCGTTTCTCCAAGAGTTCACCATGCCGTTCCACTTCTTGTTGCAACGCTTGTAATTGGTGATATTGCTCTTGTTGCTTTGCATACGTGTCCGCTTGCATTTCTAACTGGTCATACTTACAATCCAAACTTTGTAACAATACAGCTACAGATTGCAAAGATGTTTTTAATATGTCTAGCTTTTCTTTATTTGTATTAAAAGCACCTTGTAACTTCTCATATTGATTCAGAGGAATGCGAATTTTTTCCAACCGTTCCCAACGGTCAATCGTTTCCCCTAGTGCAATATGTTCTTTTTCCCTCTCTTTATGACTAGCTAAAGCCTTACTATACTGCTCCTTCCGCGCTAATAAATTGGTGTAATTTTCATGCTTTACATAGGTAGCTTGCAATGATTCATATTGGTGTTGCTTCTCCTTGCGTTCCCCTTCACGTTCAATTAAGCATTTACGCTCTTCTTCCAGCAACGCCACTAAGTCCTGTAACGTGTCTACTGTATAGGTACTCAGTAAAAACTCAACCTTTTGCAATGTATCTTGAATCCCTACGGTAGATTTAGTCAATTCTTCCTTCAATACATCTTGCATGCGTTTATACACAGAGGTTTTGAAAATCGTATGTAACAATACTTCCCGTTCTGATGTGGGGGCTACTAATAGTTTTCTAAAATCACCTTGCGGCAGCAAGACAACTTGTAAAAATTGATCCACACGAAATCCAATAATCTGTTGTATATAGTCACGAATTTCTTGCGCTTTCGTAGTGAGTAGTTTCCATTCATCATCAATCCATTCACTGATAGCCGCCGTAGCTAAGACCACTCTTGTACCAGTACCACGCTTTTTCTGTAATTCTTGTTTTGGAGTTCGCTCCATTCGATACCGATGATCACCTACTTGAAACTCAAACACCACTGATGTAGGTGTAGTAGCATCTGCATAATCACTGCGCATATCTGAGCCATCACGAAGGCCACCACTGGTTTGACCATATAGGGCATATACAATGGCATCTAATATACTTGTTTTTCCTGCTCCTGTAGGTCCTGTAATCAAAAACATGGATTGATTTGCTAATATGGCAAAATCAAGGATTACTTCCTTAGAATACGGACCAAAGGCAGTCATTTCTAATCGTAAGGGTCTCATGCTTCTTCCTCCCTTAATACACGATGCCATAAATGTTCCATGTAGTCTAATTCTTCTTGTGAAAGCTCTTCATTCCTAGCTTCCTTGGCAAATTGCGCAAATAAATCTTTCTCATTTAATTCCTTGAATCGTTTAGCACCCGTTGTATCTCGTACCACTTCCATACGACCTACTAATTCTAACCGCATACAATAAGGGAATATTTTTCGCAATCTTCGCATCCCATCCACTATAGGTACCGCATCTAACAATCGCACTTCCACATAATCATTATGATGCTGTATATGGAGACTTTCATCTGCTAGCAAATCGTCAAAATATCCCGTCAGGCTCACAAATTGGCGTCGCCCTACAATAGGAATTTCACTGATGGTTGTAGACCCTTTGTTATCTATGTCTACAATAGTGAAACTTTTACTATATCCCACCTCATCAAAGGAATAGGTCAACAAGGAACCACTATAGCGAATATGGTCTGATCCAATTCGCTGTGGTTTATGTAAATGTCCTAATGCCGTATAGTGAAAGTCTTTAAATACCATTGTCGGTACTTGTCCAGATCCGCCTACCATGAGAGGCCGTTCGGACTCACTTTCAGTACCACCTGCCACAAAGGCATGGGCTAAGCAAAGACTGCGGTGGCCCTGTGAACGACTCGTCGCATAAGATGCCCACCGTTGGTACGCATCTGCGATGGTCATGTTGTATTTGTTTGTATCAACGCATATATCATTTTCCACAGTATCGATGCTAGACATATTAGCATTATCTTTATAAGAATCATTGTCTAGATTTGTAATATCTTCATCACTCAAAGCGGCAAATAAATCTGCCGATTCAGCTTGAGGACGACGTTTTTTAGACGACCTACTAGATTCGATAGGTTTCGCAGTCTCTATTGCTTTACCTATCATACCTACTCGATTCAACTCAGTATCTATATCCCGCACTTCTCCATAGGGCAATGCCCACACATCGAGTTGACCATGCGCATCTTGAAAAGTAATAGGTTCCATTCCTTGATGTGTATGTCCTAACAAATGGATGCCATGCGTCTCCCAAGCACTGTGCCCCATCGCTAGGCGTGGTCCGCTATCGTGATTTCCCGAAATAACTACCATAGGAATCTTTTCTGTAAAGGCCAATCGATGGAGCACTGAATCCCATAGTTCGATGGCTTCAATAGGCGGCACAGATCGGTCAAACACATCTCCACTAAGTACTACTAAATCAATGTTTTCATCTTTTAGTAATGGAAAGAATTGATGTTCCAATACATGAGCTTGGTCTGTCGTTAAATGTTCATTGTAAAATAGTCGTCCTAAATGCCAGTCTGCTGTATGTAGTATGCGCATACTTACACCTCGTTTGCATAAATCTCCCGTAAGATAGAAATTTCTTTTGCATATCCATCTAACTCATTTGGTGTTTCTAAATAGAATGGTAGATGACGTAATTTAGGATGGGTGATGAAATTAGCAATGGCCTCAATGCCAATGTGACCTTCCCCAATTTTTTCGTGTCGATCTTTATGGGATCCCCTCGGATTTTTGGAATCGTTCAAATGCACTGCATGGATTCTATCTAACCCTATAAAATGGTCAAACTCCTCCAATACACCGTCTAAATTTTCAATGATATCGTATCCGCCTTCATGAATATGGCAAGTATCTACACAAACACCAATGTATTCTTTATGTTGCACTCCATCAATGATACGTGCTAATTCTTCAAAATTGCGACCTACTTCCGTGCCTTTTCCTGCCATAGCTTCTAATAGAACGGTAGTTTTCATACCTGGAAAAATCACTTCATTTAACATGTCTACAATATATTCGATGCCTTGGTCCACACCTTGTTTCACATGGCTACCAGGGTGAAAGTTATATAAATGACCAGGTAAATACTCCAACCGCTCCAAATCTTCACGCATGGAATTTTTAGCAAACTCACGGAGTCCTGGATCAGCGGCACACGCATTTAAAGTATATGGTGCATGTCCTAATAATTTACCAAATTGATGTTCTTTCAGGAAAGCATCTAAGGCTTTCATATCTGCTTCATCAAAAGCACGAGCCTTACCGCCTCGTGGATTTCTTGTAAAGTATTGGAAAGTATTAGCTCCAATGGACAATGCTTCCTTTCCCATATGTAAATATCCTTTGCTAATGGATAAGTGACATCCAATTGTTAATTGACTCATGTAAAACTCCTTATCTTCAATCATTAAATGTACTTAATTCATTCTCTTACTCTAGTTATAAACTATCGTAAAAGCGAACCGTATCGATCTATACAAATATAGTATGCACTATCAAATTACATTCATATATATGTACACTTTTCTTACTTTTAAGTATATCATGTAACCGTTTATGACATATACAGTTACATAGAAAATAGGGGATAATTGTTTATGTAAGCAATTATCCCCTATTAATCTGTTTCTAACCTATGACCAGATAATTTCCATTACTGTTAATGTGAGCTTTTACGCAAACATTCTGGACAAATGCCTTCAAAAGACACATGGAGTCCTGTAATTTCATATTCACTGTGGCGTGCCACTTCTTCTCTTAGACAGTTCACCTGCACATCATGCAAATCATCGATGCGATTGCACATAGTACAACGTACATGAGGATGGTTTCGTGTATCCCAATCATATCGGCTACATTCATCACCTAAGTCTAAGACGCGAACTATACCAATGCGTTCAAAAATCTCCATCGTTTTATATACAGTCGCCAAGCTCATACTTGGATGGTCTTCCCGTAAACTTTGGTAGATCATTTCCGCAGTGGGATGGTTGTTTTCTGCATGAAGAACATTATATATTGCAATGCGTTGTGGCGTTACTTTATAACCTTCTTCTCGCAATTTTTGTGCAATGTCCATAAAGCACATCCTTTCCACTTGGAAGCTAAACTGTGAGATTAAAACACTATTACTCTGATTTCATTATATCAGAACAATCAATTCTTATCAATAATCAGAATTGATTAGTTTTGTTTCTTCTTAGTAATAACGTCTGTGGGTCTCTAGTGCTTAATCTTTAAAATATGGTTTGAAACCGCTACCTTGATGTTTTTGTTGTTTTTGTCCATCACGGGAACGACGTTCTCCCCCATGGGAGCGTTGGTTGCGATCACGAGAGGAACGTTTTCTATCTCCATCACGACGATCATCACGACGGCGACCATCTCTACGACGATCATCACGGCGACGGCCATCACGACGTCCACCATCACGGCGACGACGAACACGAAGAGGTGCTTCTTCTGTAATGCTTACCGGCGTTGTATCTGGCTCTTTTGTTAACAATTTCAAAGCAGCTGCTAACAAAGTAACAGAGTCGATATCATTCAACAATTCTTCTGCACTAGAACGATAGCTTGCTAATTCTTCACGATTATCTGCTAAAGCAATCAATTTTTCTACGGCAATTTTTTGTTGACCTTCTAATACTTCACCCAAGGATGGAGCTTTACGACGAGCAATCTTGCGTTTTGTCAAACGTTCAATGGCATGTAAATGTTCAATTTCACGAGGGATAACAAATGTCATCGCTACGCCTGCTTTACCAGCACGCCCTGTACGACCAACACGGTGTACATAACTTTCAGGATCTTGTGGCAAGTCATAGTTATACACATGCGTCACACCGCTAATATCTAATCCACGAGCCGCAACGTCTGTAGCCACTAATATATCAATTGTACCTTCACGGAATTGACGGATGACGGAGTCACGTTTTTGTTGAGACAAGTCACCGTGAATACCTTCTGCCATGTAACCACGTTTTTTCAACGCTTCCGTTACTTCATCTACGCGGCGTTTTGTACGACCGAAGACGATTGCCAATTCAGGAGCTTGAATATCTAACAAACGGCACAATACATCAAATTTTTGACGATCTTGCACTTCGATATAATATTGCTCAATTAAATCCATTGTTACTTGGGTTGGTTTCATACGGATTAATGTTGGCTCTGTTAAGTATGTTTCTGCCAATTCTTGGATGGCTTTTGGCATAGTAGCAGAGAACAATAATGTTTGACGCTCTTTTGGTACAGCTGTCAAAATTTTATTGATATCATCCACGAATCCCATGTTTAGCATTTCATCCGCTTCATCAAGAATGACAACTTTTACTTTGTCAAAAGCAATGGATTTGCGTTCCATGTGGTCCATCAAACGACCAGGTGTTGCTACAATCACTTGTGGATGTTTTTTCAACATACGGAATTGACGTCCAATATCTTGTCCACCATAGATTGGTAGAGCTTGAATGTTAGTATGTTGCGCCATTTTATTTAACTCTTCCGCCACTTGAATTGCTAATTCACGTGTGGGTGAAAGAATCAATACTTGTGGATCTTGGATTGTTGGATCCACTTGCTCTAACGCTGGGATACCGAAGGCAGCTGTTTTACCTGTACCAGTTTGCGCTTGACCAATCATATCTTGACCAGACTTCGCCACTGGAATGGCTTCACGTTGAATCGGTGTTGGTTCTTCAAAGCCCATATCGTTTAAAGCTCGTAAAATAGGTTCGCTAATGTGTAAATCTTCAAATTTAATTTGCATATATAAAAGGGTCCTCCTTTAAAAATTTCTTTATGTATCATGCGAATTAGTATATTATAACACAAGTAAGATGTCCTTGTATATGAAAGTATGATAGAGCACTATATGTTTCAATCCTTCATCATGAGGTTCCCTATTGTACTGACCATTATTTCATGGTATACTTTAACGGTATGCACGCGCCTATAGCTCAGGGGATAGAGCGCCGGTCTCCGGAACCGGGTGCGCAGGTTCGATTCCTGCTAGGCGCACCATTGATATGAATGGATTCTCACCATTGTTGAGAATCCATTTTTTGCATTTGAGCCCAATTTTGAGCCCAACTTGAATTTTTTTCTTGCCAAACTTAAATAAAAGGAGTATACTAAACGCAATTATTGAAAGAAAGGAGTCATAACAATGATGAAGCAAGCCAATTTAGCTACAACAAATGTAAATACATTTTTTGGGTTCTTTATCCATACTACGGGTAAAGAACTATTTGAGCTACGCTAATTTAGGTATCATCACTGAGTGGCTTTAAATAGTGGTAAGGGCTACCCGTACTAGGTATAGGCGGGTAGCCCTTTTTGTATATCTTCCTATACCCCACTCACCATTACCTATAATACAATTTTTAATTTAGGAGGAGATTATGATTATTCGATTACACACTACAGCAACAGAAGCACAAATTGCAGAACTACGTCAACTACTAGAAGCCACTGACGTTGCATTACATCCTGTCCATGGAGAGCAACAAGATATCATCGGTTTGATCGGCGATACGTCTCGTGTGGACTTACGTTCCATTGAATCCCTTCCATACGTTGAAAAGGTAATGCGTATCCAAGAACCTTTCAAAAAAGCAAATCGTAAATTCCATCCTCAAGATACGGTGGTTACTGTAGGAAATGCAAAAATCGGTGGAGGTCACTTTGCTATCATCGCAGGCCCTTGCTCTGTAGAAACACCAGAACAAGTCATCGAAGTAGCAAAGGCTGTGAAAGCAGCTGGTGCTGGTATTCTTCGTGGTGGCGCTTTCAAACCTCGTACTTCCCCATACTCTTTCCAAGGCATGGGACCAAGTGGTTTAGCGTTACTAGAAGAGGCAAAAAAGGAAACTGGTCTACCGATCGTATCTGAAGTGATGGATATCTCCCAATTGGAATACTTCGACAATGTAGATATGTTGCAAATCGGTGCCCGCAATATGCAAAACTTCAATCTGTTAAAAGAAGTTGGTAAATTACGTAAACCTATCTTATTAAAACGTGGGCTATGTGCTACATACGAAGAATGGTTAATGGCTGCGGAATACATCATGAGCGAAGGTAACGAACAAATCGTTCTTTGCGAGCGTGGTATTCGCACCTTCGAAACACGCACTCGTAATACTTTAGATGTAACTGCGATTCCAATGATGCACGAGTTATCCCACTTGCCAATCATTATGGACCCAAGTCATGCAGCGGGTATGAGCCGTATGGTTCCGTCCCTTTCCTTAGCTTCCGTTGGTGGCGGTGCTGATGGTTTAATGATTGAAGTTCACAATAATCCAGAAAAAGCATTATGCGATGGTCCGCAATCCTTACGCCCAGAGCAATTCGCTACTTTGGCAAACCAAGTGTTCACACTTCGTGACGCATTAAGTCATAAATAGGTCACTCCTATGGATACAATTCATATTCAAGCATCTATTTCTTATGATGTGATTATCGAGCGACATAGCTTACCTCGCATTGGCGAGCATTTGCAAACTATCAAACCTCCTTGTTCCGTCATGATTGTCACCGATGATAATGTGGGCCCTCTCTATGCATCTACAGTTTCTAAATCTCTAGAAATAGCAGGCTACACCGTTCATACCTATATGTTTCCTCATGGTGAAAGTGAAAAGAACGGCCATCGCCTCATGGATCTAGTAGAAACATTGGGCCATGCCAAATTAACTCGTAAAGACTTAATTATCGCTTTAGGTGGTGGCGTCGTCGGCGACCTAGCTGGGTTCGCTGCTGCCACCTATCTACGGGGCATCGATTATGTACAAGTGCCTACTTCTCTATTGGCTGCTGTCGATTCCTCTGTAGGCGGTAAAACAGCTGTGAACCTAGAGTGTGGTAAGAATTTATGGGGTGCTTTTAAACAACCTATCCTTGTTCTCTGCGATCCTGAAACACTTTCTACCTTACCAAAGGAAGAGTGGATTAACGGATGTGGGGAAATCATTAAATACGGTTTCTTAGGTCATCCCGAATTGTTAGATCAACTGCGGAAGCGACCACTCTTACAATATCCAGAAGATGTAGATAGTATCATCGCTCAATGTGTACGCATCAAAGCTCATGTAGTGGAAGTAGATGAAAAGGAAAGCGGTCTCCGTGCGACCTTGAACTTAGGTCATACCTTTGGCCATGGTATCGAGCACGGTAGTGCTTTCACCATTCCTCATGGCAATGCCGTTGCTTTGGGACTCCTTATCATGGCAAAAGGTGCTGTAGCTAATGAAGAGTTAGACCCTACCATCATTTCTTGTATTGAACAGCTACTAATAGCCCATGAATTACCTACCACAACGATGATTTCAAAAGATGTAATTTTAGAAGAAGCTAGTCATGACAAAAAAGTCTCGGGCTCTTCCATTACCATCGTTGTCCCTACTGGCTATGGCACGTCGGTACTGAAACAAGTTACCTTCCAAGAACTTGCTACCTACTGCCATATGTAAGTATAGTACTCAATGTTTTATAATTAGAATACATAACTAAACTAATTTTGATATACTCCCATTCTAGAATTACTATGTATGATATATCAAACAAATTATACTTACCTTTTGTCCTTATCTTGTAATCATTACCTCATGGTGCTAGCGCAACCATAACAGAAAGGATTCCTATGCAACATGTTTCTAATGTGCCCTTATGTGGCACAATCCCATCCATACCGGCTAAGGCCCATGCTCATCGGGCACTTATCTCAGCGGCCCTTGCCACGAGTCCTAGCTCGATTTTAATATCCCACTCTTCCAAGGACATTGATGCAACCATGGATTCCTTGCGAACCCTTGGTGCCAGCATAACCTATGAAAATGGTGTGGCTCATGTCACTCCGGGCCCTCCCCCTTCTATAGGACAGGTATTACCCCACGAATCAGGCACGACCTTGCGATTGCTTTTACCTGTGTCCGCCTCTATTTGTGACACTGTGAAAGTAGATGCCAAAGGACGTCTACCAGAACGACCACTAGAACCATTGTTGAGCGAAATGAAAGACCATGGCGTATCGTTTTCACAAGATGCACCGCCTTTCACTATGACAGGTCGCCTGCAAGATGGTACCTTCACCATGATAGGTTCCGTCAGTTCCCAGTTTTTCTCTGGACTGTTATTAGCTGCACCACAGCTAGGACGAACAACTGTGAACTGCACAAGTCCACTGCAATCGAAAGACTATGTGACATTAACCATAAAAACGATGAAAGACTTTGGTGTGCAAGTAACAGAAGCTTCCACGGAAGAAGGATATCCAAGTTTTACTATCGAAGAGAACCAACACTTTCACGGCAATGAGCAATATCCAATTGAGGGTGATTGGTCTAATGGCGCTATTTGGCTAGTCGCTGCTGCTATGACAGGTCAATCTATTTCTGTCACAGGTTTACGTTCTGATTCTGTACAAGCAGATAAACGGATTCTTTCCATTTTAGAAAGTGCTGGTGTCTCTTATACGTGGAATGGATCTACTGTCACGGTAACTGGCAAAGCACATCAACCAATCCATGTAAATTTAGAACAAATGCCAGATTTGTTACCCATCCTATCTAGCTTAGCTTGCTCCATAGAAGGGGAATCTTCTTTCATCAATGGCGCCCGCCTGCGCTTAAAAGAATCAGACCGTTTAGAAGCGGTAGCACAGTTAGTTCGCGATTCTGGTGGCATTGTTCGCATGGAAGGAGATAATCTATATATCACGGGAACAGGCACTCTTACTGGTGGAACTGTAGACTGTGTGAATGACCATCGCCTCGTCATGGCTGGTGCATTAAATGCACTCATCGGCACTTCCCCTATGATTTTGAAGGACAGCGAAGCCATCAGTAAGTCGTACCCGCACTTTTTTGAAGACTGGAAACGATTAGGTGGCGAAACTCATAGCATATAAACGTATTTAATAAATAAGGAGTAATTATGGCATCCTATTTCGGTCGTACTGTGAAAGTTTCCACCTTTGGAGCTTCTCACGGTCAAGCTATTGGCGGAGTTGTAGACGGACTTCCTTGTGGGTTTCCAGTCAATCTAGAAACCTTGCAAGCCTTCCTAAAACGACGAGCTCCAGGGCAACATCAATTACAAACACAACGAAAAGAAGCAGATATCCCTGAGTTTCAATCAGGCATCGTACAAGGAAGACTGAGCGGTTCTCCTTTGGCTTTCACAATTAAAAATACATCACAACGAAGTGGGGATTACGATAACCTACGAGATGTGCCACGCCCATCTCATGCAGATTACACCGCTCGCATGCGCTATGGCGAGTACGTAGATATGCGCGGTGGAGGCCACTTCTCTGCTCGCCTAACAGCCCCTGTGTGCGTAGCTGGTGGTATAGCTATACAACTATTGGAATCCATCGGCATTCACGTGCGAGCGCACTTAGCACAAGTGGGTACTGTCCAAGATGCACCAGTCGATTATGCTAACCCACCTATGGACAAGCTTGCTAGTATCAGTACAGAGGTAGTTCCTATGTTAGACCCTGTGCAATGTCATGCAGCAGAGCAACTTGTACTAGATCTAAAAACATCCGGCGATTCCACTGGTGGCATTGTAGAAGTCTTCGCCACTGGTTTACCTATTGGCATGGGAAATCCTAATTATGACGGCATTGAAAACCGCTTAGGCGCCACACTCTTTGGTATGCCTGCAGTGAAAGGCATCTCCTTTGGGTCTGGTTTCCCTGGCTGTGCCTCCCGTGGAAGCGAGCAAAACGATCCTTTCATCATCACTGAGGAAGGCATTCGCACTGATAAGAATAACAGCGGTGGTATCCAAGGTGGTATCACCAACGGTATGCCCCTTGTCATGCAAATAGGGATTAAGCCCACACCGTCCATTTATCATGAGCAAAACTCAGTATCCCTCAGTAACCATAGTGCTGAAGTATTACAAATTCAAGGTCGCCACGACCCTTGCGTAGCGCTACGTGCCGTTCCTGTAGTAGAAGCCTTGACAGCTCTTGTCCTCTTAGATTTTGTGTTGGAACATGATCCACATGCATTCCGCCATTTTAGTCATCGTACTCTGGAGGTGTAAATGTTTGGATTATTAGGTCGCACCTTGGGTCACACCTACTCCCCCATGATTCACAATGCTTTAGGGAATTCACAATACACCACCTTTGAAGTAGAACCAGAGAATGTACAAACCTTCTTTCAGCGTCCTGATTTACAAGGTTTGAACATTACCATTCCCTACAAGGTAGATGCCATGCATGCTTGCGATCATCTTAGCGACATTGCGAAGTCCATCGGTTGCGTCAACACCATGGTGCGCCAAGCAGATGGAACTTGGTATGGTACAAACACAGACTATGATGGATTCCTAGCCACCCTCGCTTGGTCTCACATTAACGTTACCGACAAAGATTGTGTCATCCTTGGCGACGGCGCATCCTCTCAGACGGTTCACGTAGCTTTAAACCGATTGGATGCCAAATCAATTACTCATATCAGTCGTCATACAGAACCCACCTATGAAAGTGTCCACCACTTTCACGAAACAACACAGATTATTATCAACTGTACTCCAGTTGGTATGTATCCTCATTGTCCTGACCAAAGCATTCGATTAGCCCCTTTTGCTCACTTAGAAGGCGTTATCGACTTGGTGTACAATCCCCATCGTACAGGTATTTTGTTAGAAGCAGAATCTCTCGGCATTCCTCATGTGAACGGCCTTGTCTTCTTATTGGCCCAAGCCATTGCGGCGAGTGCTTTATTTTTACATCGTACCTATGATGAAAGTATCCTTTCAGATCTATACAAACAATTTCGACAAGAGCAAGAAAATATCATTTTAATTGGTATGCCTGGATCTGGTAAAAGTACCATCGGCAAAGCCTTAGCCAAGCTAACAGGACGGACACTGGTCGACATAGACCATCGCATTACTGAGGAAGTCGGTTCTATTAGCGATTACATATTAACGCACGGTGAACCGGCATTCCGTGCTATAGAGTCCAATATTATTGCCGAGGTAGGTAAACAAACAGGCCTCATCATCTCCACTGGTGGCGGTGCTATCACCATACCAGAAAACTATGGTCCTCTTCGTCAAAATGGACGTATCTATGAAATCTATCGACCCTTAGACGAATTAGATACAACGGGACGTGTTCTCTCCTCTGGTGGCATAGAACGATTGCAACAATTGTACACAGTACGGGCTCCCCTATATGCACGATTCCGTCAAGCACAAGTTCTAAACACTGGTACTCCAGAAAGCGTGGCTCAACGCATCCTAACAGACTTACATAGCAATCTAGTTTAACTTGCTATTAAGATATATACTGTATCAGTCTTTCTTTTCTTATATCTACTCATCACTATTGGGGTTCAAAGTTGAATGTATCAGGTAGATTTCTTATAGATGGATATATGCTACTACAATATATATACAAACTATTGTCTACATCCTCTAGAAAAAAATATATAAAATCATGAGATTATATAAAAGAATATAATCTATTTTTAAGCATACGCTAAGATATTAAATATACGTAATCGGCTTTCAAAGGTGTTTCTTAGAAACACTTGAAAGCCTTTTTACTGTCTAACCATAGTCATTCACTAGTTAGTGTAAAATGTTTGTGGGAAAATAAAATAGCAAAAGAAGGTCATCCTTTGTTACAATGAATGTGTTCAAATAA
>NZ_RQVL01000033.1 GCF_003992005.1 Veillonella sp. VA139 | reverse complement strand
AGTATATCTTTTATTATTGTATTTAAACCAATATATGCATAATGGAATCAATCCAATGCAATTATAAAACAAAAATAGCATATCCTCGTCATCAGCGCCATAGCTTTCTAGCGTACGAAGTGTAGTTTTAATAATTTCATGCATTGGTATCCTCTTTCAGTAAATAACCTAACTTTTTTCTCATCTTAATGATAAAGCCATCATTTGACTCCGCTACTATAAAACATAATAGATGAAGAGGTATAATAAAAATAGCTGTTGCCCAAATGATTGGAATATTCATTGCTCTGAACCGTTTTATAGTGAATATAAACAGCATATAATGAGAGCCACATACGATGATGGCGAATAATAAAGCAATAATATCAACCTCTGCTCCATTTTTTTCTAAAATAAGTGCAGAAATCCCTAGTAGCCATGACCATAACATTATCCATCCAAGACTTTTATTATAACCCTTTAGTGAAAGTGGTTTATATGGATTAAAATTATCTTTTATTCTCTGCATAATCATTTCTAACCCTCCTTAATTTACCACTCTTTATATATACATCATATCATATTGATAAACTAAATTAGAATAGCTAAACATTTGCTACACCTGTTATTTAACCATTGTTTCTTACTACATACGTTTTTATAAAATCATCATCACATTTCATGCTACACAAAAGGACGCCTATTTCTAAGCGTCCTTATTCCTATTCTGTTTCTAACATCCGTTTCGCTCGTTCTTTGTCTTTCTTCAAGATTTGAGAAAACTCTCTAATGATTTGCCATTCTTCCTCTGTAGCCCTTAATTGGCGTTGCTTTCTAAGCTCTCCTCCAGTTAATGGTCTACCTGCACCTTCTCGGGCTCCACCTCTTGGCATAATTCCCTCCTAATGAATATTATAGCGTATATAATAAAATCTTATGCTTATATAGACTTTCAGATAAATTAGTTAATTACCCTCTATGTTTCAATATTTCCTCAGCTGCTCCCAAGATTCCTAGCATGGAGTGTTCAAATACAAGTCCGCCTTGCATAAAGATGGTGTACGGTGGTCGTACTGGTCCGTCTGCACTTAGTTCAATGGAAGATCCTTGTACGAAGGTGCCCCCTGCCATGATAATTTTATCTTCGTAACCAGGCATATCTCCTGGGATGGGATGTACATGAGCATCTACAGGGCTATAGGCTTGCATGCCACGGCAGAAGTATTCCATTTCTTCTGGTCCGTGTAAGTTAATAGCTTGGATCAAATCAAAACGAGGTGCATCGACTTTTGGAAATACATCATATCCCAATAAGGTTCCCACTGCCGCTGTATAAACAGCTCCTTTCAAGGCTTGTAATACCACATGAGGTGCTAAGAATAATCCTTGGAAGAATAAGCGATATCCCGGCGCGTAGGATCCCATATGGTCACCCAATCCTGGAGCCGTTAATTGATACCCCACTTGTTCTACTAGGTCATCTCGCCCTACCACGTAACCTCCGGTAGGAGCAATACCGCCGCCAGCATTTTTAATGAGGGAGCCTGCCATAATATCTGCTCCTACTTCTAGAGGCTCTCTAGTTTCTGTAAATTCACCATAACAATTATCCACAAAGGATATGGTTTCAGGATTCATTTCTTTTACAGCTTTCACAATGATACCAATGTCTTCTACAGATAAAGGTTCTCGCGTACTATACCCTCTAGAACGTTGGATGACCACTACACGAGTGTCTTTTGTAACAGCTTGGCGAATGCCCTCTAAATCGTAGGTGTTATTCACCAAAGGAACTTCTTTATAGATGAAACCTTGCTCTTTTAACGATCCTGGCACATGGCGTGACGCACCGATGACGGATTGCATCGTATCGTATGGTTGTCCTACGGCATAGACGAACTCTTTCCCTTTCGATCCATTGCCCAAGATGGCTTGCAAGGTTGTGGCTAATGCATGAGTACCGGACACGAAATGAGGGCGCACGATGGCACGCTCTCCTTTAAACACGTGAGCGAATACTTCGTCTAGTTTCTCACGACCCACATCATTGTAACCATAGCCACTGGTGCCATTAAAATGATAATCTGAAAGCTGGCACTCTTTAAATGCTTCCAGTACTTTTTTTGTATTATATAACGCCACAGGCTCAAATTTTTTGAACTCTTTTTCAGCTAACTCAAGAGCCTGTTGACGGATTTCTTCTACAGTCATTCTATTCCTTTCTATTTATAGAAAACTAGTTTAGATATATACGCCTCATACGTTAACTATACATATCTGTGTCATATTTAAAAATCTTAAACTATATTATAGAAGTATAGGAATCATTCATCGCTAGTTTACTCTAGTTATTTTATCTTTAAACTAGCTTGAACCAGTTCCATAGCTTCCTCATAAATACTTTCTTCACTTCGATTTTGTGTAATATGAATCCACTGAATATACGGCATCCGTTTATACCACGTAATTTGCCGCTTTGCAAATTGCCGTGTATGTTGTTGGACTAATGCAATAGCCCGTTCTTTCGAATATTCACCGTGAAAGTAAGGGATAATCTCTTTATAACCAATGCCTTTGAAAGCCTGTGAATCTGGTTTCACGCCAGATTCCAATAGGTGTTCTACTTCCTCAAATAAGCCATCTCGAACCATATACTCTACTCGAAGGTTAATCCGTTCGTATAGTTCTTCTCTGGACCGTTCTAAGCCGATGACAGGACCATGAAAGACTAATCCTTCTTTTGATGGCGTTAATAAAGCATGTCCCTCACCAGCTAAGACACACTCGATTGCACGGTATAGGCGATGTTTATCTTGAAATGGTAACGTAAGACCTTCTTTTTCAGCCAATTCATTGGCATAGGCTTGCAAACCTTCTAATCCAGAGGTATCAAAAATTTTATCTAATTCAAGGCGCAAACTGTCATTGCGAGGTACATCTAAAAAGTCATAGCCCTCTAGCAAGGATTGTACATACAGGCCAGTACCACCAGATAAGATAGGAATCTTACCGTCCTTGTTAACGACATCTATGACAGTGTTAGCTTGTGTATTGAACTCTGCCACACTGTACGAGTCATTAGGCTCATGTGTATCGATGAAATAATGAGGCACCCTGTTCAATTCTTCAAGGGTAGGCTTGGCAGTGCCAATGGTCAACCCTTTATAGATTTGGTACGCATCTCCAGATAGTACGGGAGATTGTAAGGTTTCCGCCATCCGCAAGGTAAGGGCTGTTTTCCCTACTGCAGTAGGTCCCAAAATAGTGATTAACTGGTTCATCTTACCTCCTTTCATAGATACCATAAGCGATGGAACTATATTTACCACCCACCATCTCTATAGGTGGAATATCTTTGAATAGACGACTGCCTTTGCGCTCTTTAATGACCAAACGTTTCGATTTCTCCAAGCCAAGTTCTACAATGTTTGAACTTATTTTAGATTCTAGTAAATGACCACGCCACTGTAGAAATTGAGGGCTTTCATAAACAGGATTTTCAAACATAGGGTCCAAGTAGATAACATCATACTGATTAGGTTCTATCTGTTGTAAATACTCCTGATAATTACAAATGGCCAGTTGAATACGGCGCAACGCCTCTGTTACACTTGGATTTTTATGCTGAAAGTGTCGAAATCCATAATTGGTGATATACCCTAAAATAGGATGTCCTTCAATCGCCGTATGACGTGTTAACTGTGGACAACCATAGCTGATAACAGCACTATCTGAACCTAAGCCAGCGGTACAATCTAAAACAGATGTGACCGTTTCATAACCGATGGCACGTAGCAGATGGTCTGTATGTCCACGGTCGATTTCTAACAAGCGCAAATGTGCCATAGACAGATGAAATTGATGAGGGATTCCCTCTTTTGTTACAAAAGAAGGACCTTCCTTGGTCACTACCAAGGCACCCGCACAATGATGTGTATCTAATAATTCTTCCACGGACTGATGCTTTCGTGGCACATAGGGCATTTGCAGGAGTTGACTTAGTTCCTTAGCCTGTTCAATGAGATATGCATTTGTCTTTGAACTTGTGCTAATGAGATACATATTAACTCCGTAAAAATAATTTTCCTAATTCGTCTGGAGTAAATTTAATGATTGTAGGTCGTCCATGCGGACATACATAGGGCTTTTCTGTGCTGAATAGATCTTGTAGTAAAGCATCAATTTGTACCAAGTTTAAATTATGTCCTGCTTTAATAGCTCCACGACAGGAGGCATAGGCCAACATTTCATGACGTAATTGCGCCGCACTTGGGCTTTGATGATCATGCATATAGGAAAAGATGTATTGTAATATTTCTGGAACTTTGCTTTCAATAATATCCACAGGATGACCATCTATACGTAAGGATGTGGGGCCTCCTTGGTCTACTTGGAATCCTAAGTCTAATAATGCATCTCTCTGTTCTTCCGCCAATGTTAATTCTTCCTCGCTAACATCCATGTGCATAGGCATTAATAATTCCTGCATCGGAATGGACTCGGATGATTTGCATAGTTTGTCATACCGCACACGTTCGTGTGCTGCATGTTGGTCGATAATGTATAAATCATCGCCTTTTTTTGCCAAAATATAGCAAGAGGCTACTTGGCCCATAGGAAGTAATCCATGATTAACTACTGTTTTACTAGCATTAGTATTATATGAATTACCATGATCAGCATCATAGGAACTATCTATACCAAGAGCATCCCCAGTACGAGAATCATCTGCTAGACCTTGTGCTACACTTAAATATCTCGATACGGATTCATTTTCAGTATAGTTTATATATGGCTCTACAGAACTTGGTACTAAATTAGGCCGTGATTCACGAATAGTTCTGAACCGATCTTTATCCTCTTGGGTATAACTTTTAGGCACAAAGTTTTCATTCACATCTAGTGATTCATTAAAATTGCTTTGTTCATACACAGTGCGTTGTGGAGCTGTATATCCCTTTTGTCGGATGGTATCCACGAGAGCCTCTGTCTTTTCACGCATCACCGTAAATCCTTGGGAACGTCCAGTGAATACTTTATCATAGTCGATAGCTGTAGCAATGGTTTCTTCTTGCTGGCTAGTCCTGTGATGAGTAGGATATTCTAAGGCTTGTAAAATACTGTTATACACTGCTTTAAAAACTGGTTTATCGTCTGAGAATTTCACTTCACTTTTTCGTGGATGTACATTGATATCTACGGTCCCTGGAGGTACAACGATTTGTAACACCACCAAGGGATATCCACCTTTCGGCAATAGGGCATGGTATGCCGTATCGATAGCCTTGTAGATAGCTTTATCGGAAATGACACGTTGGTTTACGATGGTCGTCTGCCATTGACGGCTACTTTTTAGCACCGTCGGTTTGCTGACCACACCATCCACATAGATGCCTTCTGCCTCATAAGCAATAGGAAATACATCTTCACTGACTTTAAATCCGTATAAAGCAGCGATGGTATCCACCATATTTCCATTTCCTGGTGTCATGATGGTAACTCGAGTATCTACAATACATTTAAAGGCTATATGGTTATGGCTAAGAGACAATTTACCAATCATATCTTGAATCTTATTCGCTTCTGTACGAGTAGATTTTAAAAACTTTCTACGAGCCGGGGTATTATAGAATAAATCTTTCACCTCAATGGTGGTACCCACTGAGGTACCACAGGGATCGCAATCAACCATGTGACCGCCCTCGATATAGATCCGAGTGCCCATATCATCTGTTTCTTGACGTGTACGCAAGGTAAACTTAGATACGGAGGCAATACTAGCAATGG
Source organism: Veillonella sp. VA139 (assembly GCF_003992005.1). Lineage (GTDB taxonomy): Bacteria > Bacillota > Negativicutes > Veillonellales > Veillonellaceae > F0422. The sequence goes on along the minus strand of NZ_RQVL01000033.1, from coordinate 14,778 downwards.
CTTCGCCACGGAACCCTAGGGAGGCAATGTCGTATAGATCGTCGGCACTGCGAATTTTACTAGTAGCATGGCGAAGTACAGCTAAGCGTGCATCTACTTCGGACATGCCGCACCCATTGTCGGTAATGCGCATGTATTCGATGCCACCTTCTGCAATTTCTACTTCAATGGAAGTAGCCCCTGCGTCGATAGCATTTTCTACTAACTCTTTAATAACAGAGGCAGGGCGTTCTACCACTTCGCCGGCTGCTATCTGATTAATAGTCGTTTCATCTAGGACATGAATGGTTGGCATTACTTGCCACCTCCTTGTTTCGCCTCTTCTTGTAAACGATATAATTCACTGATGGCCTCTATAGGGGTCATACTCATAATGTCTAGCTTTAATAACTGATCCAGAACAGGTTGTGTAAATAAATCACCACTCCCGAATAGAGGTCCTGTGACGCTTGGTTTTTCTTTTTTCTTAGGCACTGGTTCCGATACTACTTTTCCATCTTCCAAATGAGATAGAATCGTGTTAGCTCTATCTAGGACAGCCTTAGGAAGGCCTGCTAATTTAGCTACATGGATTCCGTAACTGCGGTCTGCCCCACCTTTTACAATGCGGCGCAAAAATAGAACATCATTGCCTTTATCTTTAACTGCCACCGTATAGTTTTTCAGTTTACTATAGTGCTCTTCTAATTCAATCAACTCGTGATAATGCGTAGCGAACAAGCTTTTACAGTGAATGGTTTCACAAATATGTTCCACCACGGCACGAGCAATGCTAAGTCCATCAAAGGTAGAAGTACCACGTCCAATTTCATCGAGGATGACTAGACTGTTGCACGTTGCATGTTCTAGGATATAGGATACCTCTTTCATTTCTACCATGAAAGTACTTTGGCCTGTGGAAATGTCATCACTAGCCCCGACGCGGGTAAAAATTCTGTCCACAGGAGCAATGGTGGCTTCTCTCGCTGGAATGAAAGATCCAATTTGCGCCATAATCATGAGCAAAGCTACTTGACGCATGTACGTCGATTTACCTGCCATGTTTGGACCTGTGATGAGGATAAACTCCTCTTCGGAATGGTTCAACACCACATCATTCGGTATAAATAATTCCTGTTTCAGCAAGGTTTCTATGACAGGATGGCGACCATCTTTAATAGAAATGGAACCATTGGTCACAACAGTAGGACATACATATTTATTAGTAAAGGCCACTTCCCCCAAGCTTAAGATGACATCCAATTGTGCAATACCGCGAGCCGTTTCTTGGATTTCTTTAATATTTTCTTTTGCTATTAAGCGTAAGTCTTGGTACAAGGAATATTCCAATTTTTGAATCTGCTCTTTTGCATTGAGCATTTTTATTTCAAACTCTTTTAGCTCTGGCGTAATATAGCGCTCCGCATTGGTTAAGGTTTGCTTACGAATGAAATAATCTGGCACGAGACCCACTTGCCCTTGGGATACTTCAAAATAGTATCCGAATACTTTATTGTATCCTGTTTTAAGACGAATTCCTGTAGCTTGTTTCGCCTCTTCTTCTAAGCGATGCAGCCACTCTTGACTATTGGTAGCCAAGGAGCGCAATTCATCTAATTCTGCACTGTATCCATCACGGATGACATGACCATCTTTCAAGGCCAACGACGGCTGATCCACGATAGCACGTATTAATAGGTCACATAGGTCATCATGGGTGTGAATCATACTATGACAGTCTTGTAAAATATTAGAGGTACACTCTTGTAATACCTTTTGAATCATAGGCAATACTCGTAGAGATTCCCGCAAGGATGCAAAATCTCTAGGAGACACACTCCCTGTTTCTATACGGCTTAGAATCCGTTCAAAATCATACACAGAGGTCAGTAAAGAACGGAGCTGACTGCGCATGGTCGGATTGTCGATAGACTCACCTATCCCCATTTGACGGCGCACGATGCGATGGATATCCATCAAAGGATGTTCAATCCATTGTTTTAGCATACGAGCTCCCATAGGGGTTAATGTCTTATCTAGAACATCTAGGAGCGTTCCTTTCTTAGATCCATCTCGAACATTTCTGGTAATCTCCAAATGGCGCAAGCAAGATGTATCCAATATCATGCGGTCTCCCACAGACAGTTGATGCACGTAGTTAATGTGAGACGTATCTGTTTTAATGACCTCTTCCAAATAGAGAATCACATATCCTAAGGCTTCTAATACATCTTCTTCTAGCAAGCCAGCGTCAGAAAAATGTTCACGACCTTTCAGAAGAATACTATCCATTGTTTCTGTAGGCGTGAACGGAGACAGGGCTATGCCAGACATTTGACGTGTCAAAAAATCTTGGATGCTAGTAGGTAATTCACTACTACCAGCTAAGATAAGCTCTTTTGGTTGGTACATGGTGAAAGCATCAAATAAAGAGCTTTCACTACCGCAATCCATGCGTTCCCAAATCACTTCACCAGTCGTGATATCTGTGAACAACACAATGCGCTGGCCCCCTGTTTCATAGGTCAAGGCTAAGAAGTTATTTTCTCCATCTTTCGTACCATTTTCACTAAGTACGGTCCCTGGTGTGATGACACGAATGACATCACGTTTCACAATCCCTTTAGCTTCTTTAGGATCTTCCACTTGTTCACAGATGGCTACCTTATACCCTTTACTGATGAGTTTTTCAATATAGGATTCTGCAGAATGGAAAGGAACGCCACACATAGGAGCTTTATCTTCTTCACCCGCATTGCGACCTGTTAAGGTAATATTCAATTCTCGTGATGCGGTGATAGCATCGTCGTAAAAAAGCTCGTAAAAGTCACCTAACCGAAAAAATAATAGTTCCTTTTCATAGCGAGCTTTAATACTAAAATACTGCTCCATCATAGGCGTTTGTTTCTTGCCCATTCTGCTAACTCCTTTCTATAATACAGTGCCGTATAATACCCAAGTTTGTCCTTTATCGATGCGTACATCAATAGTGTCTCCGATTTTTAGAGAGTCTTGTTTAGGGAATAGGACCATTTTATTACCGGACGTACGACCAAACCACATATTTTCATCAGTACGACTAGGTCCTTCTACAATAATATCGTAGACCTTGCCTTCCATGGCTTGATTCAGCTCAAGAGAAATTTCATTTTGCACATCCATCAAGGCTTGTAAACGAACACGTTTCACTTCCTCAGGCACTTGCTCTTCAAATTCCGCCGCTGGTGTACCAGAACGTTTGGAATAGATGAAAGTAAATGCCATATCATAGCGTACATCTTTCAATAATTGTAATGTTTGTTGGAAATCTTCTTCGGTTTCTCCTGGGAATCCAACAATAATATCTGTTGTGATTGTAACGCCATCGATTTTTTCACGGCAATATTGCAACAACTCTTTATATTGTTCCACAGAATAATGACGATTCATACGTTTCAAAATATTGTCAGATCCAGACTGCACTGGTAAATGCAATTGTGTCACAATATTGGACGAACGACCTAAGGCATCTACCATGCCTTTTGTCATATCTTGTGGATGGCTTGTCATGTAGCGAATACGTTCAATACCTGGGATACCATCTAAGGCATCTACTAAAGTACCAAAGTCTGTACCATTTTTAAAATCCAAACCATAGGAGTTTACGTTTTGTCCCAACAAAGTGATTTCTTTAAATCCCTTTTCACCTAGTTCACGCACATCTTTCACAATGGAGTCCACAGGACGGCTAATTTCACGGCCTCGCACATGAGGTACGATACAGTAGGTACAGAACTTATTACAACCATTCATAATCGGTACCCACGCAAAGAATGTACCATTTGGTTTCGCCGCTAATTCTGGCAACACGGTGTTATCCATCTCTACATTGACTTGACGTTTTTTCGTGCGTTGCACTTCTTTTACCATTTCATTAATATGTTGGATATTATGTGTACCCAATACAATATCAATGTGAGGAGCACGCTTAAACATATCTGCTTGGTTCTTCTGTGCCATACAGCCCGTAATCGCAATGATTAGGTTTTTATTCTTTTCTTTCAAATGCTTTAACTCGCCAATACGGCCATAAATTTTATTTTCTGCCGTTTCGCGAACACAGCAAGTATTTAAAATGATTAAATCTGCAACAGTTACCTCTTCTGTAGGCACATATCCAACAGATTCCAATTGATGGGCCAATCGTTCTGAATCACTTTCATTCATTTGGCAACCATATGTATAAATATAGTATGACTTCATATTACTCCTTATGTTTGTATTTTACTTTTGATGGCTCAATGGTGCCACCCACCTTAATAGCAAGTCTCTCGATGGACATGCCTGTAATATATTCTATTTCTTGACGTATTGTTTTTTGCAATGTATCCATGATTTCCTTGACCACAAATCCAAGCATAACGGTAACATCAATTTGTAAGATTAAACCATTGGTGACTTCCTTGCTTTTTTTGATATCCATACTGCGCACATCTGTCACGCCTGGGGATTTTTCAATGCTATTTTGGATGAGTGCTTGGATGACTGCATCTTCAAAAACTAGTTTGCCATAATAACTGAAAGCTGGACGGATAACAGATTTTTCCCAACCTTCGTCTTGCTTCGTAGACAATCTAGTTCTGCGCCAGAACGACTTAATAGGGTCGATTAAAAAGCCTTTAAAGTGAGGTTTTAACTCCACGGATGGAACGGGAATAATATGTTTTCCCTCTTTTAATCTAGCATGTTGTGCTTTTTCAATATCCTTAGGGCTAGCTACATCTTCAATATGGATATAATAAGAAGGCCCAGGGATGCCGAGGGCTTTTGTAATTTTTCCAATCATATTTTCCGATGTGCCTAGAATCATAAGACGTTCTGGTTGAATCTCATCCAAGGCTTTTCGTACACTTTCTACCTGTTGTTTGTCCTGAAAGATAGCACGTCGAACTGCTTTAATACGATTTTCTTCTTTTTTTGCAGAAAAACCACCTACAATGCGATTATTATGAATTAAAATTCCATCATCAATGATACAAGATGCATGGTGTTCATGGGCCACCACTAATGCTCTATGACTTTTACCTGTTCCGCTAGGGCCAATAAATGCGATTACATCCATACTACACCTCTATGCGCCTTGTAAGGCTTTCATAAATTCTGCTACCCACTCACTTTGTATTTCATATTCACCAAGGCCGATACTTTCAGGGAACCGATCTTGTATGCCGTGAAAGTCAGATCCACCGGAGATTAATAATCTCCTATCAACGGCTAATTGATGGTATTTAGCACTATCCTCGGCAGTATGACTAGAATGATAGACCTCCACACCATCAAAAGGCAATTCTAATAATCCATGTACATAGGTGTCATTTTCCACTAATTTAGGATGGGCTAACACAGCGATACCACCAGCACGATGAATCAAATCAATGGCCTGTTGTGGGGCATACTTTTCCTTTGGTACAAAGCAAGGACCATTAGGGTTTAACATTGTATCAAAGGCTTCCCCTACGGTTTTCACATAGCCGTGAGCAATGAGTAATTGTGCAATATGAGGGCGCCCAAAGGACACAGCATCAGTGAATGTATTTACTAATTCCTCGTAGGAAATATCATAGCCTGCATCCGCACATTTGTTTACCATTTTATGAATTCTAGAACGTCGTACTTCTTTAAAATGTGAAATATAGTCCTGTAGTTCCGGATGGTCTAAAGAAAATTGATAACCCAATACGTGCACTTCCTTTTCATGGTAATAGGTACTAAATTCGCAACCATGATAGATTTGAATTCCCATTCTATCATCTCTTGTTAATTGCCCATAAGCACCTACTTCATCATGATCTGTAATAGATATCTCCTGTATTTGTTTCTCTTTTGCTAATGCCACCAAATCTCTTGGCATATACGTACCGTCTGATACATTCGTATGCATGTGGAAATCGACTAACATAGAATCTCCTTTCCTCAAATCTATTAAGTATCATTTTATTATACCATATATGTAGATAAAAGTTACCTACCACGTCTATAGATAATTGATACTTTTACTGCATCCTACGCAACGTTTTACGTACGAAAATATTTTTATGGTACGTGTCTATATCTCTACGCACAACAAAGGACGCAATACTTCTCATACATATCATCCTATAGATGAGATGCACTTGTATTGCGTCCTATACTTACATTTGGATATGGTAACTAACGCAGCTGTTCTTTCATACGGCGTTGAATATCTCGTTTCGCATCTCGTTCTGCCATATCTTGACGTTTATCGTAATTCTTTTTGCCAGTCACTAACCCTACAGTTACTTTCACATATCCACGACTATAATGAAAGTTCAAAGGAATCAAGGAATATCCTTTTTCTTTCACTTGTCCAAGTAATTTATGAATTTCTCGTTTATGCATTAGTAGTTTACGAGTCCGTTCTGGTTCATGATTAAACTGATTTCCTTGCTCGTATTTACTAATATGAACTCCGTATAAAAAGAGTTCACCTTTATCTATACGACAAAAACTGTCTTTTAAATTGATGCGTCCAGCTCGAATAGACTTCACTTCCGTTCCTGTAAGAGCAATACCTGCTTCATAGGTTTCGTGAATGTGAAAATCATGACGAGCTTTACGATTATCTGCTATTAATAAATTTCCTTCTTTCGCCATTATTATTTCCTCTTTTTCGCTTTCTTATTGACACTCTTCTGTACCCCTTGTTTCTTCTGTTTTTTACGCTTTTTGGGTCCTTTCTTCTTCCCTTTTTTGGCTTGTGAAAGTTTTTGCAATTCTTTCAAATAACTACCATTATATTGAACTTCTCCAATGAGAAAATCAATGGCACGTTTTTCTCTATCCGCCTTAATCAGAGTCACTGTTACAGGGGTACCTAGACGATATTCTTTCCCTTTTCGCTTTCCATAGGCTACAAAATGGTTCTCATCAAATTCATAATGATCATCATCCATCATAGCGAATGGAACGAGACCATCTACACCATGTTCAATTTCTACAAACATACCAAAATGAGTAATAGAGCTAATATGTCCCTCAAAAGCTTCCCCCACATATTGAGACATATATTCCACTTTTTTCATATCTAAAGTGTGTCGTTCAGCTGCTGTGGCAATTTGTTCCCGTTTTGAACAATGTTCTCCTGCCTCTGTCAAATAGACATCATCTGCAATCATTTCAAAGGCCTTAGGCTTACCTTGTAACACATAGCGTAGGAGCCGATGAATGATTAAATCTGGATATCGACGAATAGGCGATGTAAAATGTGTATATGCCTTTGAAGCTAGTCCAAAATGACCGATGTTTTGGGAGCTATATTTAGCTTGATGCATAGTCCGTAGCACCATAATTTGTACTACTGGTTCAATATCTTGGCCTTTTACAGATTGCAATAATTCCTCAAAATATTTAGGTTCTAATTCTTCTGGTAAATCAAAAGGAATCCCAGCATGATTTAATACTGCGATAAGTTTTTCAAGTTTCGTTCCCTTTGGGGCTTCGTGAATACGATATAATGACGTGTCTAATTGTTCACTAAGAAATGTTGCCACTGTTTCATTAGCTAATAGCATACTTTGTTCAATAAGCCCTTCTGCGATGGTTTTTTCCTTCTTAATAATCCGTTGTGGCACACCAGTTTCATCTAATAGCACCTTGTACTCTGGTGTATCAAAGGTAATCGCCCCCACTCGTTGACGCCTTCCCATTAATTGATACGTCAATGTTTCTAAGGTCTTTACCATGTCCATTAAAGGTTCTAAATCATCAGGAATAGTATCTTCCCGTAAAGCTTGATAAATTTCCTTATAGCTACACCGACGTGTAACATGAATGATAGACGGAGTAATTTCATAGTTCACTACCTCGCCTTGTGGATTTACTTCCATCAAACAGGACATAGCATATCGATCTTCCTGTGCTTGGAGAGAGCAAATACCATTAGATAGCTCTACGGGCAACATAGGAAGGACCCGATCTACGAGATATACACTAGTACCACGAGCATAAGCCTCTTTGTCAATGGCTGAACCTACTGGTACATAATGACTTACATCGGCAATATGCACGCCTAATTGAATATTACCATTCTCCAATACCTTTGCATGAACAGCATCATCTAAATCCCTTGCATCTTCTCCATCAATGGTAATCATTGGCACATGTCGTAAATCTAATCTATTCTTTTCTTCTGTAACATCAAAAGAAATCTGCTTTGCCTCTTCTTGCACTTCTGGCGAGAAGTCTGTAGGCAATTCAAAATGAGCTATTACAGATAATACATCTAGGGAAGGCGTATTATGATCACCCACAATTTCAATGATTTTACCTTCTGCCTTATGGTCCTTATCCGGCCATGCGGTTATCTCAACAACGACAGTAGCTCCACTTCTAACCTCTATAGTAGATGTAAGAGGTACAAAAATATCTTGACCAATGCGTTCATTATGCGGTGTAACAAATCCGTTATAGGTATGTCGTTCATAGATACCAACAATGCGATTTGTCTTTCTTTCAATAATACGTAGTACATAGCCTTCAGCTTTTTTTCTAGTATTCCCATCTTGCAATACTTTATACTCTACAATATCTCCGTGCATAGCATATTTAGATTCCCCTTGAGGAATGTAGACTTCTTCCTGTGTTTCATCATCGGGTACCACAAACCCGTACCCCTTTGCACTTCCCTTGTATGTACCGATTAATATGGGATCTTCCTCTACATGAATTGGCGTATGAATAAGAGATACATAGTCATCATGTTTTATCTTTATTAGCCCATCACTCTGTAAAGATTGTATAATGGTAAAATACTCCTGTAATTGCTCTCCTTTATATCCCAAAATATAGGGAATATCATCGATATGGTATGCATCGGGTGAAATTTGCTGTAAAAACTGTAATATTTCGTCTCTCATAATACCTCTCATGTATCTATAAAAAAAACCTACCATAGGGTAGGATTTTTCTATTCATTAATAAGAACTTAACGCCAAATCTAAGGCTAAACTAACTAATACGAACAAGGTAGCAAGAACCACAGTACAACGGGATAAGAATCCATCTACGCCACGCTCTTTACCACCAAATACGGAGTCTGCTGCACCGGAAACGGCACCACCCATACCTGCGCTTTTACCAGTTTGTGCTACTACTACCACAATTAAAAGAATAGAAATAATAATTTCAACTGCCATTAGAAAATCTCTCATGAATCTCTTCCTTTCTGTATCAACGATTATGACCGAAGTAAACTTCTATTTTTTTCTTTACTCGTTGCAATGCATTATCAATAGATTTTACAGAACGATGATGTTCTTCTGCCATTTCTTGATAGGATTTGGCATCCATATATCCACGTAATACATCCCACTCTAGAGGGCTAAGAACAGCCTCCATCACTTCCTTAATCAGAGAATATTGCTCTCTATTGATGACGACTTCTTGGGGATCTAAATTTTTTTCTGTCTCTAACACTTCAATAAGTGTTCGTTCTGAGTCATCATAGGCTGGCTTATTTAAAGAGATATATGAATTCAAGGGGATGTGTTTTTGACGACTGGCTCCCTTGATAGCAGATATGATTTGTCGTATAATGCATAATTCAGCGAATGCTTTAAAGCTAATCTCATGGTCTTGATTAAAATCTCGTGTCGCTTTATATAAACCGATCATACCTTCTTGTATAATATCTTCTTTATCAGCGCCCATTAAAAAATAGGACCTAGCTTTAGATCGAACAAAATTTTTATATCGTTGTACAATATAATCAGTAGCATGATGATTGTTTTCCTCCTGACAAATGGCAACAATCTCTTCATCTGTAAGAGAGGTAAAGCGATCAAACTCCGCTACATTTTCTGTTTCATAGGACATAGGATTCCTCCTGTGACTCTGTACTAGGAATGATATTTAATAGTATACACTATCTACATAAAAAAGTACATATTTACATTTGACTTTCATAGAATATATCTATATAATTATAAGACAATAATTACATATGGGGACGTAAAGGTTTCGACAGGTATGGATGTATCTTAGAAAGCGAGCTGGTGTCTCACTCGACCATAAATCAGTGAACCTTAAATTAAACGCAGAAGAAAATTTTGCATTAGCTGCATAAGCTACGTCACACCTTCTCTTGCCCGTGGAGAGGGATGTGGCGTCAAACTACGGGCTAGCTAGTTCTATCTGCTCAATTAGATCTAGTTAAATCTCATGAGCTAGGATAGCTTAGGTTGTTGGTGTCCAAACACTATCCGAAGTGTAAAACATCAACTGCGCTCGGAGAGGTCTAGGGGGCAACATGTTTGGACAGGGGTTCGACTCCCCTCGTCTCCACCACAATACAATATAAAATAACCGCTTATTCGTAAGTGTTCGCAAGTGTTCGCGAATACGATGAATAAGCGGTTTTTGTTATTTTTATTTCTTTTTTATGTTCGCAAGTGTTCGTATAGTTTATGTATTTTTGCCCATTTTTTGCCCATTCGAAATTCACAAAATGCGTGACGGGGTTCGATGTGAGAATATGGCTTTATTATCGCATTTCCATTGAGAATGAATTGATTTATATTTAATTTTTATTTAAAAATGGGCAAATTTTGCATGGTAGGTCAGTATATAAGGCACACCCAACACTATCTAAAAGTGATACCGCAATCATGAACAAACTTAGAACAGACTCCGCACTCCTAGGTTCATCTGCCATATTTGTTGCATCCCATGTTTGCTACTTCGTTGTGCTTCTAAGTACACATGATGATTTTTATTTGGGCTCGTATAGGTTACGCCTAGTCCATAGGTAAACCATCCGCCCTTGCGAACTACCTGTTCCGTGCTAACGTGGTTGAAATGGTATGTACCAGTGCCAAGGAACTCTCGTTCGTACATGGCTTTTACATAAGGACTTACACCAGTACCACGGATTTGATCTTTTCCAATTCGTAGCCCCACACGACCCACTAAACTCCGTGTCGCATCCGTACGAATCTGCAATCCATTCGATGTGGTGAAATTATATCCATGAGTGAAAGAATACGTCAATTGTGCTTCTGGTTCCACATACCATCCCGCATGTGTACCACCTGTTCCATATATACGTTTACCCACTTCTGCAGATATCAGGTAAGAGGTACTATTCACATCAGTAGCACGTACTTGTTCACCAGAGTAATTCGTAATACTATAGTTTCCACCGTATCGTGTTCCCTTGCCTACAAGGTCTACATATACATTGGTATTCTTGTTCACCCAAGTCGAATAGGCACTCATGTTATAGCCATGTAATCCACTGGACCCACTATAGCCTTCAAAGGTCCCTACCGATTGTGTAAATCCTAATGCCAGCCCTACATAATGTAACCATTCTCCTCTCGGTTTCGACCAATCATAGCCCATTTGAAGACCCCAGTAATCATTTTTAAATTCGCCTGACTGTCCCTGTCTAGTAGTTCTATATTGTCCTCGCACATGCTTTGCCCACAAATCATGCGAATGAGGCATATCCTTCGTCAAATGAAGTTCTCCTAATCGTTGCACCAAGGTACTGGTAGATACTAAATTCATTTGATATAGAGCATCTCCCATACTCACACCAGACTTCGCCCCTGGCGTTAAAGAATTACCTCCATTATCTTTCACTGGGTACAAGTACCAATTATTCCGATTACCATCCCCAATGGACACCACTTCCGCGTCAGTGGCACGCCCTAACGTGTACAGATAGGCACCACGTTCTACAACAGCCTTATCATTCTGTGTACCAGTTGCATCTTTCGGAATAGGTACACGTTCATTAGTATTTTTCAACTTGAAAGTAGCCTTCAGATTCGCTTCATCTCCTGCACTTTCAATCAATTTTAAATATTCATGTCCCGTAGATTTCGCATTGGCAGCATTTTCAAAATTAATATAATGTAAGCCAGAGCTGCTATGTTTGATAGAAATAGTATCTGCAACACCAGTTTTCACATCCCCTTGCATGTTGAAAATGCCACCGCTACCTTTTAAATCATTGACAACCAGCGAGGCAACTTGATCTTTATCCAGAAAATCAATGGTGGCTCCAGAAGAAATATCTAAGGTATCCACCACAGAATTTCCTAAATTAACCCAGTTGCTTTGATTCGCCATCTTCATATTCACTGTGCCCTTATTCGCAGGATTTACAGCACTCAAATTATCAGCCATACCTACCAAGAACGATTTGTCTGTCATCAAATTGAGATCAACCACACCCTTAGCGGCACTGAATACAGACCCACTTATTTTCACATCATCATCACCAGTGACTGTAATATGGGACCCATCCCCAGTAGATAATAACGCTCCATTTCTGTAACTACCAGCAATGGTCAATTTTTTACGAAAGATAGCTTCATTTTTGGCATCAGTTACACCATCTTTCGTTCTAATCCATACCACACGATTTTGAACACCAGGGCCTGCCATAGTAATATTCACATCTCCATTGAAAGTACTTCGAGTCGTGCTATTACTTGCATATACATCGTGATTAATCGCATTTGCAGTGGTTGCTCCTCCAACGGTTAGATTCACAGAGCCATCATAAGTGGAACTAATCGTACTACCCGATCCATTATTTTTATAGTACATACCATTACCATTAGTTGCCTGCACAGCTACATTCACATCCTTATGATAGGTAGATGTAATTTCAGCATTAGGGCCAGTACTTTCATAATATACACCATTGGCTGTAGCCCCTTGGGCAGATACAGTTATATCCTTGTTATAGGTAGATATAATCTTACTATCATTGGCCTTGTTCACAGAATAGATGCCATGTGCCACATTCCCTTGAGCAGACACAGTAACGTTACCATCATGGGTGAACGAAGTATTGTTCGCAGCCGCATTATGCACTGTGGAAATCCCGTAGGCAGTACCATTACTTTGGGAATTAACGGTCACAGTACTCCCTACATCAGTCACTACTTTCGTACCAGCACCAGTATTGGATTTATTTTTCTCTATACGAACGCCATAGGCAGTCGTAGTGGCAGTCGTGTTGATAGCAGAGTTTCCACTGAATCGTAGGATATTATCACCTGCCGACTTGGAATTACTATTGCTAAGTACATTAATACCATAGGCAAACTTAGCCGTAGTCTCAATCATTGTAGTATCTACGTTAATGGTATTCTTTCCCTTATTTTCATCTGCAATATCAATGCCTCTTGCCACATAGGCTGAAGAGGTAGTAACCTTGCTATCTTTCAAGGTAATCGTCGTATCACCCGTATCCGAAGTAGTTCGCACACCATAGGTCCAGGCACTATTACTTTCAGGTGAGGTAGATGCTGTGGTCACATTCGCATTATGCAAAGTAACCTTATTCTTTGCCTCTCCACTAGCACTGACATCAATACCATAGGTCCATTTTTTACCTGTAGTTGCAATCGTAGTATTTGCCCCTGTAAAAGCCACCCGATTCTCACCTTTAGACTCTCCATTGACGTAGAGTCCCCACACAGAACCAGCATCCGCAGTGGTGTTCAGATTTGTGTCCCCTTTCAAGTTCGTATCACTGAAGCCATTGTCACGAGTCGTACTGGATACATTGATCGTGACCACATCGTTCGATGTAGTATGATTCGTAATAGTAGATGTAACTCCTTGATTGGCATTGACATGCATGCCCCCATTGTGATTCGTGATACTCAAAAACCGAAGTGCTGCAATATTTGAATTCGTCATGGTACTCGTTATATTACCATTAAATGTAGCCGTCGAGCCGCCCTTTGTAAAATCTGTAATCGAATTAGCTTCCGATACCTTGTGAAAGCGATTTTCTCCATTATTTTCGAGTCGCAAGTGGGTTATTCCCACACCATCTTTGTAGTTCGTTGATGCCATAGTCAACGTATCATCAAAGTGAATATGACTTTCACCACCTCGATTCGTTTGAGCGAACACACCATTAATACGATTGGAAGGGCTCCTCGCATTGTCTTCTGCACTAGCTCCACCTGTGCCTTCCGTATTGCTGTTAATATTCATATCCACAGCTTTCTTGAAATGCGCAGATGCCACAGGTTTCGTCACATCCCCAGAAGAGTTCCCTTGTCCAGTCACATCCAGAACACTAAAGATCGGGTAGTAGGGCAAAATATAGTTCTCGTGGGTGGTGATATCAAAATGAGCCTTCGTATCAAAGGTCACATTTGTTTCCGACCGTTCCACAGCAGAACTGTTAGAATTATATATCTCTACTCCATTCTGATGCGAAATGGTACTTCCATCATCCACATGGATGAGGTGTAGTGTACCAGGTGACACAATGGTTGCCTCTGTAATAGGTTTCGTTCTTGCATCACCAGGAGCCGTCATATTATGAGCATGGATAATATCTGTAATCGTACTACCCCCAGGAGTAGTCTGGCTCGCCTTTGTACCTAGAACATCACCATCTTGATACCTCAGTTCATAGCGACGAGTGCTGGCAGTATCTTCTACTACCGTACCAGACTCAATATCCACACTATTCCACTGATTGACTGTATGCGTAGTCCCATCATACCCTTGCACCTGCACCAGCACCGGTAAGGCTAGGGACATTAACACTAATTCACGTAATTTCATTTATTTCCTCCCCATTATATCCATATCATACATCCTAACTCCACGAAGATGATTCATATCTTTTATTATCATTTTACAAGTATCCTTCCTATCTGGCAAGTAGTCTATATAACAGGACGGTGTCAAGTTTTTGTTGGAAAAATAATTACCTAGCTTTAAAAGAGGGTTCCTCGTCACTAAAGAATCCTGCGT
>NZ_RQVL01000032.1 GCF_003992005.1 Veillonella sp. VA139 | reverse complement strand
CCCCGTAAGGAACGCAGTTATGCGTAGTAGCCTTGTGGCGTTTCGTACTACCTAAATCACACAAACACAAGAAGAGCACGGTGTGTCCCCGAAGAAACATTATGAAATACCGTTTCTGAGGGGATATACCGTGCTCCCCCGTAAGGAACGCAGTTATGCGTAGAACGCCTTGTGGCTATATTATTGACTTAATCACGTAAATACAAGAAGAGCACGGTGTGCTCCGAACAAACATTATGAAATACCGTTTGTGAGGAGTATGCCGTGCTCTTCCCTTCATCATATTCAGTTAATAATCGCCACAAGGCAGAATAGCATCTCAAGTGACGCTTTAGGAGCGTACGTTCCGTACATCTTTTTTATTATTTGATTTCCAAATCGCCCACAATGATGTAGCCACGCAAATGGATGAATACGCACCACTTACGAAACCAACAATCATACATAGAGCAAAGTTTTTTGTTGTATCCCCACCAAAGAAGTATAAAGAACAACATGCAAACAATACTGTAGATAATGTATAACAAGAACGATGGATACTTTGGTGGATACTCGCATTGGCAAGGTCTGCAAATGTATCGGTACGCTTATGAGTATGTGTATTCTCACGAATACGGTCAAAAATTACCACAGATTCATTCATGGAGTAACCAATAACTGTCAAGATTGCTGCTAGGAAGGACGAATCAATTTCTAAATGGAAGAAAGAGAACACACCTAGTACCATGATGAGGTCATGGAAGATAGCCGCTAAACAAGACAAGGCCACACGATACTCAAAGCGATAGGTAATATACAACGCTAACGCTACGAAAGCGATAAGCAAATTAGTCAATGCATGCTCTGTAACTTCGGAACCGATCACAGCACCAACCGATTCAATCCGTTTTACTGTACCTTC
Source organism: Veillonella sp. VA139 (assembly GCF_003992005.1). Taxonomy (GTDB): domain Bacteria; phylum Bacillota; class Negativicutes; order Veillonellales; family Veillonellaceae; genus F0422. The sequence goes on along the minus strand of NZ_RQVL01000032.1, from coordinate 21,318 downwards.
TGCCAAGTTTTTGTTCAAGGCTGCTATCACAGCTTGACTTTCACTAGCCTCAAGGTTACGAGTACGAATCATTACTGTTTTACCTTCTGATTCCGTAGCATCGGCACCAGATAATTGGATGACTGCATTTTCCAAATCGAAAGCTTTCAAATTTTCCCGCACAGCAGACACTTGCACGGGTTTGCTAAATTCTACTTCTACAATGGTACCACCAGTAAAATCGATACCAAAGTTAAATCCATATATAAACATGGAGATAATACTAATAATAACCGCGATGGAAGAAATACTAAACCACCAACGATGACGTTTTATTACATCAAATGTCATTTTTTCTTATCTCCTTTCTTAAATGCTTCAATCGTAATAGATGGAGATACGTTAGAACCATACCAGAATGGTCGGTTTGTAATTTGTGCTGCAATCAGCATATGCATCAAGGTACGGCTCATGGATACAGCTGTAAACATGGATACGATAACACCTAATGCCAAGTTGATAGCGAAGCCTTTTACAGGGCCACTACCAAGAACAATGAGGATTACCGCTGTAATCATAACGGATGTGTTCGCATCAAAGATCGTATCGAAAGCACGACGGAAACCAGATTCCATGGACATACGCAATGTTTTACCTTCCACCACTTCTTCTTTGAACCGTTCAAAGATTAGGATGTTCGCATCCACGGCAACCCCCATACTGAGGATAATCCCCGCCACACCCGGTAAGGTCATGGTCGCATTCAGGGCATGCGGTCCCAGAATGGCTACTAAAATCATTACGAATACCAGTAGTGCAATCGTCGCCACAAATCCAGATAATCTATATAAGACAAGCATAAATACGATGATTAAGGCAATACCAACACCGAAGGCTACTACGGATTTGTCTTTCGAGTCTTGACCCAAAGTAGGACCAACAGTACGTACTTCCATCACTTCTACTTTAACAGGCAACGCACCAGAGCGCAACAAGATGGCTAAGCTTTTTGCTTCTTCTAAATCACGGCTACCTGTAATACGAGCACTGCCACCAGTAATTGGTTCGTTCACCACTGGATTTGTCAATTGCTCACCATCAAGGTAAATACCGATATGACGACCAATGTTAGCGGTTGTTAAAGCACCGAATTTTTTCGCCCCTTCATCTGTTAATTGGATATTAACGGATGCTTGTTTACCTTCTAATTGTTCTTTTGCATCTTTTAAATCATTACCATCTAAATGAACTTTGCCATTTTCATCACGGAACTCAAGAACCGCTGTTTTACCAACTGTCTCAATAGCTTTTTGAGGATCTTTTTCACCAGGTAATTCGATAATGATACGTTTTTTACCTTCTCGTTGAATGATAGGCTCAGTTAAACCCATTTCATTAATACGACGGCCTAAAATTTGAATAACCCGTTCCACCGCATCATCTGTGACCAAATTCGGGCCAGAATCTTGCGCTTCTAATACAATATGAGTACCACCTTGTAAATCCAACCCTTGTTTAATGGAGTTGGCAAGTGGTCCAATGAGCCAAATAAATAGGCCTAAAATCACTGCTACTACGCCGAAAAAGCGTAAAGCTGCTTTTGTGTTCAATGGATTCCCTCCTATCCTTTATAACAATGGATACTCTCTGATGGGGTTACGATTTTGTGCATCCACTCATCATGAGGTGCCATGGGTAATACCTCCTCTGAAAGTTGGTTATCCCAGGCAATACCGATTCGTTTTTCTACAGCAATCTGTTGTAAGTATCGGTCATAATATCCAGCCCCCATTCCCATGCGACCGCCTCTACGATCAAAGGCAAGGCCGGGAACGAGAATACAATCCAATTCCATTGGTTCTACGATCTCATAAGGCTCCTTAGGAATACGGATTCCCAACGTGCCCCTCGCAAGTGTTTCTAAATCAGTAATCCGAACACCTACCATCTCCGTTTTGGTTACGCACACAGGTACATATACATGCTTACCCTGCTCCAAGGCTTTTATAATGAAAGCATCTAGATTAGCTTCCTTGGGCATAGCCAAATAGGCCATGATATGCTCCGCATCAACCACTTTAGGCATAGCCCACAGTCGATCCGCCAATTGTGCCGACCACGTAGGAACCTCTTGGACTGGCACACTGCGACGACGTTCTAAAAAAGCCTGTCGCAATGACGCTTTATCCATTACTTTTGGTCCTTTCCAAGAACTTGTGCAATGGCTGTACGAGCAAATTTCATTTCTACTTTTTCAGATACTTGTAGCACTAGTGTATCTTCTGTTAAGGAAACGATTTCCCCGTAAATACCGCCTACGGTCAATACTTTCTGACCTTTTTTTAGACTATTCAATAACACTTGACGTTGTTTTTGTTGTTTCTTTTGTGGACGATATAACAAGAAATAAAAAATCACGACCATAATCAATAATGGTAAAATTGCTTGCCCTGTTTGTCCTTGGAAAAATTCTAAGAAATCCATACATCCTCCTATTTAGTAAAATATTGCCAGAACTCTTCGCGGAATGCTACAAAGCGATCTTCTAAGATAGCTTTACGCATTTGACGCATAAATTCTAGTAAGAAATATAAATTATGATACGACACCAAACGGAAAGCCAAAATTTCTTCTGCTTTGTATAGATGTCGAATATAAGCTCTTGTATAGTTACGGCACGCATAACAGCCGCAACCTTCTTCAATAGGACCCCAGTCACGCATGAAAGAGGCATTACGTAAATTCAATCGTCCTTTCCATGTCATGGCCATACCATTTCGTGCCACACGTGTTGGATATACGCAGTCAAACATATCGACACCACGAGCTACCCCTTCCACTAAACAGTCAGCAGTACCAACACCCATCAAATAACGAGCTTTATTGGTAGGCAACAATGGTGTTGTATATTCTAGTACTTCATACATCAAATCATGTGGTTCCCCTACAGAAAGACCGCCAATGCTATACCCTTCAAAGTCCATAGCTACCAATTCTTTGGCACTTCTTTCACGAAGGTCCTTATACATACCGCCTTGGACAATGCCGAACATGCCTTGGTTTTTGGAACGACGTGCCTTTTGGCAACGTTCCGCCCAACGTGTAGTCCGCGCTGTGGATGCATCTGCATACCGATGATCCGCCGGATAGGGGATACATTCATCGAATGCCATCATAATGTCAGATCCTAATTGTTCCTGTACTTTTGTTGCCACTTCAGGAGACAAGAATTTTTTAGACCCATCTAAATGAGATCTAAAGTTCACCCCTTCTTCTGTAATCTTGCGCAACTTGCCTAAACTGAACACTTGGAACCCACCGCTATCGGTTAAGATGGCTTGGTCCCAATTCATGAACTTGTGCAATCCACCAGCCTCTTCCACTAGGTCAGCACCCGGGCGCAAGAATAAATGATAGGTATTACTCAAAATGACTTGAGAGCCCATCGCTTTGAGCTCCTCTGGGGCCAATGTTTTCACCGTTGCCTGTGTCCCTACGGGCATGAACATTGGTGTTTCATAAGTTCCATGAGGAGTATGCAATAACCCTGCCCGTGCACCTGTATGGGGGCATTGTTTTTGCAATTCATATCTAATCGCCATATATACACTCCTTTATTACTTCTGTATTATAACACAACTTTCAACTTATCGAATGAACATTGCGTCACCAAAGCTAAAAAATCTATATTTTTCACGTACCGCCTCTTCATAGGCCGCCAGACAATGCTCTCTGCCAGCTAGAGCGCTAATGAGCATGAGCAAGGTAGACTGTGGCAGATGAAAGTTAGTAATCAATGCGTCTACCATCTTATAAGTATATCCTGGGTAGATGAAAATTTGAGTCCAGTCGGAACCGCTTCTTACATGACCTACCTCGGTCGCTGCTGATTCCAAGGTGCGCACCGATGTAGTTCCTACGGCAATCACTCTTCGTCCTTCTGCTTTGGCACGGTTCACAAGTTCTGCAGTCTCTTCCGACACGTGATAAAACTCTTTATGCATATCATGGTCTTCAATGGATTCTGCCGACACAGGACGGAATGTACCCAATCCTACATGAAGGGTAACAAATCCAATTTGCACACCTTTAGCCTGAATTTCATTCAACAGTTCCGGTGTAAAATGTAAGCCCGCCGTCGGTGCTGCTGCGGACCCTTTTTCTTTGGCATATACTGTTTGGTATCTATCTTTGTCTTCTAGCTTTTCATGAATATACGGAGGCAATGGCATTTCCCCAATATCATTGATAATCTCATCAAAATTGCCATTTGGCTTAAATTGAATCAATCGACCACCAAATGTTGTATGATCAACAACAACCGCTTCCAAATTGGCACCAAAGGACAGTTCTTGTCCCTTTTGACATTTTTTACCCGGTTTCACAAGGCATTCCCATAGATGTTCTCCTTTCGGCGTCAACAGCAGTACTTCTACCTTGCCACCTGTTCCTTTTCGTTCTCCATACAAACGTGCTGGGATGACCTTCGTGTTATTGAAAATTAACACATCTCCTACCTGCAACTCTTCTAGTATAGAGTGAAAGGATGCTTTATGGCAGATTTCTCCACTCACCTTGTCCAAGGTCATCAATCGTGACATATCCCGTGGTTCTACCGGATGTTGCGCTATGAGTTCCTCCGGCAAATCATAATTAAAATCAGATACTTTCATGCTATTCCTCATTAATTGTACAGTTTTGTAAGTGCCGTACCTTGGTAATAATGTTGTAAAATCACTTTATAATACTCAGGCTGTCTTGCCTCTTTTCGGCTAGCCATTTCTGCCGCTCCCCACTGTGAAAGCCCCAATCCATGTCCCCAACCATATCCATGAATTGTCACTGTCTGATTCGCTTTGCTAAAAGTATGGTTTGGTTTTACAGAGGATCCTTGCATACGGGTTGGAGGGCTTTGCCCTACATAAAAATCAAATAAAGTGGACTTTAATCCAAATATCCCTTGTACCTGTTCTCCTGTTAGCGATATTGACCCCCTCTCACCGATAAATTTCATCACTTTTACACGCCCTGATACGCCACGATCTTGTGCTTTCACAGATCGATCCCCCAACGGAGACAATTCAATTTTCTGTAAATATCCTACCGATTTGCTAGCACTCGCTAATTTCTGCTCTATACTTTGACGGCTCGTGATAACATTCCACACGGTGGTCCCTTCATGATTAGAGTAATCTACTACACCCTTTAGATATGGTACATCATTCCCCCATACATTGACACTATCTTCTGTATAGCCACCTCCATCGGAATGAAAAAGAGCATTAATCGGTTGCCCCTGATAGGTAATCACCATACCATGGGTATGCTTTACTGCTGCATTCGTGCTGGCAAATTCGCTACTTTTTCCACCATATACTTGGTCAGCTGTAGTGGTTCCAATATCATACAGATTGTTTTGTTTATTCTTCATAGAGTGTAAAGCATAGGTCCTAGCCGCTACCGCTTGTGCCTCAAGAGCTGCTACAGGCCAACTAGGTACCACTTCTTCTGGGACTACCCCCTGTACATATTGTTCTAAGCCTAACACATTCACTACACTCATCATTCCCGATCCATTGGCGTGTACAGTAATACCGCCACGATAAGTTTTTCCCAACGTTTGTAATTCAGACCCATACCGACCTTGTGAATTTTGAATACTAATGGTTGTACCGATGGGCTTCCCATTCACTCGAACCACCCCGCCGTCTCCGGAAATAGTGACATTTTGGTGTTCTTTGATTGTCTGCACTTGGCGACCTGCACCATCTAAGACGACCATGGGCATCTTGCTAGTGATACTGAAAGATTGTGATCTATGTCCAAGCAATACTCGTATCACAGGCTCTCCACTAGAACCTGATTTTCGTATTGAAGTAGCTTCTACTTTTGTAGCACCTTTTTTATCTTTCTTGTTAGATTCTGATACAGTCTGTTTTCCAGTATTCGATGCTTTCACCGTAGGCCTCTGAATCACTCGCTTTGGTACTGTAGGAGCTTTTCTTTCATTTGGCTTTACGAAGGGGGCTTTCACTAATGTACGTTTCGGCACTTCCTTTTGCGAGACTGCCATCCCTACCAATGGCATAGCCCCTAATAAAGTCGTCATTATTGCAATCGCTACATAGCGATATCCTACCTTTTTCATGCATCCACCTTCCTAGGGATCCCCAAGTGGTCATAGGCAGCCGGTGTCACAATGCGCCCGCGATTTGTTCGTGCCAATAAGCCAAGTTGCATCAAGTACGGTTCATACACATCTTCAACACTTTCACGTTCCTCACTCACTGAGGCTGCAATCGTGTCCACCCCTACAGGGCCACCATCAAATTTTTCAATAATAGTACTTAAAATACGTCTATCTATACGATCTAGACCTAGCTTATCAATATCTAAACGCTGTAAGGCCTGATCTGCAATTTCTTTTGTAATCACACCATCACCCAATACTTGCGCTACATCACGAACACGTTTCAACAAACGATTGGCAATACGAGGAGTTCCTCTAGAACGACGAGCAATTTCACTAGCCCCTTCTGGGTCCATATGGATATCTAAAATATCAGCAGAACGGCTCACAATAAACTCTAGCTCATTTTGCTTGTAATATTCCAAGCGACTAATCACACCAAAGCGATCACGGAGCGGTGCCGCCAAAGACCCCGCTCGTGTTGTGGCACCAATCAGGGTGAATTTAGGCAATTCAATACGCACCGATCTAGCACTGGGACCTTTACCAATAATAATATCTAAAGCATAATCTTCCATAGCAGAATATAGCACTTCTTCTACCGAGCGAGATAAGCGATGGATTTCATCGATAAACAATACATCTCCCGGTTGCAAATTGCTCAATAAAGCTGCCAAATCGCCAGCTCGTTCTATGGCTGGTCCAGAGGTAACACGAAAGTTTACGCCCAATTCATTGGCTACGATTCCTGCCAAGGTGGTTTTCCCTAACCCTGGAGGTCCATAGAGTAAGACATGGTCCAAGGTATCTCCTCGCAGCTTGGCCGCTTCAATAAAAATATGAAGATTCTCTTTTGCCTGTGTTTGCCCAATGTATTCTTTTAAATAGCGAGGACGAAGACTAAATTGCCAATTGTCTTCTTCCCGTTCTTGCATGGTTACAATTCGATTTTCTTGTTCCATTCTTATCGTCCTTTACCCAATGCCGCTAATACTTGTTTTAATAAAACTGGTACTTCCTGTGTTCCATCGTACACATTTTGAATCACTGGCTGCACCTCTTGTGCACTATATCCTAATGCCATCAGTGCTTCTAACACTTCTTCGGTAGCACCTACAGGCACTTGTTCTACTGGTGAAATTCTTCCCGTTGGTGTGAAAGTACCTGCAATACCGAGGCTTTCAATTTTATCTTTTAACTCTAGCACCAATCTCTCTGCTGATTTTTTACCAATACCAGGCAATTTCTGAAGACCTTTTGTATCGCCACTAATGATCAATCCCACAAAGTGGTCTGGGCTAATAGCCGATAAAATACCAAGTCCTAATTTTGGACCCACTCCCGATACAGAGATAAGCAATAAAAACAGCTCATAATCTTCTATGGTCAAAAAGCCATATAATTGAATGGCATCTTCCCGTACATTGGTGTAGGTAAATAGACATGTTTCTTCTCCTACTTGCAATTGACTTTGTACTGAACTAGGTACGTACACACGATAGCCCACATTATGGACATTCACGTACACCACATCAACCAATCGATGGGTGACAATTCCTTTTATATATGCAATCATTATATCCTCACAATTGTAAAATCTGTTTCAATGTATCTGTATGGGAACTATGAGCCGTGCAGATGGCGATGGCCAACGCATCGGCCGCATCATCAGGCTTAATTTTTTCACGAATCCCCAATAAATTCATCGTCATGTAGATAACCTGTTCTTTTGTGGCTTTCCCATAGCCCACTACAGATTGTTTCACCTGTAATGGTGTGTATTCATAAATCGGCAAATCTTGTTGACTCGCCGCCAGCAGTGTAACACCTCTTGCTTGTGCTACGCCAATACCCGTTGTTACATTGCGGGCAAAGTACAATTTTTCTATGCCAAATTTTTGAGGGCGAAATTCTTCTAGAATATCGCTCAACTCATTAAATATAATTTCTAACCGGCTTGCCTCTGGCGTCTTCGCCTCTGTGGTAATCACACCGTACGTAACAGGTTTTAAGGAACTGCCCACTACATCAATGATACCATAACCACAGATGGCATAGCCTGGATCTATTCCAATAATTCGCACGCTATAACCTCTGATATCTTATCTTTATTCCAATCATTTAATTATAGCAAATTTACCGCACATATGCACCCTTATAGTATACCTTTTTCTAGCAAACTCACATAAGTACCATCTCCAATAATAATATGATCCAGCACGGGAATCCCCATAACCTCTCCAGCTCTGGCAAAAATTTTTGTCACTCGCACATCATCACTGCTCTCTGTGGGGTCTCCTGATGGATGGTTATGCATCAATATCATGGCCGCCGCATTAGCATCGATGGCTTGGCGAAATACGGCTCGTTGTTCCGCCGTACTACTAGTCAATCCCCCTTTTGAAATGAGCACTGGCTTGATCAATTTATTCTTTACCGTCAATAGCAACACATAAAAATGTTCTTCTCGTTTGTGGCGGAGACGTTCCATCATATAATTTGCCGCCGCTTCTGGAGTGCTAAAATCTGCCCAATCTTGTTTCACTTTCATCTGACCTAACCGTCGGCCTAATTCAATCGCCGCGCAAATGGTCACCGCCTTATCTTGCCCAATGCCATCAATCTCTCGCAAAGTATCTACGGTAACATTATTCAATCCACCAACCAATCCTTCCATTCGTTTCACCACATCATGAGCTACTTCCAAAACAGTAGCCCCCTTTCGACCTGTGCGCAACAAAATCGCTAATAATTCCTCTAACTCTAGCGCTTCCGCTCCTAAGGCAATAAATTTTTCTCGTGGCATTTGATATGATTGTAAGTCCAGCATAATTCCTCCAACATTTGAAAGTACACCCTCTAGTCCCATAAACGACAACACGCCACACTCCGAAGAGTGTGACGTATCACTATGTACCATTGTAGGTACGCATATATCTTTCTTTATATTGTATTCGCCGTAGAATAGAAAAACCCTTTATTTTCTTCCCGATTTCTTCATAAATGTCTTTATGGTTACAAAATCACTGGCACACCTAGTATACACTTCCCCTGTAGTCGATATAAATAGTCTTTACGTTTCCGAGTTACCTGCCTCTGCATGACTTTGTCCATATACACTGGCTGCATAGGTTTCAAAATCTTCTCCATGTTTGAAAGCATCTTCTCTTAGGTACGCATGAAAGACAACTTGGTCTTCTTTCACCTGCATTAGGTTCGGCACATGTTGTGCTAGACAATCGAAAAACTCTTGCTCTGCTTTCAATAACACACGGCCATGTTTTAATTGTTTCCCTTTCACCACTGAGTAAGCTAATGCCCATACTGGGCGATCATCGGTAGAAGAAAGCTTACGATATTTATAGCGAAATTTTAATGGTGGCATCATGGACTGTTTAAATTGGTAGACCCCGTTGATCATTGTATACGGAATGACCATTCGTTTCTTTCCTAATAAGCCTACCTCATCAATGATGAGATCCGATTCGGTCAACCTAAATGTATAGGTCCCCACTGCCTGCCACACTAGGACAAATAAAATAATTACTTCTATTAATATTTCTGCTAAAGCTACACTACCTAACTCCAGATATCTACATACACTATATGCCAAGGCTCCCAATGCTATCGCAATAAATACACTGACTAATGCAATGCCAGCGTTGGATCGTTTCGATTGTTCTTGATATTGTATAGACATGACCTCATCCTTTCATCAACAGTAACATCATCCTACTGTTAGAATAGCAACCAGTGAAAGTATTTGTCAACAACAAAAAGAGCCTCCTCATAGAGGAGACTCTTTCACAGATAATCAAAGATTACCAGTTTTTCATCACTAATGGGCTAGTAATACGTTTTGTATCACGAGCAATCATGATTTCTTCATTTGTAGGGATTGCAAAGATTTTAACTTTGGAACCTTCTGCACTGATTTCAGCTTCTTTACCACGAACATTGTTACGTTCAGGGTCAATACGAGTACCTAAGTATTCTAAACCGTTGCAGATTGCGTCACGGTTACCAATACCATTTTCACCGATACCAGCTGTGAATACGATAGCGTCAACGCCACCCATAACAGCTACGTAAGCACCGATGGTAGCACGTACTTTGTAATGGAACATATCCAATGCTAATTGCGCACGTTTATTGCCTTCTTCAGCAGCTTCTTCGATAACGCGGAAGTCATTAGAAACGCCAGAAATACCGAATACACCTGATTTTTTATTCATGATAGCATCAATTTCATGGTATGTCATATCCCATTTTTCCATCAAGTAAGGTACGATAGCTGGGTCAATATCACCACAACGAGTACCCATGATCAAACCAGACAATGGAGTGAAACCCATGGAAGTATCGATAGAACGGCCACCTTTGATAGCTGTAACGGAAGAACCATTACCTAAGTGACAGGATACGATACGAAGGTCGGACATGTGTTTACCCATCAATTCAGCCACACGTTGTGCCACATATTTGTGGGAAGTACCATGGAAACCATAACGACGAACACCTAAATCAGTGTATGCTTCGTATGGAAGACCATACAAGAACGCCTCAGCAGGCATTGTTTGATGGAATGCTGTATCAAATACACCAACTTGTGGTACATTTGGCATAATTTTTTGGCATGCTTCAATACCTTGGATGTTTGGAGGATTGTGAAGTGGAGCGATTTTCGCACATTCTTCCAATGCTTCCATCACTGCTGGAGTGATTAATACGGAATCAGCAAATTTTTCAGCACCATGTACTACACGGTGACCTACAGCGTCGATTTCATCCATAGAACCAATTACGCCATGCTCTGGATCAACTAAAATATCCAATAAGACTTGTAACGCCACTTTGTGGTCAGCCACTGGTTCGATGCGTTCTAATTTGTCAGCATCTGGACGGCGATGCGTGAAAATAGCATCATCGGAACCGATTTTTTCAAATTGACCTTTCGCCAATACAACTTCATGCTCCATATCAATTAATTGATACTTCAAGGAGGAGCTACCGCAGTTTACAACTAAAACGTTCATGTCTTATCCCTCTTTCTTAGTAACTTGAATGTGCCCATTCACACGTTGATTGATTTCTTCTCCTTGTGGAGAACTTTCACTGTATGAATAGCGTATATTCCACAGTACACCTTTATTAATGAAAGTATACTGAGTAAACCTAATTTTTTGTCCATTAGCACCTGCTAGCATCGTAGATTTCACAGCCTGTACGCCGTCCACCTGCACTCGCTCTTGGTCCCATGGTATATTGGCACCCGTTTGGCCTAATTCTTTAACCAAAGCTTGTTGCCCTAATTTTGCGCCCTCTTCTAGCGTTGGTAATGGTGCTCCTGTAGAAGCCTGTGTAGCACTCACATAGACACCATAATTTTTATCTAGTCCTGCATAGATGGTTAAAGGTTGTCCCTTTTCATTGGCTGTAATTCTATCCAACTGACCAAAGTCAAAAGGTGAATCCACAATCACTTCAGATTGACCTACATTGATGACTTTCTGACCAAAACTATAGGTATCGATGGCCTGTTGACTACCACAACCGCCTAAGAACAACACCATCCCTAAACCAAGGGCTATGATATATTGTTTCATATGCTTACCTCTAATAGACACAATTTCTACACCCAATTATAACACTAAATTCACGTTTTTTTCTACCCTTTTTTTGTGACTTCTTTCATATATTGTAGCTCTTCTATATAGATGATAAAAACATATCTTGATGTTCCTTGTAAAATGGGTAGCGTTTATGAAAGTTTTATCTCATGATATACTAATATACATAACAGGAGGTACCAGACCATGAACACCATCGGAATTATTGCAGAATATAATCCCTTTCACAAAGGGCACGCCCATCAATTACAAGAGCTTCGCCGTGCATATCCAGATGCAACTTTGCTCATTGTGATGAGTGGCGACTTTGTGCAACGGGGGACACCTGCCATATTTTCTAAATTTCATCGCGCTCAATGGGCTATCATGGGTGGTGCTGATATCGTCTTTGAACTACCTTCTATGTTCGCCGTTAGTTCGGCAGAATATTTTGCATCCGGTGGTGTCAGATTATTACATGCCCTAGGGTGTGACGCTATCTCATTTGGTGCCAGCCATACAGATGTAGAGGAACTTGTATCCATCGCTAAAGTTCTCGATCACCCTAGCACGCAAGAATCGTTGCGCACTCTTTTAGGGCAGGGGTACTCCTATAGCACAGCTCTTCGTAAAGCAATTCAGCTTTACCATTCAACAAATACCTCATTGAATACTGATAATTCCTTTGGGCAAAACTCAGAGAGCAACATAATTTCAGAAACAAAACAGCCCTCATCAGGGAACAACTCATTAGAAAAGTCAAATCACATGAGTATGTTAAATACTGACCCTAACATCATCTTAGGCATTGAATACATACGTGCCTTACATCGCTATCACATCGAGTTAGACATCATTCCCGTGAAACGAACGAGTTCCCATCACAATCCAACCTTAGGTGATTCATTTCCATCAGGCACAGCCTTACGAAATGCTATTTATGCATCCAAACCAACATCTTCCAGTCTATCCAGGTCTCACAACATACTACAAATGTCTGATACCTCTTACGCACCTTGTGCCTCATTAGAAGACGATGCATCCAGATTGTTAGATAAATTAGCTATTGATTCGACCGCATCGTTAGGCACACATGTTTCCAATTGGTATCACTATTTTCCCCCTATGGTAGCCCCTCTCGCTATGGACATCGTAGAGTCCAACTATTACGCTACCTTAGAGCGCTATTATGATATGATTCACCTCACTAGTCGTGTAGCAACCAAAGAAGATTTGCAAACCTTACATGACATGAGTGACGGTTTAGAAGATGCCTGGCTCACTGCGAGTACCCTCTCCTCTTGGGAACAAGCCCGTGAAAGTTTAAAATCAAAACGCTATACCTACGCTCGACTCGATCGTCTCGCTACCTATAGCCTCTTCCGTCGCACTCAAGAGATGTTCCAAGACTGCCACCAACAAGGACCTACCTACGGTCGTCTACTAGCTTTCAACGACAGAGGTCGTCAATACTTAAAAGGAAAGCGTTCCTCTATTCCTATCGTGCAAAAGTGGGCTCCTTTCTGTCAGCAAGCAACTGGCATTACCAAAGTACTGTGCGAGCAAGATCAACTAGCAAGTCGACTATGGAGACTCACTATAGATAATCCACGCTATCGTGACAGTCATTATGATTACACCACCAGTCCTATGTATGTGCAAAGTCTATAGAACACAAAAAGTCCCCTGTACTGAATGCATCATTGCACTCAGTACAAGGGACTTTTCTATTACAACCATTCTGGAGGATCTACGATCATCTTACCGCCTTCGATATCAATGGTTAACACCACTGTTTTCAAAGCAGGCAACAACAAATCAGGTTCACCCTCTTTGGCTACCACGTACACATCGTTTGCACCAGGTTGCAATACTTCTTTTACGATACCTAAATCATTGCCTTCTGTATCTTCCACAGCAAGGCCTTCGATTTCAAAGACATAATATCTATCTTCTGGCAATTCCACCAAATCTTGTCTTGGCACTTTAATTTCTTGTTTTCCCAAACGCTCTACAGCAGTGCGGTCAGGCAATTCTTTGAAAGTAGCCAATATAAATTGCTTATGAAACTTTGCAGATGTAATGTGGTATGGTTGACCATTGATGTAGCACACATCCATCTTCATAAACCGTTCTGGGAAGTCTGTTCTCGGCAATATACGAACATCGCCCCGCACACCGTGCGGAGCGACGATCACACCGATGGTAATCAGTTCTTGGGTATCCATTATTTACGGAATGCCACAACTTTGCCATCTTCTAGCAAAATTTCAGACCCCATAAGAGCATCTAAATTGTCACCGATTTTCACAGTAATTGTTTGCTCCATTTGGCCTTGGGCAATTTCAGAACCAACTTCAAGCTTTTCTGCTTCTTTCAAGCGCTCTGCTACTTGAGCTTTGAAAGCTACGCGTTGTTGCTTTTCTTCCTCGATTTGTTGACGCAATTGGATTAAACCTTGTGCATCAATTTTTGCTTGTTCACTTAACAAACGTTTAGCTTGGAATTCGATTTGTTGTAAATCTTGGTCCACCATGTCCATTTGCTGTTGTAAATCAGCAATGATTTTGTTTTTTAAAGTGTCCGTAACCTTAGACTTAATTGCCACGGGTACGCGTAATGTCATTTCTTCCATGTTACCACCCTTTTAGACAATATCAACGGATATCTTCTTGTTCTCTTTAATAGCCGCTGCTTTTGCCACAGCGCGAATTGCTTTCGCAATCTTACCTTGCTTTCCAATTACTTTACCCATATCATCAGGAGCGACACGGATTTCATAGACTTCCACTTGATCGCGGACTTCCATAGTAACAGAAACGGCTTCAGGTTGCTTAACTAATGATTGAACAATTAATGTAATTAATTCTTGCATCACAGTACGCCTCTCTATTAATTATTTTTTAGCGTCAGCAAATTTTTGCATAACACCATGTTTTTTGAACAAGGAGCGAACAGTATCAGTAGGTTGTGCACCTTTACCCAACCATTCTAATGCTTTCTCTTCGTCAATATTAACGATTGCTGGGTTTTTAGTAGCATCGTATTGACCTACTGTATCAACTGGACGACCTTCGCGTGGAGCGCGGGAGTCAGCAACAACGATACGATAGAAAGGAGCTTTTTTAGCACCTAAACGAGTTAAACGGATTTTTAACATTCTTCTTTCACCTCCTTAAATAGAATATTATCCCATGAACGGTAATTTAGGGAACATGCCCTTCTTACCTTTGCTCATAGACTGCATCTGTTTCATAAATTTGCGAGCCTCTTCAAATTGTTTGATCAATTGATTCACTCGCTGCACTGTAGTGCCGGAACCTGCCGCAATACGTTTACGGCGAGAACCGTTCAATATATTAGGATCCGTACGTTCCGCCATCGTCATAGATTTGATAATGGCTTCAATTTGACGTACTTCTTTATTGTCTAAGTCAAAGCCCGCTAATTGGTCTTTCAATTTCCCCATACCAGGCAACATGCCCAATAAGTTTTGCAAAGGCCCCAATTTACGGATTTGGTTCATTTGTGCTAAGAAATCATCCAAAGTAAAGCTATTTTTGGCCATCTTTTCAGCCATTTTTTTCGCTTCTTCTTCATCGATAGAACTTTGCACATTTTCAATTAATGTTTTGAAATCGCCCAAATCAAGGATACGAGATGCCATACGATCTGGATGGAATACTTCTAAGCCATCCATCTTTTCGCTAGTACCTGTAAATTTAATCGGTGTGCCTGTTACTGCTTTAATAGAAAGCGCTGCACCACCACGGGCATCCCCATCCATTTTCGTTAAAATTACACCATCAAGGCCTAGGTAATTATTAAATGCTTCTGCTGTGCCTACCGCATCTTGACCAATCATGGCATCTACTACTAACAAAATTTCATGAGGTTTCACTTCACGTTTAATATTGGCTAGTTCATCCATCAATGTTTCATCAATAGCAAGTCGACCCGCTGTATCAATGATGACAATATCTTTGAATAGGCGTTTTGCTTCTTCAATACCTGCTTTAGCAATCTCTACTGGATTCGCACCTGGTGTTTCATTTGCAAATACAGGAATATCGATTTGAGCACCTACCACTTGCAACTGCTTAATCGCAGCTGGACGATACACATCGGCTGCTACCAGCATCGGATTCTTACCTTGTTTACGAAGATGTACAGACAATTTGCCAGCTGTAGTCGTTTTACCTGCCCCTTGCAAGCCTACCAACATAATGATGGTCGGTGCTTTCGGAGAAATCATGATGCGACTTTCAGTACCACCTAATAACTCGGTCAATTCGTCATTCACAATTTTAATGACCGTTTGCGCAGGATTCAGGGAGCCGAATACTTCTTCCCCCAAAGCTTTATCCTTTATACGAGCAATAAAGTCTTTCGCTACTGCGAAGTTTACGTCTGCTTCTAACAAGGCAAAGCGAACTTGTCGCAACGCTAGGTTGACATCATCTTCAGAAATTTTACCTTTTCCTTTTAAGGATGCAAAGGCTTCTTGCAATTTATGTGTTAAATTTTCAAAAGCCATACTAGCCCTCCAATTGTGTTAATAATGATTGAATCGTTGTAGATGTGACTGATTCCAACTGTGTTTTCAGTTCTTTCACAATCTGTTGTCGCTGCAAATATTGTTCAATAAGGTGTAATTTTCCTTCATAAGCCTCCATACTGGACTTAGCTCGTTCAATATTATCGTGGACGGCTTGTCTAGATATGCTCAACTCTTCTGCAATTTCACCTAATGACATATCATCTTCATGATGCAAGGCGTAACACTCTCGTTGTCGCTCCGTCAACAAGGATCCATAAAAATCTAACAACAAACTAATTGTCATTCGTTCTTCCATGATTCACTCCTCTAGCGCTCTTTTTGAAAGCATTATCTGTCAAGCAAAAAATATTTACACCTTATATTACCAATATTTACAAGCCTTGTCAATACTTGTAAAGCAATTTACCTTTACACTTATATACAGTAGTCAAACATTTATGACGTAATCTACTAACTATGTATTTCAATAGCACTCTACCATATATGGATAAGGTGATTCTCTAACAGTATGAATTTTTTTGTTGTTCATTTTCTATTTGTGATTTAAATTTTTCCCAATATGCATTTGTTATATTGCATATTATTAAAATGCTACTATTCCTCTACAGGTACTGTAATTTTATATAAATAACTATTTCTATCTGTTTCCGTCCAATAATTACGCACTGGTTCTATATACACGGGGCCTGATATTTGCAAACTTTCATAGGATAGATAGCTACTTACCTTGTCGTACATCCACTGCGCTTGTTCTTCATAAAGCCCCGTATAAAACATCTCTAGATACATGCCTCGCGGACGAGTCACAATTTCCTTATCCCCTTCATAATCAAATCCTACATCTGTACAATAATGACTATAATTCGTAATATCCCCTTTTTCATAAGACTCTCCATCTATAGCCATACCAATTTTTAGTTCTTTAAAGGGAACTTCCTTTAACAACTGTGCTTGATGTTCTATTAGGGTAAATACTTTTTTCTTTCCAGTTTCTGTCGCATCATAAGGAGTCAATGCATAGAAGGACTCTTCTTTCATACCGAAGAATAATCTATTTTGCGGGATTTTCAAATACCGTTCCAAATTAAACAGAGTTCTCTCTAAATTCATCTTATTCGTATATAAATCGTTAATCTCCCGATCAAATCCATACCGTGCATCTTCTAATAAGGTTTTCAGCATATGTGTCCCTCTGTGTTCCACATAATCTTGGATATCTTTCAAAGATAAATTCAATTTTTTTAGTGTTAAGATAATTTCTAATCGATAACATTCTTCTAAAGTATAATAGCGGTATCCATTCTCTTCAATTTTTGCAGGAGGAAATAATCCTAATTTTTCATAATATAAGATAGTTTGTTTCGATATGCCGTAAATCTTCGACACATCTCCAATCGTCATATAAATATTTCGCATAGGCACCGTCCTTTCTATGATGATCTTCTATGTAATTCATCGATTTTCATGCAAAACTAAACTACAGGTATATAGTTTTATCCATACCTATACTATAGCATAACTGTGGGCTTTTTAACATATTAACTTTCATTCATATATTTTGCATATTATTAAATTAATTCTCATAAAAAGGTTGGCTTAGGAGGTTTTGAATCCTTATAAATCCCATAGTATCAACGGTTAATAAGATATACAAATAGTTTTAAGAATAATTATTTTTAGTTGTTGACTCCACCATAACCATATACTTTATTATAATATCAGAGGGCAGGAGTCCTCAATGAGCAAGTTAATAAGTATAAACTATATTGTATTAAGGAGGCTATTCCTATGGCATGTGGACACAAAGGTCGCGAATTCTACGCGAACGATCCAGAAAAATTAGCACGTTACGATATGGCAATGCGTCATATTGAAGCAGCTCGTGAAGAAGGTCAATCTTCCGAGGAAATCCACGCTATGTTCAACCGCATTATGAGCGGCAACACAGCTGGTAAATGTAAGCACAGAAAAGGTTGATTCAAATACGTACGCCCATACTATTAGAATATACCCCAACCTTTGAGTGAAATAGATAGGACGATGTCCGAAACAAAACCCCAACTCTTCTTCCCTTGAGTTGGGGTTCTATTTTTGTGTTAAAACTATTACTGACCACGCTTATATACATAATTCCAGCATTTTGTATAATATCCACAAAAAGGACTATAGCAAATCGTACCTAGTTCGTATTTGTTATAGTCCTTTTCTATTGTATGACATACGGTGAATGTTCATGTAAGTCCTATTACATAGATATTACAATAAAGTTATGAACTTCTCCGGATCATCATATAGGCTGATGATTACACTTTTGCACGTTTTAACCGCAATGCATTGCTCACCACCGTAACAGAGCTAAATGCCATGGCGGTTCCGGCAATGATAGGGCTCAAATACCCTATAGCTGCCAATGGAATACCAATGCAGTTAAAGATCAATGCCCAGAATAAATTTTGTTTAATATTTGTCATCGTTTTACGACTAATCGTCACGGCTTGTACTAAGGTGCGCAAATCATTTCGCACTAATACGATATCTGCCGCCTCAATGGCTACGTCCGTACCATGACCGATACCAAATCCAATATCTGCTAGCGCTAAAGCTGGCGCATCATTAATACCATCTCCCACCATGCCAACGGATTTTCCTTGACTTTGTAATGTGGCGATGGTATTTGCTTTATCTTGTGGCAGTACTTCCGCTACCACGTGAGTGATTCCTGCTTGCGCAGCTACATAGTTCGCTGTGCGCGCATTGTCCCCTGTTACCATCCACACATCGATGCCTTGCTCTTGTAAAGCCTTTACAACCTCAGGAGTTTCTGGACGCAATGTATCTGCTACAGCCCAAATACCGTGTACTGTGCCGTCTACTAACAAGATAGATACAGAGTTACCTTGTTCTTCCAGACTGTGAATCTCCGCTTGCCATGGCGTGATATCAACATCTAGTTCTTGCATCCATCGAGTATGACCAACTTTTACAAGTTTACCAGCTATGCATCCTTCTAGCCCTTTTCCAGGAATGTCTTGGAAATCTTTCACACTCATCTGTGGCACCCCTTTGCTAGCGCCATATGCAGCAATAGCTTGTGCAATGGGATGGGTGGATCCTTTTTCAAGATTCACTGTGAAAGCTAAGTTATACATTTCATCACCTGCTGTATATATCACTTTTGTAACAGATAGTTCCCCTTTTGTTAACGTCCCTGTTTTATCCATGATGATGGCATTGATATGACCTGCTTTTTCTAGAAACTCTGCACTTTTAATGAGCACCCCATGTTCTGCCCCAAGGCCTGAACCTACCATGATGGATGTGGGTGTCGCCAATCCCAAGGCACACGGGCAGGCAATTACAAGCACAGCTGTGCCATATAATAAAGCTTCTCCTACGGTAGATCCTAATCCGAAATACCAAATTCCCATTGTAAGGACGGCAATCCCGATGACCACCGGTACAAAATAGGATGCCACCACATCGGCGATACGCTGAATGCTCGCTTTAGAGGCTTGCGCTTGTTCCACCACTTTGATGATTTGGGATAACATAGTTTCCCCCCCAATAGCAGTGGCTTTCATAATAAACGTGCCCGACACGTTAACTGTGGCGCCTATGACTTGACTAGACTGACCTTTTTCTACAGGTACGCTTTCACCTGTCAACATGGCCTCATCCACTGTGGAATGACCTTCTAAAATAATTCCATCTACTGGTACTTTTTCGCCGGCCCGTACTTGGATCTTGTCGCCTACGACAATCTCCTTCGTAGGAATGTCCATCCACTCCCCATTGCGTTCCACATGGGCCACGCTAGGTTGTAATGCCACTAATTTTTGAATCGCCTCAGACGTACGGCCCTTAGCGATATCCTCTAATAATTTACCTAGCAAAATAAATGTAATAAGCCACGCAGAGGTTTCAAAATAGAGATCATTATTCCCTACCGCCATTTGGTAAATACTAAATCCATATGCTACAGAAGTCCCCAATGCTACTAGTACATCCATAGTGAGTGTACCACTCCGAACGGCCGCAAAAGCACCCGTGTAAAAAATCCAACCTGTACCAAATTGAGCGATCGTAGCTAAGACTAATTCAATTTCATGAGATAACATCGGCCAATGCCATAGATAGTGTCCCACCATGGATACCATCATAGGGATAGACATGAGAGCTGCCACGCCTAGTCGTATATATTGTTTTTTATGGGATGGCGGTTCTACCATCACGCCTTCATCCGCAGCCACATGCGCACCAAAGCCTATTTTTTCAATGGCTGCGATGACTTCTGTCGCACCTATTGTGCTACCTTCTGTATACGTTACGGTTCCTTTATTGGTGAGCAAATTGACTTTCACATCTTCTACACCATCTAATTTGCTAACTGCTTTTTCTACACGCCCTACGCAAGCAGCGCAGTGCATGCCAATAATAGAAAATTCTTCTTTATGCATTGTTCCTCCTCATAATAAATACATTCATCTGAAAGGCATCTAAATTTCTTGATATGAATATATTAACATATACTCTATTTATTTCATAGTATATAGCTTATACAAATCTTGTAGCCTATATCTTACACAGTTCAATTCTTTTTTCAATACTAACCAAATATGTTTACACAAAATATTTTACACAGGTTCACAGTATCTACCCTACGCAGATTCTACTATTCCTTGCACATATTTCACAGATATGTGTGACATAAATTGCCTTCCCATCAATTACATTAATTTCAGGACCTTCTTTCATAGATACTGGCATAGGGCTAATTTATGTTATACTATAGATATTCAGCCATTGTAAACTAAATCTCCATAGACAGTGTAAAATATTTTGTGTAAACGTGTTTAGTTAGTATTGAAAAAAGAACTGAACTTCTTTAAGATTTAAGTGTCAAATAAAAATCACAGAAAGAAGGTTCAGTTCTTATGACTAATACTAACACAAATTTATTAAATGCACTACCAGTAAAT
>NZ_RQVL01000031.1 GCF_003992005.1 Veillonella sp. VA139 | reverse complement strand
GGGGACAGCAAAGTTACTGTATCCTTTTTCATGGACATAGATCTTTGCGTAAATGGTACACCGCACCATTTACGTCCCCCATTGCGGGGACAGCAAAGTTACTGTATCCTTTTTCATGGACATAGATCTTTGCGTAAATGGTACACCGCACCATTTACGTCCCCCATTGCGGGGACAGCAAAGTTACTGTATCCTTTTTCATGGACATAGATCTTTGCGTAAATGGTACACCGTACCATTTACGTCCACCAATGCTGGGACTGAAACGTTTAGACGTAGAACCTTTCTTAGAATCACTTTTCTCCGCTTTAGAATTACTACCCCACTGCAGGGGCATGCAAAAAGAACCACTTGGCATATTGCTAGGTGGTTCTTTTTTGTTATGGATTAACTATCGGGGAAAATATAATTTGCTTTCAATGAAATGATATATACTATGTGTATCAGATCGAGTGATACGAATGTAAGGAGATGTGTGAGTGGTATGGCTCGATGTGGTATGTATAATGTGTTATGAAATGTTTTGAGAAAAAGGAGAATGTTATGAACGCAAAATGTCCGGTTTGTGAATCCTGTGAGTATGTAACTTTGGTGAATACCTTTTCTAAATTAGGGACTGCAGTTGGTGGTGTAGGTGGTGTTGTAGGTACGACGGTTGGTGCTGGTGAAGGTGCGTCTGCTGGTGCGGCATTCGGTGCCACTATAGGTTCTGCTGTGCCGCTGGTTGGAACGGCGGTTGGCGCAGGTATAGGCTCTATATGTGGAGCGATTTTAGGTGCTTTAGGTGCTGCTGCGGCAGGCCATGTTGCAGGGGAGATTGTAGACAAACGCTTAGGCAAGTATAAATGTGAAAAATGCGGTACTGAGTTCGAGTCTAATTTGTAAAATCTGGATGTATCTAAGCCCTAGAGTAGATACGGCTAGGGATTTGGTGTATACTGTAGGTATATCGTATGTGAGATAAAGGAGGAGATGTTATGAACGGAATTGTGCAACCCGATAAAGAGGCGGAAAAAGCATTTCGAAAGATGTTGAAGGATAGTGTCAAAAAAGATGGTGGCAAAACGGATCCTTATGTGGATGCTACGTATAAGAGACTGGATGATCTATTTAAAGATACTGACTCCATATTAGAGAAAATGAATAACGATATGCTGAAGACATATTGATGCTGTATCTTAGGGAAAAAGCAAAACCCCCATGGAGGAAACCGTGGGGGTTAATTTTCTAATGTTCATAGTAGCGATTATCACCTTGTATGTAATGCTACGACGTAAGTAGTATTCTTATAAAAGAAACCGTGCCTAATGTAAAGAGAAGTATCTCATCACGTTAGGCACAAAAGTCAAATTTTTGATGAGCCTAACGCGCCACACGTTTTGCTCTTCTTTGTATATAGGATAGCATATTTTTTAAAAAAGGTAAATAAACTAAATATAGTAATAATCAACCAAAGGTGAAATACTCTTGATAGTAAGGGCAGATTCTTTTGGATTCATAATGAGCATTAGTAGCCTCTTTACGAGTATATTGGGTATAGTGACCACCAAAACTAAGGTAATTGAAGCTGCCTACAAGCATATATTTCTTGTCAAAAATAGCAACTTTTGTATGTACATTACCTTCTTGAATATATAGATTTTTATATAAGGGATGTAGCTCACTATATAATTCTGTCATCGTATTGCGAGCTTCTAATAAATCTTTGTTATCGTCTTTATTATATCTTATTCCATATAGAATCTTCACCTTTACTCCGCGATTTAAGGCATCTATTAAGAGGCTTTTTAAAGTATCTTGGAAAATGACAGTATCTGAAATAATGTATTTTTTGATGAAAGGTACAGCGATAGCAATTTCGGTTGAGGCATTTTTAATTCCTGCTTCAAAAGCAGATCGTATTTTTTCATCAAAATAAACCACGGTGTTATCTCCGCCAAAAAAAGCTTTCATAGATTCTTCTTGTTCTTTTTGTTTCATTAATTCCAAATCGCTTGCTTCGAAGGTATTCCAGGTTTTAGCTTGGCATTGAGGGCAAGGATATTTTTTATTTAGCCATTCCACAACTTCTTTACCGTAAGCAAGTAGACCTATCCCACCAAAGCAAATAGCAATACAAATAGCCATGGCAAAACCTGTACCAGCAAAAAGGAAACCTACCCATGCTTTATATCCTAAGAATACAGTTGTAGCTCCTAAAATTTTAGCAAATAATTCTTTTGTAACTTTTGTGGTATAACCGCAATTATCACAACGAATAAAGAGTTCTCTCTTGTTTTTAAAAAAATTTAGCATAACTGTGCCTCCTAGATATTAGACTATAATCTGTTAATTATAGATTTTTAATTGCCTTTATTCTAGCATAAAAGCTAACTTATGAGAATATGGTATTATATGTAATTAGAGATCCTACTACCAATTAATAAAGTCATATGATAATCTGTAATTTATATGCTAATTCAAGGAGTAGTGTAGGACATGGTAAAGTATATGGAGATAACTACTAAAAAGTGGAAAGATTTTACTATACTAGTGTGAGAGTGTGATAGCACGATATAATAGTGGTATTGAGACTTAATTGAAAAGGAAAACTAATGAAAGACAAACGAACGTTAACATATACAATTGAAAATACAACAGCAACGACGCTAGGGGAATGGTTAGATATCCATCAATTCCCTCGGAAAACGATGAAGGACCTTTTCGGGGCGAAGGATGTCCGATTAGATGGGCAACTGTGTACGGCGAAATCGGAACTTTCAGAGGGGATGGTATTAGAAATTATCCCTCTAAAAGAGCGTATCGACCACGACCCAATAGAAATGCCCTTAACAATAGCCTATGAAGACGAAGACATTCTTATCGTAGATAAACCATCGGGAATTACGATGAACTCGAAAAATCAAGTATCCTTAGCGAATGGAGTAGCTCACTATTTTAAAACTCATAAAATCTATGGAAAAGTACGATTTTTAAATCGTTTAGATCGTGACACATCGGGATTGGTAGTAGTCGCCAAGCATGGTTTGGCACAGCACTTTTACCAAATGCAGATGGACGACAATCGGTTAGAAAAATGGTACCGAGCAACGGTGCATGGGCGATTGGCACAAGCTCATGAGGTGCTAGAACTACCCATTCGTAAAAGTGCAGATGGAATCCATCAAGAGGTACACCCAGAGGGTGTGATGACGAAAACGGAATATGAAGTACTGCACTATGATGCGACACAAGATACAACAGATCTGCGCATTCGCTTGTGGACAGGCAAGACCCATCAAATTCGAGTGACTATGGCACATATAGGACATCCGTTGGTACATGACCCGTTGTATGCTGATGAGGGAGTGTTGGAATCCCAGCAGAGTGCATGGGGAATCGATGAGGCACAATGTCACAAAGGCTTACAGCAAGAGGTAATAAATACGGCAGAAGGACAGATAGACGACATAGACAAGACTTTTGCTCTTAGAGCCTATCGTTTAGTGTGCTACCATATGCGAACAGGGGTGCAAATAGTAGTAGAACTATAACAACGGTGCATTGTTATAGTTATAGTGATAGGTACTATCCTAGATTTTCCTTTTAAATTAAAAAAAGCTGTAGTTATTATCCTAGATAGTATATGATGAAATCACAAAGGATAATACAGTCAAACTATTCAAGTACATCCGAGGAGTATTGCAAGAGAAGTACATTGAACAAGTAGGGCAAGGCAGAGCGGTTCAGTATAAAGTTCGTGGATAAATTTTGGCTAGAGTAATATAATTTTTACCAAATACTAAATAGGATATAAAAAACGCGAAAAAGCACGAAAACTAAAATTGTATTCGAAATCGCGTTTTTTGTGTTCGCAAATATTAGAATCGCATGTAAAAATGTATTTTTTAGACCAAAAAATTATGAAATCGTGCTTTTTTTGCTCTTTTCTGCTATACTTGACAGGAGGTGAGTATCATGAGAGAAACCATAGATTTAGAATATAAGCAAGAAGTTGGCAAGAATAAAACTTTTTTAAAAACGGTGAGTGCTTTTGCTAATTATGGGACAGGTCAAATTATATTTGGGGTCACTGATGAAGGCGTATATAAAGGTATAGTAAACCCTAGACAAGCTTGTTTAGATATAGAAAATACAATTAATGATTCTATCGAACCGCAACCAGAGTATACATTACAAATTGATGAACATACGAATATAATTATTCTTACCGTATATAAAGGTGAAGACACGCCGTATATATATAAAGGGAAAGCATATCGAAGACATGATAGTGCCACAATTCCAGTGGATCGAGTTGCGTTTAGACGATTGTGTATGGAAGGGGCAAATACTACTTTTGATGCTTTATCTAGCCAAGAACAAAATTTAGAATTTTCTATTCTTGAAAGATACTGCCAAGAAGAAATGGGTATTTCTGCACTTTCAGAGGATTTACTAATTACCTTAGATCTATATAACCGTAAGGATGGATTTACGAATGCAGGGGCGCTATTGGCCGATGTGAATCAATTTACAGGGATTGATATAGCTAGGTTCGGAGAAACGGAAAACATCATTTTGAATCGATACCAGTATGAACATGAATCCATTTTAAAGCAACATCAAGAAGCTTTGAAGATATTTGAACAATATTATGAGTATGAAGAGATTCAAGGTTTTTACCGTAAGCGTATTGAACGGATTCCCAAGGTTGCCTTTCGTGAGGCTGTAGCTAATGCATTGGTACATCGTGATTGGGATAGTCAACGGCACATTCAAATTTCCATGTATGATGAGTATATTCGCATCGTGTCACCAGGTGCGTTGCCACCAGGATTGACGGAAAAGGACTATTTGGAAGCTAGTATATCAGAACTAAAAAATCCTATTGTGGGGGATGTATTTTTTAGGTTAAATTTAATTGAACGTTATGGAACGGGTATACAAAGGATTATTCGTTCTTATCATACAAGCAAATCTAAGCCGAGCTTTACGATTACAGCTAACTCCATAGAGATTATTTTGCCTGTGCTACGTCAGTCTTTAGAAGGAGTAAGCGAGACTGCGTTAGAGATATATGATTGGATTACAAAAGGGTATAGTACGACTAAGACCTTAGTTGAAATCACAACATATAGTAAATCAAAAGTATTAAAGCATATTCGTGAATTATTGAAAGAGAAGTATATTGAACAAGTAGGTCAAGGCAGATCGGTGCAGTATAAAGTTCGTGGATAAATGGTGGCTAGTCTAATCTAACCTAACCTAATCCCTTCTAAACTAATTCTTCCCAATATAATAAACGATAAAAACACGAAAAAGCACGAAAACTAAAATCGTATTCGAAATCGCGTTTTTTTGTGTACGCAAATTTTAGAATCGTGCTTTTGGCGTCATATATTAGACTTTATATCATATTTAGTTTCGATGTATGATATAAGAACCTGTCGATCTGCTGTTGTACGAGGTACACTTACTACCATTGTGTACTTGTTTATAGGAGATACTGGTATAGATTGGCAAGATCACTAGTGTATAAGCGATAGTAGTGTTGCTGTTCTAGAGTGTAATTGTACTGACGTTGTAGAGCTCCTTAGACAAGGGCAGTACTGTTGTAGAGTTATTTAGATAAAAGTGGCACTAATCACGGAGTATGACAAGTGATGCAAACCCAGTTGTTTTCTGTGGTAGTAGATAGATTGATAAATCCAACGGCTAAGGCCGCCTCGATGAGTGCTTGTTCTTCTCCCTCTTGGACCCCGCTCATGATGAATACTCCATTCGGTTCTAAGCAACGATAGGCATCGTCTAATAAACGCAACAAGATAGGCGTAATAATATTAGCGACAATGAGAGAGGCCGAGTCCTGGATGCCTTCTAATAGATTATTCGCTTTCACTTGCACCACGGACTCTAATTGATTTAGCTGTACGTGGTGTTGTGCATTAGCCGTGGCGCTTTCATCAAGGTCGAAAGCTGTGACAGAACGAGCGCCGAGAGCGCCTGCGGATAGAGCGATGATCCCAGACCCCGTCCCTACGTCAAAGACGGTACTGTTAGGAGTGAGATGTTGCGCCATTGCTTGGATGGCTAAGCGTGTGGTAGGATGATCGCCAGTGCCAAAGGCGATGCCTGGTTCGATGCGGATCACACGTTCATCATCGCGAGGACTATACTCCGCCCAATCGGGAATAATCGTCAAATGCTCCGTCATCGGAATAGGGGGATATTGCGTTTTCCAATCGTCCCAGCCCGATTCGTCAGCCATGTGGATGGACAGCACAAGGGGACCGAAATCCATGGTGAAAGTACTTTGTAATTGCTGAATCTCACTTTTGATGAGAGTTTCTAACTGGTCAATCTCATATAGGCCGGGGTCTATATAGGCTTTCACAATGACGTCCGATGAATCGTAGAGCTCCTCACGGCCTGGTTTGATAATTCCGAATCCATCATCGATCAATTGATCAAACTCATAAGGGTCCTCTGTATAAACTCCTTCAGTGCCTAATGCGAGTAATGTATCTGTAATGAGTTCAGACGCCTCGTGCGTCGTAATGAGTGTAATTTCAAGCCAAGACATGTTGGTACCTCGTAAATATAATATATATAGTGTAACTATAACATAACGTAAGTATAAGCGGTTATATTACTAGTATAGTATCACATCCGAAAGAACTTAGCCAAGTTGTGGAGGGGCTATTATGACTGTAAGTTCATAGTTGGGGCTCTATGGGGGTAACACCATAGATATAGGCTAAGGATGGCTAGGATAATTGTTTCTTGTAGGAACTCGGAAAATATAGTACCATATAATATAAAGAGAATACTTTCATTTGCAAAAATAGCGATTTTTTCCATTGAAGAAAATTTCGTTTGCAAAAATGGTAGATATTTCTATTGAAAGTATAATAAATGGTGACTTGCTTTCAGCGGAATAATACCCATATAGTGTGTAAAATTGAGGCCCTTATGAAATATGAATCTTTGTATAAATTATATAGAAAATCTGAAGAAGATTGGAACGCGAGATACGAAGAGCGATTTAATAATGAATTTACTGTTCATTTACCAATTGAAATTAAAGAGTATAATAGAAAGCAATCCTTTCCAGCATTTTTTTGTTATGCCCCTGAAATGATGAGTTTAGTGTTAAGCATTTACAAGGAAGCAGCAGAGTTTGTAAAAGAACTCAAACTATTACCAACCGTATTATTGAGTCATCTTATGAATAGTTTTTTAGTAGATGAGATACAATCCAGTAATGATATCGAGGGGGTCCGCAGTAGTCGGCGCGAAATCAAAGATTCTTTAGAACAGTTTGATAGTAGTCGACCTTTACGCTTTCACAGTATTATTGAAAAGTACAAGCAAGTATTGGATGTCACGAATGACGACGTATCTATAGATACCTGCGAAGAGTTGCGTACCTTTTATGATTCATTTTTATGGTCGGAGATTGATGAAAAAGATCATCCCGATGGACGATTGTTCCGGGCAGATAGTGTAGATATAAAGACAGGAACCGATAAGATTATTCATCAAGGATTGTTTCCAGAGTCGGCTATCATTGATACGATGACAGAAGCCCTTCGCATACTCAATGACAAGACGATTGAGGTACCAATTCGTGTCGCTATTTATCATTACTTGTTTGGATATATTCATCCTTTTTATGATGGGAATGGGCGCACATCTAGGATTATTTCCTCGCAGTATATTTCACGAGAATACCATCCGCTGATAGGTCTAAGACTTTCTAAGGTAATAAAAGATAATCAGAAGAAATATTATGATGCATTTATCATTACTAATTCAGAATATAATCGTGGAGATTTGACATATTTCATCATTGAATTTTTAACTCTTTTAGAAAAGACGGTAAAAAATGCAAAAGAGTTATTAGTAACGAGAGTGAAGCGTTTACGTGAAGCAGAAAAGAAGTTAGAAAGATTTATAGAAAAGAACCAAATTACAGATCAAGTGATACAAGATATTTATTTTGTAGCATTACAAGCGAGTATGTTTTCTCTCTTTTCAGGTGCTACGAAGGATGAAATTGTAGCAGCGATTGGTAAGAGTAAACGAACTCTAGATACTAAGTTAAAAGAAATACCATCTGAACATTTAGTAGTTACCAAGGTGGGAAAAGTACTACATTTTAAACTTAATGTAAACATACTCAAGTCATATTAACGCACAGAAATTCATACTAGTAGTGATATAAGAAAAGGATAGCCGAGTCAACCTCAGCTATCCTTTTTAGCACTCATATATTATTTTTTCTTAAGTTTGTACGCAATGTACAAGGCGCCAATCCACACTGGAATGATGTAGATGGATGTGCGCATGGAATCCATTGTTAACATAACGCCTACTGCCATAGCGATGAAGGCAAAGCAGAAGTAGTTTGTGAACGGATACAAGATGGATTTAAATTTCAATTCATCAAGGCGACCTTCACGAGCAAAGCGTTTGCGGAATTTAAGGTGTGTCACTGGAATGATGAACCATGCAATAATCAACCCTGCTACGATGATGGCCAACAATTGCAAGAACACATCGCTAGCACTTGGGAAGATGTATGTTAAGAATACAACGATCAAGGCTAAGGCAGCACAGAACAAGGTAGCAATCAATGGCACCCCTGTAGCGGTTAAGTTCTTGAAGATTTTTGGTGCATCACCAGACAATGCCATGCTGTGCAAAATACGAGAATTACTGTATAGCAAGCTATTGTATACGGATAAGGCAGCCACAACAACAACGAAGTTTAAAATATGCGCTGCTGCTGGAATGCCGATGTTCGTAAAGATTTGAACGAATGGACTTGCATGAGTACCTAATTCGTTCCATGGAGATAAGGCCATGATGACAGTCATTGTGCCTACATAGAAGATGAGGATACGAGCTAATAACTCGTTAATCGCTTTTGGTAACGTTTTTTCCGGATTTTCTGCTTCACCCGCAGTGATACCAATCAATTCCACCCCGCCAAAGGAGAACATAACCACAGCGATAGAGGCGATGAAACCATAGGCACCATTCGGGAACAATCCACCGTGAATCCAAAGGTTGGAGAAGTTTTGTGGGAATGTGCCCATATCTCCGAAGAAGATGAGGAAGATACCGAAAGCGATCATAGCGATGATAGCCACCACTTTAATGAGTGATGCAAAAAATTCCACTTCCCCATAGGCACGTACATTAATGAGATTAATCACAGTGACCAATGTAATACAAGCCAGTGTAGTGATCCAATGCGGAATGCCTGGTAACCAGAAATCGAGGTACACGGATATCGCAGCAAGCTCTGCCATGCTGGCAAGCATGTACACGATCCAATAGTTCCAGCCAGATAAATAGCCTGCAAAGGAAGACCAATATTTATTAGCAAAATAGGTAAAGGAGCCAGACACAGGTTCACGAACTGACATTTCCCCTAACATACGCATTAAAAAGAAAATAAAGATACCAGTTAATAAATAAGAGAATATAACACCTGGTCCTACTAATTGAATGGTTGGGGCTGATCCGTAGAAGAGTCCCGTCCCTACAGAAGCTCCTAAGGCAATCATCTGCATATGACGGCTTTTTAGACCTCGATGCAATGATGTCTTTGATTCATTGTCTTTCATACTATATAACTCCCTTCCCATGTATACTCTGAAATGACATATATCTATTAGAATACCACAAACTATAGAATTTACCTAGTAAAATTTTAGTGTAGTAGAGAAGTAATGAGGGATTAGTGAACACATGTAAACCTTTTATAAAGGTGGAAATTATCATATATTTTCACATGGTAGGCTTAACGTTCATGTATTCATGGCACTTTCATAATATATCTTGCTGAAGTATGCGTAATTTGCATATATGAATTTTGCTTTACTCAAAGGAATTTGCGGACAGATGTAGAATTACTAACAATATATCAACTATGTTCGGATCTATAAGGAGGACGATGTTCATGAAAGAATATACTAGTGATTTGATCAGAAATGTGGCGGTGGTTTCCCATGACGGGGCGGGTAAAACGGCATTAGTAGAAGCATTGTTATTGTCTTGTGGCGCTATTGATGCGGTAGGAAAAGGACAAGATAACAAACACATCATGGACTTCGAGCCAGAAGAAATCAAACGAAATGTAACCATCCAGTTGGGGATGGCTCCTTGTGAATGGAAAGGTCATAAAATCAACTTTATCGACACACCGGGCTATTCTGAGTTCCACGGGGAAGTGCGCTCTGCTTTGCGTGCCGCCGACGGTATGCTGATGGTATTATCTGCTGGTACTGGCGTAGAAATCGATACCATCCGTGCCTGGGAATATGGCGTAGAGTTGCAAATGCCTCGCATGGCTTTCATCAATAAAATGGATGTTGAAAAAGCAGACTTCTTTGGTACCTTGGAAAAAATGCGTGAATTATTCGGGAAAGCGATTATGCCATTGCAAATCCCAATCGGCGAAGGACCTGCTTTCAGAGGCGTCGTAGACGTAGCAAAACGTACTGCCTATGTGTATGAAAAGGGCAAAATGACAGAAGTAGACGTGCCACCAGAATTGTCGGATAAAGTAGAAGAAATCCGTGAAATGACTGTAGAAGCGGCTGCGGAAGGTAATGATACCTTATTAGAAAAATATTTAGATGGACAAGAATTAACCTTAGAAGAAATTCGTCAAGGCTTACGGGAAGGTATGTTGACAGGTCGTGTGTGTCCTGTCATGTGTGGTACTGCCTTGGGTCGCATCGGTATGGACCAAGTGCTAGACCGTATGATTCGCTATATGCCAGATGCAACGAAAAAGGTAATGACCGCTATTGGCGTGGACTCTCAAGAGGAACATATCGTTGTGGCAGATAAACCGTTCACAGGTTTTGTATTTAAAACAATTTTAGACCCATTTGCAGGTAAACAAAGTTTTGTGCGTGTGTTCTCTGGTGAACTGAAAGTGGGCGACAAACTATACAATGTGACTCGTGATGCAGAAGAAAAATGGGGCAAAATGGTGACCTTGATTGGTAAACAACAAGTACCAGTAGAAGTGGCGAAAGCCGGCGATATCGTGGTTATCCCTAAATTGGCAGAAACGAAAACAGGGGATACCTTCGGTACATCTGCTTTTAAAGTACAATATGCACCCATCCGATTCCCACAACCGTTGTATCGTATTGCCATGGTACCTGAGAAAAAAGGGGAAGAAGAAAAATTGGCCAATGCATTAGCACGTATTTCCGAAGAGGACCCTACTTGCGAAGTGGTGAAAGATGTAGAAGGCCGTCAAATGCAAGTGCGTTGTATGGGGGATGTGCATTTAGAGCATATCTTGCAAAAAATGGAACGCAAATATGGGGTGCGTGCCAAATTAGAAACACCGTACATTCCATACCGTGAAACCATCCGTGGTACAGTGGAAGTAGAAGGTAAACATAAAAAGCAAAGTGGTGGTCATGGTCAATATGGTCATGTAAAATTGGGCATTGCTCCGCTATATGAAGGGGAGTTCGAGTTTATCGATAAAATTTTCGGTGGCGCAGTTCCTCGTCAGTATATTCCGGCTGTAGAAAAAGGCGTTCGTGAAACATTGGAAAAAGGACTTCTTGCGGGCTATCCAATGATCGGCATCCAAGTGACATTGTTAGATGGTTCCTATCATACCGTGGACTCCTCGGAATTGGCGTTCAAAATGGCGGCAGCCCAAGCCTTGAAAAAAGGTGTGCCAGATGCAAAACCAATTTTGTTAGAACCTGTATATAATGTGAATGTCATTGGACCAGAAGAATTTATGGGCGATATCATGGGTGACTTGAATAGCCGTCGCGGTCGCGTACTCGGCATGGACCAAGGGGCACGAGAAGGTATCACAGTGGTGAAAGCCCAAGTTCCATTGGTAGAAATGTTAGATTATGTAACCGTATTGCGCTCCATGACACAAGGACAAGGCGTGTTTAATATGGAATTTAGCGGTTATGAAGAAGTACCACATAAACAAGCAGAAACAATCATTGCGGGATTTGCGGGGCACGAAGAGTCGTAACTTGTTTCGCTATGTAGCCTGTGGCGTTCTTAACTGAATAGGGCAAAGGGAAGAGCACGACACATTCCTCCGCAAACTGATACAGTGGTTAGGTTTGCTCCGGAACATGTCGTGCTCTTCTTGAGTTTGTGTAATTTAGTTAGTAAGGGAACGCCACAAGGCTACTACGCATAATGGCGTTCCTCAGGGGGAGGATAACGTTTGTTCGGGATACATCTTCTTCTAAAAACGAAGGTCTTCTAATATAAAGTGTGGGAGAAACTTCGTAAGAACCAATATTATAAATTATAGTGATAAATAGGTAAATCTATGTCTAAAATAAATGTTGAAGGTTCTGAAACTAGTATTATAGCGATAAATAATAGGGATTATATTTCTTTAACAGATATGATTAGAAATATAGAAAATGGATCTGCATTAATTGAAAAATGGCTTAGAAATAAAAATACCATAGAATTTTTAGGTATTTGGGAAGAGATGTATAACACTAACTTTAATTCCCTCGAATTCGAGGTAATTAAAAATGAAGCGGGATTTAATCGTTTTATATTATCGGTTAAACAATGGGTAGAAAAAACAAATTCTATTGGTATTGTTGCAAGGGCGGGAAGATATGGTGGAACTTATGCACATAAAGATATAGCATTTGAGTTTGCATCGTGGGTATCTCCATACTTCAAATTATATTTGATTAAAGAGTTTGAACGTCTAAAAGAAGAAGAGCAAAAAAAGTTAGGTTGGGATATCAAAAGGAATTTGGCAAAAATCAATTACAGAATTCACACAGATGCGATTAAGAACAAGCTTGTTCCAGATAAACTTTCATAGGAAAAAATTAATGCAATTTATGCAAATGAAGCGGATATTCTTAATGTTTCTTTATTTGGGATAACGGCGAAAGAGTGGCGTGATGAAAATCCTGGTTTCAAGGGTAATATTAGAGATTATGCAGATATATCTCAGTTGGTTTGCCTTTCTAATCTTGAGAATCTCAATGCAGTATTTATTAATGAAGGCATGAGTCAGTCTGAGCGATTGGAAAAATTAAATTCAATTGCTATTGAACAGATGAAGATATTATATGACAGTGAATTAATTAAAAAATTGAAATAGAGAATGAGAAAGTCTAATATATCATGTCATCATCAAAATTGTGTTTGACCTTATATGGCTATGCTAGTATAGTAAATGTAGATAGATACGATTCATGTGAGGGTGCTAGGGGAGGCACGGTTCGCATGGTGTGATGATAAAGGAGTCCGTTATGATATATCAAAGTATAGTTATTGATTATAAACAGTTTCATTATCCGAAGGCGGTGGAGCGAGCTCTTGAGTTTTTGAAAGCGCATGATTTCACGACTTTTGAAGGCGGCCGTTATCCGATTGAGGGCGATTTGATGTATGCTAATGTGGATATTGTGAACACTAAGGTTTATGAGGGGACGAAGATTGAAGGGCATAAGGATTACATGGATGTGCAATTTCTAGTGGCTGGGGAAGAGCAAATGGAGATTCTTATTCGTCAAACTTTTCCGGACATGGTCGAGGCTTATGACGACAAGGATTGTTATTTCTATGATCCTGCGCAAGGTGGCACTGTAAAAATCGATGTGCGCCCAGGGGATTATTGTATTTTTTATCCTGGGGAATTGCATCGCACCTTGATTGCACTAAATGAGGTGCAGGAAATTCGCAAGGTTGTTGTGAAAATCCATAAGAGTTTATTAACTGAGGAAGAAGCATGAATGCATATGTCATGAAAGGTATGTTACTAATTACATTAGGTGCCGTTCTGTGGGGCTTTTCGGGCATGTGCTCACAATTTGTGCAACAACAGCGGATGATGTCGGCGGAATGGGTAGTGGCCATGCGCCTTGTCATTGCTGGTGTGATTACGGTAGCGGTTGCCTTTTACCAAGGTCGGATCTCTATTTTTAAGGTCTTTTCTGATGGGAAAGACACACTGCGGTTGATGATATTTGGTGTTCTCGGTATGTGGATGTGCCAATACACCTACTTTAAAGCCATCGCCTACGCAGGGGCAGGGATTGCGACGGTTTTGCAATATGTAGGGCCAGCGCTTATTATTTTGTATATATCAATCACGCGATTAAAATTACCACGTATGGCAGAGTTAGGTAGCGTTGTACTAGCGACATTAGGAACGGCTATCATTGCTTTGCAAGGGGTGTGGGATATATCGGCGTTAGACGATACGCTCCTCTTTTGGGGGATTTTATCCGCCGTGGCGGTAGGCATTTACACATTGCAGCCAGTGCCTTTATTGAAAAAGTATGGTACGGCACCTATTGTGGGCTTTGGTATGCTTATTGGAGGGACCTTTGCGTGGATTGCCACACAACCAAGTTCCGAAGGGATTGTGTGGGATTGGTGGACCTATGGTGGGTTTTGGAGTATTATTATTTTTGGCACAGTGGTCTCCTTTAATGCATACTTAGAAGGGGTACGACGAGTAGGCGCCGTGACGGGGTCTATACTTTCATCCATAGAACCTATTTCGGCAGCGGTACTGGCATGGTTGTTGTTGGGCAATGAGTTCACACAGTGGGATATCATCGGCATGACACTTATCATCATTACTATTTTTATCTTGGCGTGGGATAAAGGGCGTGCTACAAAAGCGTAGTATAGTTGCATATAAGATAAGGCGATAGCATAAGGTTATATAGGGAGAGCACAAATTTAATGCTATAAGATATAGAGGAGCAAATCACGGATAGGGGATGCTCCTCTATTTTTGTATAGTAAAATCATGTATTAATGTTACTATCTTTTTTAATAAAAATTGGAGTGAAAGGGTTATAAAATATATATAATTTGCGAAATGAATAGTAGTTAAGTGTATATGACAATATATACATGGATGAGTGAATAGTGATGGCATTAGGAGATGAAAGTGTAGAATGATTATGTATAAAGTTTTCATAGTGATGATTATGAATGGTTGACCGAATCCATAAATCATGGTAGAACTAGTAAATATAGAATATGGTAACACTTAAAAGATTCATTTATTGAAGTGACATCATACTATAAGGACAAGTGGTAGAAGGACTGTATGGAATTGATGGTGAGACATATATATTGATAGGTATAGCTATAGTTTGGTTCCTTAATGTTAGGGGTAGGAGGTACAGGATGGCACGAACAGTTGGTATTATTGGATTAGGATTGCTAGGGGCATCCTTGGCAAAAGCATTGCGAGCATACACAACATATGAGGTTATCGGGTATGCACGACGTCAGGAAATTTGTGACCTTGCCTTGGCAGACGGTTGTGTATCGCAGGCTTTCACAGCGGTGGAACCTGTTATCATGGGTGCGGATATTGTGGTCTTTGCCTTACCGCCACAAACGAATAGCGAACTCTTTGTGAAAGTAGCCTCATTGCTCCGACCAGGGCAAGTGGTGACCGATGTGTCCAGTGCGAAAGATGAATTTGCTCATGCTGTGTATGCACATATTCCTAAGGGCGTACACTTCGTATCTGTACATCCTATGGCAGGTTCTGAAAAAGGGGGCTATGAAGAAGCCCATAAAGACTTATTTCAGAAAATGGGGTGGATTGTTTTAGAAGACGAGGAACAACCAGCCTACGATGCCACAGTGGCACAGGAACTCGCTGACATGGGCCGTGCCGTGGGGTCTCGTATCGAATACGTGGACATGAAGCGTCACGATGGATGCTTGGCCATGGTAAGCCATATGCCGCATGTGTTGGCATCCGTCATAATCACCGCCGTTGGTAACGATGAACTAGGGGATAAGCGCATGAGCTTGTCGGCGGGTGGCCTACGAGACAGCACCCGTACCGCCAGTGGGTTACCTAGTATGTGGCAGGAGATTATCTACGGAAATCGCCATAATGTGTTAGAGGCCATCCATAAGGTGGAACAGGAGTTAGAAACGGTGAAAGCCTTACTCCAAGCCGATGACAATGGGGATGGACTAGGACAGTATTTGGCGCGAGGCAAAGCGATTCGTGATCGCTTGCCAAGCTTGACCATAGAAAAGAAATAATATGCCTGAAAGTGCAACCATACTAGCTATCCATATTTTACATAGGCAGGGAAATAGTATGAGTTATGCATGCATTACCATAACAGGAAAGGCTTTCAACATAGGAGATAGGTAGAGCCTGTGATATAATAGCTATAGATGTTTGAAAGAAACATGGCATATCCATGGGAGAACTTTCAACATTGTGTTACAAATAGGGAACATGATAGAGATAGACATAAAAGACAAGCATAGAAAGGAGCGATAGTATGACAGACACAGCACAAAGTATAGTAGATCAAGTGTTAGAAGAAGTACAAAATACGTCAGGTGTAGGGGTAGACAATCCCTCGGAAGTGGCGAATCAAGCGTTGCAAGACACATTGGTAGCCAGTGTCATCCCTGAGGAGTATTGGCCTGAGATTGTATCTTGGGTATCCGAAACGGGTTTAGATACGGTCTATTTAGACAGCCGTGACCGTATAGGTGCTTGGTGGGCGGCCAAAGAAGTGTGCTCCATGGGATATACATTGAATTTTACCAAATGTGGTAAGGTGCCTAGTGAATGGTTCCCTGTGGGTGAACATTGGAAAGAAGCGGAAGTAGAGGCGCGCTATCGCTTGGTAGCAAGCTGGGAATCTTTAGTGGAGAACGGTGCCTTAGAGAAAGTTGAATTAGAATGAAAGTAACAAAAAGCGTATCTTTATCTGTAGGGGCACTGAGTGTCCCTATCTTTATAGAATTATTTTTGCAAATGTTATTGGGTAATGTGGACCAGTTCATGCTTAGTCATTATGCAGAAACGGCGGTAGCTGCCGTAGCTAATGCGAACCAGATTATCAATATGATACTCTTTTTACTCATCGTAATGAGTACAGCCACAACCATTTTAATCGCCCAATATTTAGGGGCGAAACGACCAGATAAAATTGATGAAGTATACACCATAAGTATTGTGTTTCATACATTGTTCAGTGTTGTTGCTGGTACAGTGGTGATACTCTTTCATGAAACGCTCTGCCAGTGGTTGGGTGTACCAACAGAGATTCTGCAAGAAACTAGCTTGTATATGAATATTGTAGCAGCTAGTATTCCTATCACTGGAATTTATACGACCTATGTGGCTGTGTTCCGTGGGCATTCCATGCCGCGCATTTCTATGTGGATTGCCCTCGTCATGAACGTGGTCCATATTATCTTGAACTACGCCTTCATCTATGGCTGGGGTCCTATCCCAAGCATGGGCGTCCTAGGTGTATCCTTATCGACAGTGATTAGCAAGGCATTAGGGCTAGGTATTATTATCTGGTGCCATCAGTCTTTGTTGACAGCCCGTATGAAAGTAGATTATCTGCGCCCATTCCGTTGGGAAACGCTACGACAATTGCTGTTTATTTCCGTACCATCCGGAGGGGAAACCTTGTCATACCAACTGTCACAAACAGTCATTATGAAAATGGTGAATCTCATGGGGCTCGTGGTGATTACAACAAAAGTGTATGTATATATCATCGCTACATTCTGCTATATGTACACCATCGCCTTGGCCAATGCAGCGCAAATCGTGGTAGGATTCCTCATGGGAGCTAAACGAGAAGAAGAAGTGTCCCGCCGTGTGTGGCTCACAACGGCAGCAGGCGTTTCCATTGGTGTGGGATTGAGTACCTTCTTTTATTTTGCCTGCGAACCAGTGATGCGCCTTGTGACGGATAATCAAGAAATTATAGATCTAGCGAAAGCTGTGCTGTTTATTGAAATCTTCTTGGAAATTGGACGTGGCGCCAATATCGTATTGGTACAATGTTTGCAAGCAGCGGGAGACATTCGGATTCCTATGTTTGTCGGCGTCTTTGGCATGTGGGCCTTTGCAGTGACCTTGTCCTATTACTTTGGTATCGTCCTTGGATGGGGATTAGTTGGCGTATGGGTAGCTATGGCTATCGATGAGATCATACGGGCGCTTATATTTGTGTGGCGGTGGCAGTCGAACAAATGGAGAGGTCGTTCGCTCATATCGGTTTAAATTCCTGTTTGTGGGAAGCCAGCATATGTCGCATAAAAACTGCCCTACGCGAAAGTTTTTAATACAACATATGCTGGCTTTTTGTTTTGAGGAATTTAAACCGCTCCGACCGGTGGGCGACCCAGGGGAGAAGAGTGTGATTTGAGCCCCCATGTATTCCGCAAAAACTGCCCTACGCGAAAGTTTTTGACGAAACACATGGGGGCTCCTTTGTGTTTATGGAGAGAAGGGAATTTAAACCGCTCCGACCGGTGGGCGACCTAGGGGAGAAGAGTGTGATTTTGAGCCCCTGTGTAGGCCCCGTAAACTACCCTACGCGAAAGTTTTTGACAGAACACATGGGGGCTCCTTTGTGTTTATCAGAGAGGGGAATTTAAACCTATCTGAGCGGGGTGGCGACCTAGGGAAGTGAGTTATACTATGCTCTTTAGTGTTGTAAATAGATTAAAACTCTGTGTTTAACATTGAGATATATTGTGCTTAATAATCTATTGAGTTTTTTCTCGCAATGTGATAGAATTTTCTTACAGATTAATCAGGAGTCCTTACGTGTGTATTCATGTGGGGGCTTTCTTTGTGTGGAGGTGCTTTTATGCTTAAAGAAATCAATTATTGTGATATACTTGATGAAATACTATATGATTCAGAAGAAGAGTTGATGATAGACGAACTGCGCATTCTTGAGGCAAGACATACATTACACCGCGAGCCGATATACGATCATGAAGAAGTTTGTAGGATGTTAGGTATTTAGTGTTTGCGGTTAAATTTTCAGAACATGCTATAAAGCAAATTAAAAAGTTAGACCCATCCATAGCAAGGATGATAAAACATTGGATAACTTCATAGACGTGAAGTATACAAAAACAAGTAACTCTCTCTCCGCTTATTTTCCCCGGTCTGTTTCAATTTTTATATCTTCATATCAAGCGCAATCCCTTGAGCCAACATATGTCTCCTAAAAACTTTCACGTAGGGCAGTTTTTAGGAGACATATGTTGGCTCTTAAATGCACAAGGTAGAAAATATAAAAATTGAAACTGACCGAAAAATACTTTATAATGGAATCAACTTGGCATGGTCTAGGGCTATGCTTTTTTTGTATTCTTATGATGGGTTTCACATAGGAGGACGTATGAGTTTATATGAAAGTACGTTGGCACGGATTGTGCCACGGAATAAAGAGATTGAACGCGCAATTGGGGAACAGTGGAGTAAAGGGACTCCATATGGTTCGTATGGTAAGTTAGCGACGATGGTAGAGCATTATGCGGCGGCGACGAATCAAGTAAATCCAGCGGCTCCTAAGCCTTGTATGATCATCGCCTCTGGTGACCACGGTGTGGCAAAAATCGGTGTTAGCGCCTACCCACAAGAGGTAACGGTGCATATGACCATGAACTATTTGATTCCTAAAGGAGCGGCAGCTAATGCGCTAGCAAATTATTGTGGTGCTCAAATTGAGGTGATCGATGTAGGGGTGGCGGCAGATATGTCCGCTGTGCCAGGCTTACACCATCGCAAGGTAATGCCGAATGGTACGAACAACATGCTAGAAGAACCAGCTATGCCGATGGATAAAGCCATCGAGGCCGTGGAGGTAGGCATTGCTTTTGTAGAAGAAAAGGTAAAAGAA
Organism: Veillonella sp. VA139; assembly: GCF_003992005.1. Taxonomy (GTDB): domain Bacteria; phylum Bacillota; class Negativicutes; order Veillonellales; family Veillonellaceae; genus F0422. The sequence goes on along the minus strand of NZ_RQVL01000031.1, from coordinate 2,736 downwards.
GGCTTTAACACCTTCTTAGTGGGCGAAATGGGCATTGGTAACACTACGTCCAGTGCGGTGATTACAGCGAAGTTCTCCGGACTTTCAGCGGATGAAGCAACGGGACGAGGCACGAATATTTCAGACGAACGATTGAAAGTGAAACAAAAGGTCGTTTACGATGCGCTTGTGAAATATGCGGATATTCCAGCCACGGACGGATTGGGCATTTTGTCTGCTGTAGGGGGATTGGAATTTGCTTGCCTAGTAGGGGTTATTCTAGGAGCGGCGGCGAACCATGCGTTGGTAGTTATTGATGGATTCAATACTACCGCTTGTGCTTTGATTGCGCACGCCATGAACCCGCATACTATGGATTACGTGATGGCATCCCATTTGTCTGCTGAAAAAGCTCACAAAGATGCGCTGAAAACATTGGACCTCGAAGCCTATGTAGACCTTGGATTCTGCTTGGGTGAGGCCACAGGCGGATCTATGCAAATGCAAATGTTGAACTTAGCTGTGGACATGTTCCACGAAGTTGCAGGAGGTGAGCACCATGCGTAATTTTGTCATCGAACCATTGCACAAACCGTCCATGGAGGAATGCCGTTTGCGCATCGATAACCTAACAAAACCATTGTATTCCTTGGCACGTCTAGAGGGGATTACAGAACGTATGGCAGGGATTCTGAAAGAGGAAAAACCTAACAATCTTCGTCATGCTGTTGTTATTGTAGGAGCTGATATCGCTGTAGATGGACCACAAAACCAAACCCATGGTGTGGAAAGTTTGAAAGCCATGGAACGATTAGCATCGGGACATTCTGCTACCCACGGAGCAGCGAAGAAAATTGGTGCAGATGTATTCTTAGTGGACGCAGGCTTAGAATTAGATACGAGCCATATTGAAGGGGTACTCCAGCATAAATTAGCGAAAGGGTCTAAGTTCTTCCGCATGCATGCGGCGTTGACACCTGACATCGTAGAACAAGGCTTAGAAGTGGGCTTTGCCTTAGCGGATGAATTAAGTGAAATGGGTTACCAAACCATCGGTATCGGTACTGTCGGTGAAAGAAGCTTACTTTCAGCATTGGCGGTCACAGCAGGTATCACAGGCTATCCTATGGTAGAATTATTGACAGAGAATAATTGCACCTTGAGCATCCAAGAAAAGGCGAAACAGTTGACGGCGAGCTTAGCAGAACATCAATTACCGAGCCAAGACGGTGTACATGTGTTAGCCACCGTAGGATCTCCAGACGTGGTGGTATTAGCTGGACTTATTCTAGGGGCGGCAAGCCATCGCATGGCAGTTGTGTTCGACACGGCAGAAACAGGAGCGGCTGTATTAGCTGCAAAATGTATCAACGAAGCGGTCATGGATTACGTGTTCCCATCTGTCCATATGGGGGAACCAGTGCAGAAAGCGCAAATGAAATACTTAGGAATCAAGCCACATCTGTTCTACGGCTTTGAAATGGACGAAGCATTAGGCTCCACCATGGGATTATCTGTCCTTGATGCGGGCATGCATATGCTAAATGATATGAAAACATTCGGCGAGGCTAGTGTAAACGTAGCCGTTGATGGACCAGGATCTGAACGCCAAGACGGACGGTAGTTTTTGAGTACTTTCAAAAGGTATGTAGATATATAATTCGTATGTGGGGCTATATATGGAAAATGAAAAGCTATTAGTAGATGCCTTGGAGTTAATATATAAATTGGACGCAACAGTGGAACGATATAAAGGTCGAAATGAACACAGAGAGTTAGTGACTGATGATAGAATCATGGATGATATGGTAGAAGATGGAATTGCTTGCAAATTACACTTCATTGGTAAATATCTAAGTAGAACGTCAGAAGAGTTTAAAATGAAACATCAGGATGTACCTTGGAATCTGATTGCTGCAATTCCGTACCTTGTTTCCTATGAATACAAATTTGGTAAAAGACCCGTGTGGAATCTCTATTATGAAGAACTACCAGAAATTAAAGAACTTGTGATATCCATATTGAAAGAGGAATATGGTAGTGATAGTGAGTAGTCATAATCATTATGTCGTTCATACAGGGCGAAGAAAAAATGAAATAAGGGTGGAGTTTGTAATTTATTTGTGATATAATAACGGTAGCTAAAACAACAAGGATTATCAAGCATTGATAACACCAAAAAAGCACAGGGGGGCCGCCCTGTGCTTTTTCTTTGTCGTCTAAAAATAACGACTTTGGCTAGTCACTATTTCTTGTTACTATCTAGCCATTTGCAAATGTAGTAGCTAATTACATTTGCCATGATAGTAACAAACAACAAGATTAAATAATTAAGCAATGATAACACCTCCTTTCCGTCACGGATTGGGTGATAGTGACATGTTTATTATAGCAGATTTTTCTTTCATAAAATATATAAAAAACACAGAATGCAAATTCTGTGCTTTTTGTGATGTATAATATCATACAAATAACATGTCAAATATAACTTGCAATTTAAGGATAAAATATTTTTAAAAAATCTGTTGACAACTATCCAAATTTTTTGGTATCATAAATGAGCAGTCGCAAGAAAGAAAAACATGGATTGCATATATGCGGAAATAGCTCAGCGGTAGAGCACCGCCTTGCCAAGGCGGGGGTCGCGAGTTCGAATCTCGTTTTCCGCTCCAGTTTGTTCATTCCTCGATAGCTCAGCAGGTAGAGCAATCGGCTGTTAACCGATCGGTCGTAGGTTCGAGTCCTACTCGAGGAGCC
>NZ_RQVL01000030.1 GCF_003992005.1 Veillonella sp. VA139 | reverse complement strand
TGTATATCTATTAGATGCATTATTAGATCTACCTTCTCATAAACGAATCGAGCCCTACTGTGCCAGTGAAATTATTAGGCATGTTACATCTGTGAGTTATGCTAAGGCAGCAGAAGCTTCTACTCCAACTAAACTTTCACGGCAGTCTGTAAAGAATTTAGTGCATAGCCTGCCAACGCCACCGACTACACTGCAAACAGATCTAGAACCAAAGTCTGCTGAAACTTTGTATATTGAAGTGGACGAAGATCATGTAAGCTTGCAAACTGGTAAGAATATTAATATGAAGTTGGCTACTGTATATACGGACAAAGTAGATGTGGGTTCTAACCGGATGGAATTAGTCGAAAAACATTCTTTCGCGGGATTAGAAACACCTGAAGAGTTTTGGATGCAGATAGACAGCTACTTGGCAGAAGCGTATGTGGGTAGCCCTAAGGTGTATATTATTGGCGATGGTGCTAGGTGGATTAAACGGGGCCTAGAGGTGCTTCCAAACAGTGAGTTTATTTTAGATAGATTTCATCTATTTAAATATATGACAAAGATTTGTGGAAAACGGAGCCGAAAAGAGGTGTTTGCAAGCTTAGAAACCAATGATAAAGTAAGATTTGAAACCTATGTAGAAAAAATGAAAGAAACCTATCCACATCGTATGAAGCAGATTGTAGAAGGTGCTACGTACATTGAGAACCAATGGGATTACGCACGGGCTAGCCTGCTTAGACCTGATATTCGTAGCAGTACAGAAGCACATGTGAGTCATATTTTATCTGCACGATTAAGCTCGCGCCCACTAGGTTGGAGCGAAAAAGGGGCTCAAACGATCGCTAAGCTACGTGTACTAGCCGATAACAATGAATCTATCCAAGAGTTCGTGATGAAAGCATACAGAGGCGATAGCTTCAATTATTTCGATGATGTAGAAACGTCCAAAGTTCTATCTTCTGTGAAAGCAGCCGCTAGGAAACAGTGGAAGCCATATCCATATATTACGTACTCTTCAACACCTAGAACTGCAATCCCAGGTGTAGAAAAGAAAAGTAACGGATGGTTACAAGCAATTAAACATGGTGGACGCAGGATTCTTTAGTAACGAGGAACCCTCTATTAAAGCTAGGCAATTATTTTTCCAACAAAAAGTTGACACCGTCATATTTACATATGTGGTTGACAATAATAAGAAAAATGAGTAGTATTTATGGGAATTAACAAATGTCACACTTTGAGTAGATATTTAATCTTATATTTCTTAAACACTTTTGTAAGTAAGAAATTTCTTTCATAATAGAAATAAAAGAATTGAATGTATAGTGTGATTGTTAGATAGCTGAATAAGTCATTCAAACTAAAGGAGATGGTAGTATGATCGACATTTTAGATCGTGTGCAAGGCGCAGCGTTGCAAGCAAAAATTACTACAGCAGAAGAAGCAGCTAAATTGATTAATCCAGGAGACCATGTAGGTATCAGTGGTTTTACACCATCTGGTTATCCTAAAGCAGTGCCTTTGGCGCTTGCAAAACGCATGGAAACAGATCCTTTCCAAATCGATCTTTGGACTGGTGCATCAGTTGGTGATGAAGCAGACGGAGCATTAACTCGTGTGAACGGTATTCGCCGTCGTTTCCCATATCAAACAAATAACGATACTCGTAAAGCTTTAAATAGCCAAAAAATTCGTTACATTGATATGCACCTTAGCCAAATGGCACAACAAATTCGTTATGGTTTCTTCGGTGACACTGACGTAGCAATCATTGAAGCGGTTTGTATCCGTGAAGATGGCGGTATCGTTCCAAGTACATCCGTTGGTAACTCTCCAACATTTGTTAGCCAAGCTAAAAAAGTTATCGTAGAGGTGAACGTATCTCAACCAATGTCTTTGGTAGGTATGCATGATATCTATGAACCACAAGATCCTCCATATCGTGAGCCATTCCCAATCAAAGCGGCTGGTGATCGTATCGGAACGGATTACATTCCATGTGACCCTGCAAAAATCGTAGCTATCGTTCCATGTGATGTACCTGACACAACTCGTCCATTAGCACCAATCGATGATGATGCAAAAGCGATGAGTCAACACTTGATTAACTTCTTTTTAGAAGAAGTAAAAGCAGGTCGTTTGCCTGAAAACTTATTGCCATTACAATCTGGCGTAGGTTCTGTAGCAAATGCTGTTGTGTCTGGCTTGGCTGAAGGTCCTTTCACAAACTTATCTATTTTCACAGAAGTTATCCAAGATGGTATGTTGGACTTAATCGACGCAGGTAAAGTAACAGATTGCTCTGGTACTGCATTGTCCCCATCCCCAGATGGATTGAAACGCTTCTATGACAATATCGACAAATATAGCAAACATATTCTCTTGCGCCCACAAGAGATTTCCAATAATCCTGGCTTAGCTCGTAGACTTGGTGTAATTACTATGAATACAGCTATCGAATTCGATATCTTCGGCAATGTAAACTCTACTCATATCATGGGTAGCAAAATGATGAATGGTATCGGTGGTTCCGGGGACTTCACTCGAAATGGTTATATCTCCATTTTCTGTACGAACTCTGTAGCAAAAGGCGGAGACATTAGTTCTATCGTTCCTTTTGTATCTCACATTGACCATACAGAACATGATGTACAAGTATTCTGTACAGAACAAGGTATTGCCGATGTTCGTGGTTTGGCTCCAATTGAAAGAGCATATAAAATCATTGAAAACTGTGCTCACCCAGACTACAAACAAGAATTACTTAACTACCTCGAAAGAGCAATTGAAAAGACTAATGGCGCCCATACACCTATCTTATTAGATGAAGCTCTTTCTTGGCATAAACGCTTCACTGAAACAGGAAGCATGAAAAAACAAGGTTAATTTTATAGGAGGATGATGACATGGCTAATGACAACTTAAAAGCCAAACTTGCTGAATATGATGCAGCGTACGCTAAAAACTGTGAGAAAGTACCTGCTCGTCAAAACTTACCTGAACAACCGGTATACACACCGCTTGATTTAGAAGGTTTTGATTATGAACGTGATCTTGGATTCCCAGGATTCTATCCTTATACTCGTGGTGTGCAACCTACTATGTACCGTGGTCGTTTCTGGACGATGCGTATGTACGCTGGTTTCGCAACTGCTGAAGAGTCCAACAAACGTTACCGTTACTTAATCGAGTCTGGTGCAACAGGTCTTTCTTGCGCATTCGACTTACCAACACAAATCGGTTATGACTCTGACGACGTTATGGCTGAAGGTGAAGTTGGTAAAGTAGGTGTTGCGATTGACTCCTTAAAAGATATGGAAATCTTGTTCCAAGGTATCGACTTAGGTAAAGTTTCCACATCTATGACAATCAACGCTCCTGCATCTGTACTTCTTGCTATGTACATTGCAGTTGCTGAAAAACAAGGTGTACCTTCCACTGAACTTCGTGGTACAATTCAAAATGATATTTTGAAAGAGTACGCAGCTCGCGGAACTTACATCTTCCCTCCAAAACCATCCATGCGTTTAATCACTAATATTTTCGAATATTGCTCTCAATATGTGCCAAAATGGAATACTATCTCCATCTCCGGTTACCATATTCGTGAAGCGGGTTCCACTGCTGCGCAAGAAATCGCTTTCACAATTGCTGATGGTATTGCATACATCGAAGCAGCTCTTAAAGCTGGCTTAGAAGTTGACGATTTCGCAGGTCGTTTATCCTTCTTCTGGAATGCACACAATAACGTATTAGAAGAAGTTGCGAAATTCCGTGCATCCCGTCGTCTATGGGCACATATCTTGAAAGAACGTTTTGGTGCTAAAAAACCTAAATCCATGATGTTACGTGTACATACTCAAACAGCTGGTTCCATGTTGACTGCACAACAAGTTGACAACAACATCGTTCGTGTTGCTCTTCAAACTGCAGCAGCTGTAATGGGTGGTACTCAATCCTTACATACTAACTCTCGCGACGAAGCATTGGCTCTTCCAACAGAAGCATCTGTACAAATCGCTCTCCGTACACAACAAATTGTTGCTTACGAATCTGGTTTAGCTGACGTAGTTGACCCATTGGGCGGTTCCTACTATGTAGAAGCTATGACAAATGCTATCTATGAAGAAGCTAAAGCATACATTCAAAAAATCGATGAAATGGGTGGCGCTGTTGAAGCTATCGAAAAAGGTTACATCCAAAAAGAAATCCAAGAGTCTGCTTATAAATGGCAAATGGAAGTGGAATCTGGCCTTCGTACAATCGTAGGTGTTAACAAATTCCAAGTAGAGGAAAAACCAGTTGAAGGTCTTCTTCGTATCGATGCTTCTGTAGGTATCAACCAATCCAAGAAAACACAACAAGTTCGTGCAGACCGCGATCAAGCAGCAGTTGATGCTGCATTAGCAGCATTAAAAGCTGGTGCAGAAGATGAATCTGTAAACTTGATGCCATTAATCTTGGCTGCCGTTAAAACATATGCTACATTAGGTGAAATTTGTAACGTATTGCGCGGCGTATTCGGTGAATACCAAGCTCATTCCACATTATAATTAATCGAACCTATTTGGAGGTATAACATCATGGCAGAAAAACGTATCAGAGTAATTGTAGCAAAACCAGGTCTTGATGGTCATGACCGTGGTGCAAAAGTAGTAGCACGTGCACTTCGCGATGCTGGTTTCGAAGTTATCTACACAGGTCTTCGTCAAACTCCAGAACAAATCGTTGAAGCAGCCCTTTCTGAAGACGTTAACGTAGTTGCGTTATCTCTTCTTTCTGGCGCGCACAATACATTGTTCCCTAAAATCGTTGAAATGCTTAAAGAAAAAGGCATGGGTGACGTATTAGTAGTTGGTGGTGGCGTTATTCCTGACGCTGATATCCCTGGTTTAAAAGAAGCTGGCGTTTCCGCAGTATTCACACCAGGCACTCCAACAGCTGATGTAATTGAGTTCATCAAAGCAAACGTAAAATAATATACTAGGGCTAGGCTCGGGCATGCTTGTTCGAGCCTAGGCGTATATGCTTGGGACGGTGACAATATGGATTTAATCAAAGAACTAATAGAAGGTTCTCGTCTTGCATTGGCTCGGTCCATAACGGCTGTAGAAAATGAATATGATAATGCTATTGACATTATGAAAGCCATCTATCCACGTACTGGTAAAGCTCGCATCTTGGGTATCACAGGTGCCCCAGGGGCAGGTAAAAGTACGTTGACAGATAAAGTGGTTAAGCATTATCTAGAACAAGGTAAGAGAATCGGCATCGTGGCTGTTGACCCAACTAGTCCATTCTCAGGCGGTGCTATTTTAGGTGACCGTATACGGATGAATGATTTGACATTGAATGAAAATGTATTTATCCGAAGCATGGGTACTCGTGGTAGCCTAGGTGGATTATCTAAAAAAACAGCAGATGTTGTTAAATTAATGGATGCATTTGGCATGGATCTTGTTATTATCGAAACCGTAGGGGTAGGACAATCCGAAGTAGATATCGTAAAAAATGCAGATACTACATTGGTTGTGCTGGTTCCTGGTTTAGGTGATGATATCCAAGCTATTAAAGCGGGCATTTTAGAAATTGGCGATGTATTTGCTATCAATAAAGCAGACCGCGATGGCTGTGACAAGCTTAATGTGGAAATCGAAATGATGTTGGATTTAGATTCTCGTGAACTCGATTGGAGACCTCCAATTAAGAGAACTATCGCAAGCAAAGATGAAGGTGTTGATGAATTGGTGGAAGCACTAGATGAACACTTTGAATATCTTGAAGATAGCGGAGAATTAGCTGCTCGCCGTGCAGAACGTACACGTGACGAGTTAGTAGCCATGATCAATGAACAAATTATGCGCTATGTCCATGAACATGTTGTAGAAAGTGATGCTTTCAAACAAGATGTAGCAGCAGTCAATACAAGAACGAACGACCCTTATAGTGTTGTTAACGCGGTATTAGAAAAATCATTAAAAAGATAATTTTAAGAATGAAAAAAATCTAATAACGTGGTATCATATAAGTAATCGAAAGATGACAAAAATCACTTTCGAGTTGCAGCTCATTTGAAAGGAGAGTTATTATGGCATTCAAAGTATTACAAGTGGACCACATCGGTATCGGTGTATCTGACTTGGCAGCAACAAAAGAGTTTTATAAAAACGCACTTGGTATGGAACATCTTCCTGAAGATGAAGTAGTTGAAGAACAAAAAGTAAAAGTAAGCTTCTTCCCTTGTGGTGATGCTGAACTTGAGTTCTTAGAATCTACAACTCCAGATGGTCCTATCGGTCGTTTCATCGAAAAAAATGGTGGCCGTAATGGTATCCAACACGTAGCACTTCGCGTTGATGACATCAAAGCAGCGATTGCTGACTTAAAAGCAAAAGGTGTTCAATTAATCGACGAAGAACCTCGCTATGGTGCTGGTGGATCTGCAATCGCATTCCTTCATCCAAAAGCTACTGGCGGTGTTTTGTTAGAACTTTGCCAACGCATGAAATAATAAACTATATCCGTAATTATTCTATGGAGGTGTAAAATGGCAACGGTTCAGGAAAAAATTGAATTATTGCACAAAAAGCTGTCCACTGTTAAACAAGGTGGCGGTGAAAAACGCGTAGAAAAACAACATGCGAGCGGTAAATATACAGCTCGTGAACGTATTGAAAAATTATTCGACGAAAATAGCTTTGTTGAATTAGATCAATTCGTTAAACATCGTTGTGTTAACTTCGGCCAAGAGAAAAAAGAATTACCAGGTGAAGGCGTAGTGACTGGTTACGGTACTATCGACGGACGTTTGGTATTTGCTTTTGCTCAAGATTTCACAGTAGAAGGTGGTTCCCTTGGTGAAATGCACGCTGCTAAAATCGTTAAAGCACAACGTATGGCAATGAAAATGGGTGCTCCTATCATCGGTATTAATGACTCCGGTGGAGCTCGTATTCAAGAAGCAGTAGACGCATTAGCTGGCTATGGTAAAATTTTCTTCGAAAACACGAATGCTTCTGGTGTTATTCCACAAATCTCCGTAATCATGGGACCATGTGCAGGTGGTGCGGTATATTCTCCAGCATTGACTGACTTCATTTACATGGTTAAACATACATCTCAAATGTTCATCACTGGTCCAGCAGTTATCAAATCTGTAACAGCAGAAGAAGTAACAGCAGAAGATCTTGGTGGTGCAATGGCTCATAACAGTGTATCTGGTGTAGCTCACTTTGCAACAGAAAACGAAGATGATTGCTTAGCACAAATTCGTTACTTATTGAGCTTCTTACCAAGCAACAACATGGAAGATACTCCATTAGTTGACACTGGTGATGACCCAGCTCGTGAAGATGAAGGTTTAAATACTTTACTTCCAGACAATCCAAATATGCCTTACGACATGTTTGATGTTATCCGTGCAACAGTAGATAATGGCGAATACTATGAAGTACAACCACACTACGCACAAAATATTATTACATGTTTCGCACGTTTTGCAGGACAAAGCGTAGGTATCATTGCTAACCAACCACGCGTAATGGCAGGTTGCTTAGATATCAATGCATCCGACAAATCTTCCCGCTTTATCCGTTTCTGCGATGCTTTTAATATCCCTGTTGTAAACTTCGTTGACGTACCGGGCTTCCTACCAGGCACAAACCAAGAATGGGGTGGCATCATTCGTCACGGCGCGAAAATGTTATATGCTTACTCTGAAGCAACAGTACCTAAAATCACTGTTATCACTCGTAAAGCATATGGTGGATCGTACCTTGCAATGTGTTCCCAAGATTTAGGTGCAGATCAAGTGTATGCATGGCCTACATCTGAAATCGCTGTAATGGGACCTGCTGGTGCAGCTAACATCATTTTCAAACGCGATGAAGATAAAGATGAAAAAACAGCTAAATATGTAGAAGAGTTCGCAACTCCATACAAAGCTGCTGAACGTGGATTCGTTGACGTAGTAATTGAACCTAAACATACTCGTCCTGCTATCATCAACGCATTAGCAATGTTGGCAAGTAAACGCGAAACCCGTGCTCCGAAAAAACACGGTAATATCCCTCTATAAAACATATACTAGAGGCATACTACACACTTTGCTTCTTGCATGATTCTACTATCATGGTTCTCTATTTATGAGGTGAAAGTATGACAGATAATCCGTGGCTAATTATGGCCATCAATATGACAATTGTATTCGCCGTTCTAATATTATTAGGCGTGCTTATGCATATTATTTATCTAGTAGATCCTACAAAAAAAAAGCCAGCTAAGGCTGAGGTAGCAGAGGTATCTTCAGCCACAGCTCCTAGTGCAGTAACCACTACTAATCAGGATGAAGTGGTTGCAGCCATCGTGGCAGCAGTATGTGCAATGGGGTACTCCAAATCACAAATTGCTTCCGTAAGACCGATTGTGAGCACAGGTTGGAAATTGGACGGTAGACTGCTAGGTAGAAATGTAACCAGATAGTTTGGAGGAGAACTTAATGAATAAGACTACCAACGCACAAGCTGCAAACAAAGAAACAGAAGTTGTAGCAGCTATTGTCAGTGCTATCGTTGCTATGGGCTATTCGCAAAATCAAATTGCATCCATTCGCCCAGTAGTGTCTAATTCTTGGCGACTAGCTAGTCGTTTACAGGCCCTATAAGCTAATCTAAGCTTATGAAAAAGATTCATTACAAATAGATAATTCAGGAGGAAGTTATAATGAAAAAGTTCAATGTTACAGTAAACGGTACAGTTTATGAAGTAGAAGTTAATGAAGTTGGCGGCGCAGCTCCAGTTGCAGCAGCACCTAAAGCAGCTGCTCCAGCACCTAAAGCAGCTCCAGCAGCAGCTCCAGCTCCAGCAGCGGCAGCAGCTCCAGTACCAGCAGGCGCAGAAACAGTAAAATGCCCAATGCCAGGTAAAATCTTATCCGTAGCAGTTACAGCTGGTCAAGCAGTTAAAAAAGGCGATCTTCTTTGTATCTTAGAAGCAATGAAAATGCAAAACGAAATCTATGCTCCACATGATGCAACAGTAGCTGAAGTTCGTGTAGCAGCTAACCAAACTGTAGCAACTGGTGATGCTTTAGTTGTATTAGGCTAATCATAACTTTATACTGCTTAAACTAAACCCTTCTATTATTTAAGGAGGAACTCCATATGGACGCTTTTCTTGTTGCACTCAACTCTGTTTGGGTGGATAGTGGTTTTATTGGTTTCACAATGGGTCATGCTATCATGATCCTTGTGGGAATTATCTTATTGTATCTGGCTTTTGCGAAAGGCTTTGAACCTCTATTATTGAGTCCAATTGCATTTGGATGTATCTTGGCGAATATCCCCAATAATGGTTTCCATGAAGGTGTTATGCACTTAATTGGTTTAGGGATTAAATATGAAATCTTCCCACCTCTAATCTTCCTAGGGGTAGGAGCAATGACAGATTTTGGTCCTTTACTAGCTAATCCTAAAACATTATTATTGGGTGCAGCAGCTCAAGTAGGTGTATTCGTTGCTTTAGGTGGAGCGATGATGGTTGGATTTACGGCTAAACAAGCCGCAGCTATCGGTATTATTGGCGGTGCTGATGGTCCAACATCTATCTATCTTGCATCTAAATTAGCACCTGAATTATTAGGGGCAATCGCCGTAGCGGCATATTCCTATATGTCCTTAGTTCCATTGATTCAACCACCGATTATGAAGTTATTCACTACACAAAAAGATCGGGAAATTGTAATGGAACAATTACGTGAAGTAACACGTTTTGAGAAAGTTGTATTTCCAGTTGTAGCAACAATTGCTATTTCCTTGTTATTACCACCGATTACATCTTTACTTGGCATGTTAATGCTTGGAAACTTGTTCCGTGAATCTGGTGTAACAGCTCGTTTAGCAGACACTTCTGAAAATGCATTGATCAATATTGTTACTATTTTCTTAGCTACTGGTACAGGACTAACGATGACTGCTGATAGTTTCTTAAGCTTTGAGACTATTAAAATCATCGTATTAGGTTTAGTAGCTTTCATCGGTGGTACTGCTGGTGGTGTTATCTTCGGTAAACTAATGAGTCTATTAGATGGAGGTAAGACAAACCCATTGATTGGTTCTGCTGGTGTTTCCGCGGTGCCAATGGCTGCACGTGTATCACAAGTAGTAGGGGCTGAGGCTAATCCTTCGAACTTCCTATTGATGCATGCCATGGGACCTAATGTAGCAGGTGTAATTGGAACGGCTGTAGCGGCTGGTACAATGCTTGCTATGATGAAATAATTGTTATAATATCGAGGTAAAATCAAGTATCTTATCTAGGTATTACCAAATTTTTCAATCACTATTTTTGTACTATAGTTGTATCTATGGTAGTTAGAAGCGTAACACAAAACACTTAAACTTTTTTCACTTGTTATATTTTTATGAGGTGACGACTATGATATTATCAGATGAAGCTAAGGTTTTTGCATGTATTTGTGTTGCGCTTTTTATTTTTGCAATCACTGCACTCCTTATTGGTGAAGATCGGAAAGCACTTTGGTTTCAAAAGCGCAAAACCTATAGTTTCTTCTTACGACGGGGCATATTGGGAGAGTTTCTTCACTTTGGTTATCCCACAACAGTAGAGGGATATGGTGTGACAGCGATTATGTTATTTCTCATAGGTCTATCTTCCTACTTTATATGCACGTATTTTTAACGTGTATCAAGGCTAAAGAGAAATATTTGCTTTGGAAGGAGTTGATTCTTTATGGATCCGGCTGTACAAACCTTAGTTGTCCTTGGTATAATGGCAATATTATTTGTTACTGAAATTATTCCACTGGCTATTACTTCCATCGGTGGTGCTATGGCACTTGGTTTATTAGGTGTAATTCCTATGAAACAAGTATTTAGTGGTCTATCTGATAGCACAGTTGTTTTGTTTGCAGGTATGTTCGTAATTGGTGCAGCTTTATTTCACACTGGATTAGCACAAAAAATTGGTATTTCTGTTGTTAATCGTGCTGGTAAAAGCGAAAACGGTCTTATGATTGCTTTAATGCTAGTTACAGCTTTGATGTCTTCTGTATTATCGAATACTGGTACAGCAGCAGCTTTATTACCTGTGGTTATTGGTATTTGTGCTTCAGCTAAAATTCCTGCTTCCCGTCAATTAATGCCTATGGCCTTTGCAGCGGGGATTGGCGGTATCATCACACTAGTGGGTACACCTCCTAATATCATTATTAATGGTGCATTAGGTCAAGCCAAATTACCTCAATTCGGTTTCTTTGAATTCGCTTGGATTGGTGTTCCTTTAACAATTGCATTCATGATTTACATGGTTACTATTGGTAAATTTTTCTTACCAAAACATGACGGTAATGCGGATGCGGAAGTAGAACAAGAAGTGGATGCTAGTGAAATTTCTAATGATCCTAAAAAAATGTGGTACTCTGGTATTATTCTTTTAGGTGTAGTATTATTCATGGCATTATCTAGCACTTTGAAAAAAATGGGCATCAATATTCCATTACACTTAGCGGCAATTATCGGCGCTGTATTAGCAGTTCTAACTGGTTGCTTGAAAGAAAAACAAGCATACCAATCCATTGACTGGGTAACAATCTTCTTGTTTGCAGGAATGATGCCGGTAGCTGCTGGTATGAATGATTCTGGTGCTGGTAAATTGATTGCTAATGCAGTAGTAGGTGTTATGGGGGATAATCCAAGTCCTTACTTTGCGACAGCTGTTTTATTTATCTTATCTTGTGTATTAACACAATTTATGTCCAATACAGCATCTTGTGCATTGTTGGCTCCAATTGGTATTTCCATTGCTCAAGCGATGGGGGCAAGCCCTCATGCAGTACTTATGGCGATTGGCGTTGCTGCATCTTGTGCATTCGCTACACCAGTAGGTACACCTCCTAATACAATCGTATTAACACCTGGTAATTACAAATTTATGGACTATGTGAAAGCGGGCACTCCATTGATCTTAGTATGCTTCGTTGTAAGTCTAATCGTGATTCCAATGGTATGGCCTTTCAATATGCCATAATCTAATATACTTTGATTAGGTGTATTATACAATTAAATAGGTAATAGATAAGGACTGATACAGAATCTTGCTTGCAAGATTCTGTGGTCAGTCCTTTTTGGGCTCTTTGTCAAGTTTTGGGGATAGCATTTAATCTATTCAGTTTCTTTCATATAAGAACTGTATAAAAATGTAAATATAATGAAATAATAGGAAACATCAGTGGAGACAGTGTAAAATATTTTGTGTAAACATGTTTGGTTGGTATTGAAAAAAACTAAAGCTATTTAAGATTTAAGTGTCTAATAAAAAGAAGGCACAAATAAGAAAGTATTGAATTATATACGTATATTAGATTATAGGGAAAGTTCTACAATATTTTTGTATAAAATATTGTATTATGTCGAGAATTTGATTCTATTTAGGTGTATAATAGTATGGTGAATCTAGAATATTGTAGTCGAGGAAGTCATTCTTAGTCGTCTATGGTTATCTATAGGTGTTCGTTGTGTTCTATAGCTAAATGATACCTGATGCTTTTGTAGATGATACATTAGTCATGCAAATAATGATTTAGAATAGTTAAGAACTATTATACTAATTTAGTGCATAGTAGTTAATATTAGGGTTTATATACTAACAATAAGAAGGTGAATGTGTGAGACCTACATATATAGAAATTGATACAGCACAAATACGAAGTAATTTACGAAAGATTAAAGATTGTCTGCCAGAGTGGTGTACGAGTACGGCGGTGGTGAAAGCAAATGCGTATGGGCATGGTAGTGTTATGGTCGGGCGTATTGCCGTGGAAGAAGGTTATGAGTCGTTAGCCGTAGCATTTCCAGAAGAAGCCATCCCTTTGCGTGAGGCAGGTATAACGGTACCTATTTATCTATTAGGTCTGACGTTGCCCCAATCTTTCGATTTAGTGATAGAAGGGCATTCTAGACCTGCTATTTGTGAATCCACAGATTTAGATGCATTGAATGAATGTGCTCGTCGACATGAAACGATTGTAGAGTGCGCCATTGCTGTAGACACAGGTATGCATCGTATCGGGAGTAAGCCAGAGGATGTATTAGCATTTTTAGAAACAGTAGAATCTTATGAATATTTACGAGTCGATGGATTTTTTACACACTTAGCTAATGGCGATGCTGCGGATCAAACCCATGCCAATCAACAAGTGCAACAATTTCGAGATGTGGTGGAGTTAATTCGTGCCAATCGTACTGAGGACTATCGTTTTTCGTTAGCGAATAGCGCTGGACTATTAGTGGTAAAAGATAGTCTATTTAACGATGCTCGACCAGGTATTATTCAATATGGTATTATGCCGTCCATGGATGTACCAAATCGCTTGGGATTGAAGCCAGCCTTAAGTTTGTATAGTAAGGTAGTACATGTACAACATTTACCAAAAGGATCATCTATCGGTTATGGCAGTACCTATACAACGATGTCTGAAGAAACGATTGCTACTATTCCTGTGGGGTATGCTGATGGATATCCTAGGGCGCTGTCTAATAAAGGCTCTGTACTGATTCATGGCACACGATGTCCCATTGTAGGGCGCATCTGTATGGACCAATGTATGGTGAAAGTGCCTAGTCATATTACCGTAGCTCCAGGAGATGCTGTTGTGCTATTAGGGCAACAAGGACAAGAGAGTATTACAGCGCTTGAATTGGCTTATTTGGTTGGGACCATTCCCTATGAAATATTCTGTAACTTTTCAGAACGAGTGCCACGGCATTATATTTAGAGATTCCATAATATGCATGCGATATATATAATGAACGGAATGTAGGGTTAAGTATGGTGAATGCCTAAAAATAAGGAGTATATATAACATACATAAACGTTTTGAGTGAAATATGGCACATATTTGAAAGTAAGAAGGATAGATAACATACATTAATGCTGACATATAGTATGGAATTACTCGTGTATATGTAACAAGAGTGTGTATGATAGAAGAAAATGGATGCCTTGCGTAGTTTCTTTCATGGTAAGAGAGACTACGGAAGGCATCCGTTTTTCATGTATTATGTATGGTTGTAACTATGCTGAATAATAGGGTTATAGGACAAAATAAGTTGGTTTTAATAGTGATGAGCCTAGTTATATACTAGGCTCATTGAATTTCAAAGTTGTTTAAAAATTTTGAGGTAGGACAAAATGAATTGGTAAAAATTCCGATACCCCGAATAATATAAAGCAAACAATGTAAATTGCATGATGTAAATTATACAATGCACAGTTATATAGCCTTCTTCTAATGCATAGAATGGGAGAGGTATAAGTGTACGTGTACGTGAAGGGATTTGTACATCCCTAGAGATAGTATGCTAGATCTCGTAAATAGGTGAACTAAATAAAGAACGTGCTGCATTTTCGATATACAAAGCAGTATTAGATTGGTTCATTGTGTATAAATGAATACCAGATACGCCTTCTGTTACAAGGTCTACAATTTGATTTAACGCATAGGCAAGTCCAGCGTCACGAAGAGCGATTGGGTCATGCTCATATTTGTCTAAAATGGCTTTGAATTTGCGTGGAATAGAGGTAGAATTACTTGTTAATAAACGCAATGCTTGGTTACGGTTGATGATAGGCATTACACCTGCTAAGATTGGCACATCGATTCCTGCTAAGGCACATTTTTCTTGGAAGTCATAGAATACATTGTTATCTAAGAAAAACTGTGTCACCAATAGTTCGCAACCAGCCTCCACTTTTTCTTTTAAGAATTTAATATCTTGTAATTGGTTGGGGGAGTCTGGATGTACTTCTGGATAGCAAGCACCAGAAATTTGAAAGTGCGGAGCATAGTCTTTTACAAAATGTACGAGTTCAGAAGCATATTTAAAGTCTCCTACTGGTGGTAAATCTTCTAAAATATCACCCCGAAGTGCTAGTAGCTTATGAATACCTAGTTGATCCAATTGATCAATGACGGATCGCACTTGCTCTTTAGATAAATAAATGGCTGGTAAATGAGCTTTTGTCGGAATATGCAATGTATTTTGTACATAGTTGGACAACTTGATTGTTGTTTCTTCAATATTACGTTGTTTATTACTACAGGTAACAGAGATGAACTCTGGTTTTAAGCTTTTTAATTCGTCTAAGACAGTAATAATTTTTTCATCTCCTACTTGCGTGTTAGGAGGAAATATTTCGTAAGATAATGTTGGTCGTTTTTGTTGTATAGTTTCGCTCATGGCTGGTTCCTTTCTACTAATCAAACATGGATTTATAATACCAACTTTTTTCTATATAGACCAATTCTTAATATATATATTATGTTATAGGTATAAACTATAAAACTGGATGTATTAAATTGTAAGTAGAAATTGAAGACTTACATAAAATCATAAAAATTGATATGTAATGAAAGTAAGAATTTAGAGGTATGCATATGAAATTAGCATAGGGAAAACGGGGGAATGGCATGCCATATGTATTGGAACTTTCAGTAGAAATCGTTATAATAGAAGTATTCGGAATGCGAGATATACCAATTGGTTATAGGATGTTTTGCATACTCTGAAATAGTATAAGTCCGACATTTTTATACTACGTAGGTAAGAGAGTCAAAAGAGATAGGTTTGTCCGCCATGGTTCTTTTAGGTGTAGAAGGTATGTCATTGAATACGATGATAGTGGTTGGACATGTTGTGCAAGAAAGGAGATAGTGATGAGTCAATTACTAGAAGAAATTGAATCCTTGCGAGGATCCATGAAAACATTAAATGATTTTTTCTTCGACCATCCAGAACTAGGGAATGAAGAGTTTTTAGCCCATGGTAAATTAACAGATTTACTGGAAAGTGAAGGGTTTACTGTAGATCGTGAAGTGAGTGGTTTACAAACCGCATTTCGTGCTGTGTACCATGTGCAAGGAGGAGGACCCAAAATTGGGCTTCTCTGCGAATATGATGCCTTAGAAGGCTTAGGTCATGCGTGTGGGCATAACCTACAAGGTCCTTCCATCTGTGCAGCAGCCATTGGTTTACGTCGTACCCTGCAAGTGCCAGCTACCTTGGTGGTCTATGGAACACCAGCAGAGGAAACGGCATCGGGTAAATTGGTGATGGCAAAAGAAGGCGTTTTTGACGATTTAGACGTGGCTTTCATGATGCATGGCAGTGATTCTACAACGGTAGATGGCAAGTCCTTGGCCCTTAATTTAGTGAATATTAAGTTCCATGGCAAATCGGCTCATGCAGCGATTGCTCCAGAAAAAGGCATTAGTGCCTTGGATGCAGTGTTGTTATTCTTTAATGGTATGGAATACCTGCGTGAGCATGTACCTACAGAAGTACGTATGCATGGGATTATTACAGATGGTGGTAAGGCAGCGAATATCGTTCCAGACTATGCGTGTACACAGTGGTATATTCGTTCCTCTAGTCGCATTCGCTTAGATGAAGTGGTGGAGCGCGTGAAACAAGTAGCGCAAGGGGCTGCCTTGCAAGTGGGAGCTACTATGGAATGGGACGAAGTGAAAGCCTATGATAACAAGGTCAATGTGCAAAGTTTGAATGACTTGCTCTTAAAGAATGCGGAAATCGTAGGCGCTCCAGACATTTCAGAACCAAGAAAGGTAACTGGTTCTACTGACTTTTCCAGTGTTACGTTCCGCGTACCAGGAGCTTGTTTACGGGTTAAATTTGTAGGTAGAGGTGTGACTAGTCATTCTCAAGAATGGCTAGATAATGGAAAAACTCAATTAGCAGAGGATGCTATTATGTACGGAGCTAAGGGGATTGCTCTTACAATAGAGGAAATTCTCACCACACCAGGTTTACTCGCTCAGATTCAAGAAGACTTTCAACAGTCGAAAGCAAATTATTAATTAGCCTATCTTCATAGGTAAAGGAGAAGTAGTTATGAATTTATTGTTGTGCGCTATTGTAATTTTGGGCGCAGGCACATTGGTAATAAAAAAGTTTAAAGCACAAACAGTATTGCTCTTAGGCGGTTTAATCATGATGCTAGGGGCGTATTTCTTTGGCTATACAACGGAGTTTGTGGATGCGAAAAAAGGAACAGGGATGATGTTCTTTGATGCTTTTGAGTGGATTAATAATACCACTGCAAAGGATGCAGCAGGGTTGGGTCTCATGATTATGACATGTACTGGCTTTGCTAAATACATGGATCATATTGGTGCTAGCTCTCGCTTGGTTACAACTGCGATAAAACCCTTGCAAGCGATGAAAGCTCCTTATTTAGTATTATCTTTAACATTTTTATTAAATATGTTTATGTCCTTGGTAATCCCAAGTGCATCTGGTCTAGCGATGTTGATGATGGTGACCATCTTCCCTATTTTGGTACGTTTAGGCGTAAGCCCAGTAGGGGCAGCGGCAGCGGTAGCCACTGGTCATTTGTTGGATATTGGACCAGCCTCTGCTACAAGCCTATTAGTATCTAAAACAGTGGGCTTAGGTGTAGAAGAATACTTCGTAGGCTATCAATTGAAAGTATACATTATCTGTGGTATTGTGACAGCTATTGCGCATTACATATGGCAACAATACATGGATAAAAAATCCGGTCATGTTCCTTCCGAAGTTGTACATGCAGAACCACAAGAAACAGTAGCAGTAGGACCTCTTGCGTATTTAATATTGCCATTCTTGCCACTTGTATTTATGTTAGGATTTAGTAAATATGGTATTGCAGGCATTAAGATGAATGTTAACTTGGCTATGTTCCTAAGCTTATTTATCGCCATGATATTTGAATTGATTCGATTCCGTGATTTCCGAAAAGTAGCTGCGTCTATCCAAACTTTCTTTAAAGGTATGGGGGACCAATTTACCAATACGGTAACGTTGATTGTAGCAGGGGAAACCTTTGCATTCGGTTTGACATCCTTAGGGATTGTCAATGAGTTCGTAGCATTCATTAAAACATTCTCTATTCAAGCAGATATAGTGGGTGTTATCGTATCTGTGATTATCCTAGTATTGAGCATTGTCATGGGCTCTGGTGTAGCATCTATGTTTGCATTCTCGCCATTAGTGCCAAATTTTGCTAAAGAATTAGGTGGTAATGCGATTACGATGTTACTAGGTATGCAAAATGCGGCCTCTGTAGGACGTTTATTGAGCCCAATTAGTGCGGTTATGATTGCCGTAGCTGGTGTGGCAAATATTTCTAGTTTTGACTTAGTAAAACGAACTGCAGTGCCAGTATTAATTACATTCATTACCTCCACAATTTGTATTTTAATATTCCATTAATAGATGAATGTCGAATGGAAGGAATGTTAATTACTAGACAATTAGATAGAAATTAAATGTTGACGTTGAGTGGTCTTTTGTGTATGATAAGTGTACAAGACTCATGCCCATTGGGGGTTGATATGTGGAAACGTTAACAACATGAAGTGCCTAACGTGTAAGTGTGTATACTTTACTCGTTAGGTTTTTCATTCCTATGAAAGCAATGAAAAATAGATGCACTTCGTGATAGATATAGAAAAGGCCAATACAAATGAGAATACAACAATTACAATATTTAGAAAAAATTGCAGAAAAAGGATCAATTAATGAAGCTGCTAAGGAATTATATTTATCCCAACCTAGCTTATCCAATGCGGTGAAAGAATTAGAACACGAAATGGGTGTTCAGCTATTATTGCGCACTAAATCAGGGGTAACCTTAACCCATGATGGGCGTGAATTTATGATTTATGCTCGACAAGTACTAGATCAAATTCAGTTATTAGAAGAACGATATAAATTGAATACCAAACGAAAAGAACATTTCTTTATTTCTGCTCAACATTATGCCTTTGTGGTGCATGCCTTTGTAGAACTTATCAAAAGTGTAGATACTGATGAATATCAATTTGGTTTACGGGAAACAGAAACGCAAAATATTTTTGAGGATTTAGCTACTTTCAAAAGTGAATTAGGTATTTTGTATTTGAATAATTTTAATCGTCAAGTGATGGAGAAGTTATTTAAAGAGTATAAATTGACGTTCTACCCATTATTTGAAGCGGAACCGCATGTATTTTTGTGCCGCGAGCATCCTTTGGCGAAGCAAGATAAAATTACCTTGGAAGAGCTAGAGGATTTCCCTTACTTATGCTATGATCAGGGGGAAGACAATTCCTTCTATTTTTCAGAGGAAATTTTAAGTACTTTGGACAGAAAAATGACCATAAAAGTATCTGACCGTGCTACTATTTTCAATTTAATGGTTGGTTTGAATGGATATACCATTAGTTCTGGTATTTTGAGCCGTGAGTTAAACGATGATAAAATCATCGCCATTCCTCTAGATGTAGAAGATACGATGACTATGGGGTATTTAATGCCACATATGCTAGAGCCAAGTCCCATTGCGAAAAAATATTTAAAACTATTGAAAGAACATATTCGTAACTATGGTTTTGAAGTGATAGAATGGAAAAAGAAATAAGCTTTTGTAATAGAATAGAAGTAATAGAACAGAGGTATGCTAGTGTAGGCGTACCTCTGTTTTATATTGAGAATAAATATAGATTATGTAGTAAATAACCGTTAGTAATGAATAGATGGTCTATTATGAGATAGATGCTAAGTAGTACGTTGTTAAGGTTGTAAAATGCAATATAGGTATCTTATAATAACTAAAATTTATGTCAACGTGAAATGTTGTTATAGTTTATAAATGCCGTTCTATTCTTTCAGAAAACAGTTTATAATCAAGGTATAACTTTATATTCGCCTTACTGGTGCCGCGAGGCTTAATAGGGAAGCTTGGTGAAAAGCCAACACGGTCCCGCCGCTGTAAAGGGGAGCGAAACTTCAGGTAACGTCACTGGGAAACTGGGAAGGCGAAGTGTAGCGAAGATCCTGAGTCAGAAGAACTGCCGTAAGAAGCATGTCGTTAGATCCGCGAGAGACGGGTAGAGATGGTTTTGCGCTAAGTGCATACGCTAAATCATAACCTACCGTTTTCAATCGAAAACGGTTTTTCTTTTATGAATGATAGTTATATCTTTCAGTAAAAGACTAGGTAGGGTGATGAGTTATAGGGTTGGGTAGGGTATACCCAGTTTCTAATTGTTTATTTTATTTTTATGAGAGCTGCAACGATTACATAAGCTATTAGAATCTCTATGATGAGGTAATCTCACTAGAAAAGTGGTTTGAGTAAGGGAACGTATGCCTATGTGGTCAGAGAAAGGAAGCTAGACTATGGGACAAGACAAGCATCATGAACCACAAGTTCACGAAGAACAGTTTGAGCTACCAGATGTATCGTTTGATGAGTTTTCTATCCCTACCTACGAGGAGTGGAAAACGACGGTAGAAGGTATCTTGAAAGGGAAAGATTTCCAAAAAAGTATGTATACAAAAACATACGAAGGAATTACTTTACAACCAATGTATTGGTTGAGCGACCAAGAGGGATTGACTCAAAACTTGACATATCCTGGTCGTGATAGCAATTTACGGGGTGCGAAAGCTAGTGGATATATCCATACACCTTGGACAATTGCACAACGTTGTGACGGAAAAACAATTGCTGACATGCATGACATGTTACAATTTGAATTAGATAAAGGTAGCACAGCTATCAGTTTCACACTGGACAGTGCTACACGGAAAGGACAAGATGCTACGAAAGCTGAAGCTAAAGATGTAGCTGACGCAGGGGTATCCTTGTCTACTGTAGAAGAAGTGGAAGCTTTATTAAAAGGCATGGACTTAACTACAAAAGAATTAGATATTCGTACAGGTGCTAGTAGCGTATGCTGGGCGGCCGCCTTACATGCACTTTGCGAATCTCAAGGGGTGGATGTGAAATCCTTGTCCGGTATGATTGGGGCAGATCCAATTGGTACTTTGGCACAAGATGGTCATTTACCACGCCCTATGGATGAATATTTCGATGATATGGCACATACCATTGCTTGGGCATCGGCACATGCACCACAATTGCGCACAGTTTTGGTAGATACAGATGTATACCATAATGGCGGTGGCAATGACGTACAAGAATTGGGCTTTGCTATGTCTACGGCTGTCACATATTTACGTGAGATGGAACGCCGTGGCATTGATGTGAACACATTTGCAAAACAAATTCGCTTCCATGTGAGCGTAGGCGCTAATTTCTTCATGGAAATAGCTAAACTACGTGCTATAAAAATGGTATGGGCCCAAATTATTGAACATTGTGGCGGTGATGAAGAAGCGAAGAAAATTAACTTGTTCGTAAGTACATCTCACTTCACACAAACAGTATTCGACCCATATGTAAACTTATTACGTGCTGGTTCTCAATCCTTCTCCGCAGTAGTAGGTGGTATGGATGGTATGTTTGTACGACCTCTTGATGGCTGCATTCGTCCAAGTGATGAATTCTCTCGTCGTATTGCTCGTAATATTCAAATCATGGAGCAACAAGAGTTCAACTTCATTCAACCAGTTGACCCTGCCGGTGGTAGCTGGTACTTAGAACCATTGACACAAGAATTGACTGAAAAATCTTGGGCATTGTTCCAAGAATTAGAAGGTAAAGGTGGCATCTTAGAAACATTAGTATCTGGTGAAACGCAAGAAGCCGTGGATGCTATTTTACAAAGCCGCTTTAAAAACTTGGCAACTCGTAAAGATCGTGCCGTTGGTAGTAACATGTATCCAAATATGACGGAAGAATTACTAGAAGTACCAGAGGTAGACTTTGAGGGCTTACGCCAAGCTCGTGTAGCAGCATTAGCTAATGTGGGTACAACTGATGTAGCTGAATTAGCTCTAAAAAAACTACAAGAATCCGACTTCAGTGAAATTGGTTCTTTGGTAAGTGCTGCGTATACTGCATTAGTAGCGGGCGCTAGCTTTGGACAAGTTTTTGAAGCCTTAGCAGATGGCAGTGAAGGTGTGACAGTGAAAGCAATTCTATCCCATCGTTGGACAGAACAATACGAAGAATTGCGTATGCGCACTGAAAACTTCAAAGACACACATAATGGGGACAATGTTAAAATCTTCTTGGCTAACATGGGTCCGATTCCTCAACATAAAGCGAGAGCTGATTTCGTTACTTCTTTCATGCAAGTAGCTGAATTTGATGTGCTTACAAATGATGGATTCCCAACTGTAGACGAAGCGGTAGCAGCTGCCTTAGCATCGAATGCAGATGTGACAATTGTATGTTCCACTGATGATACATATCCAGAATTGGCACCAGCAGTGACAAAAGCAATCAAAGCTGCTCGCCCAACTATGAAAGTATTCTTGGCAGGGGCTCCATCTCCAGAGTTGAAAGAACTTTGCGATGCAGCAGGCATGGATGATTATATTAGTGTACGCTCCAATTGCTATCAAACATTATTAGCAATGCAACGCGAGAAAGGAATGATGTAGATGATTCCGGATTTTAGAAATATTCCTTTTACAGCTGCTAGCCCAAAAGCATCCGATTTAGATGCATGGAAAGAGCAATTACAAGCTGAAACTGGCAAGTCCTATGATGACAACTTCATTCGTACTATGGAACAAATTGATGTGGGTCCTGTGTATGATGCCTCCATTTATGATCAATGTAACCATTTACAATATGTAGCGGGTATTCCTCCGTATCTTCGTGGACCATATGGCACAATGTATGTACAACGTCCTTGGACAGTACGTCAGTATGCAGGTTTCTCCACAGCGGAAGAATCCAATGCCTTTTATCGTCGTAACTTAGCGGCAGGTCAAAAAGGTTTGTCTATCGCCTTCGACTTGGCTACTCACCGTGGCTATGACTCCGACCATCCTCGTGTAGTGGGTGACGTTGGTAAAGCCGGAGTTGCGGTAGACTCTATCTTGGATATGGAAATCTTGTTCTCTGGTATTCCATTGGACCAAATGTCTGTATCTATGACAATGAACGGCGCCGTATTACCAGTTATGGCCTTCTATATCTTAGCTGGTGAAGAACAAGGCGTAGATAAATCCGTTATGGCAGGTACAATCCAAAATGATATTTTGAAAGAATTCATGGTGCGTAATACTTACATTTATCCACCAGCAGCATCTATGCGTATCATTGGTGATATCTTTGCCTATACATCCAAATACATGCCTAAATTCAACAGTATTTCCATTTCCGGTTACCACATGCAAGAAGCAGGCGCTACAGCGGATATCGAATTAGGTTACACATTGGCTGACGGCTTAGAATATTTGCGTACAGGTGTGGCAGCAGGTCTTACAGTTGACCAGTTCGCACCGCGCTTATCCTTCTTCTGGGCAATGGGTAAAAACTACTTCATGGAAATTGCTAAAATGCGTGCAGGTCGTATGTTATGGGCTAAAATTGTTAAATCCTTTGGTCCGAAAAATGTTAAATCTATGGCATTGCGTACGCACTCCCAAACATCTGGTTGGTCTTTAACAGAACAAGATCCATTCAATAACATTACTCGTACTTGTATCGAAGCGATGGCAGCAGCCTTGGGTCATACGCAATCCTTGCATACGAACGCTCTTGACGAAGCGATTGCCTTGCCTACAGACTTCTCAGCTCGTATTGCTCGTAATACGCAATTGTATATCCAAGATGAAACGAATGTATGTAAAGTTATCGACCCATGGGGCGGTTCTTACTATGTAGAATTCTTAACAAACCAATTGATCCGCAAAGCATGGGCTCATATTCAAGAAGTTGAAGCCTTGGGTGGTATGTCTAAAGCGATTGATACAGGTCTTCCAAAAATGCGTATCGAAGAAGCGGCAGCTCGTCGCCAAGCGCACATTGACTCCGGTAGTGAAAAAATCGTCGGTGTTAACTACTTACGCCTTGATAAAGAAGATCCATTAGATATTTTGGAAGTAGACAATACAGCTGTACGTTTGGCACAGATCGAACGATTGAAAACATTGCGTGCTAATCGTGACAATAACAAAGTACGTAGCTGTTTGGATGCCATTACAAAAGCGATGGAAACAGGAGAAGGAAACTTGCTTGAATTAGCCGTAGAAGCAGCTCGTGCTCGTGCCTCTAAAGGTGAAATCTCTGATGCAGTAGAAAAAGTATGTGGCCGTCATAAAGCGATCATTCGCTCTATTTCTGGTGTATACAGCAGCGAATTCAGCGATGACGATGTAATCACAGAAGTACGCAGCATGACTGAAAAATTTGAAGAGAAACATGGTCGCCGACCTCGTATTTTCGTAGCGAAAATGGGTCAAGATGGTCACGACCGCGGAGCTAAGGTTATTTCTACAGCCTTCGCAGATATGGGCTATGACGTAGATATCGGACCTTTATTCCAAACTCCAGAAGAAGCAGCGAAAGATGCCGTAGATAATGACGTACATATCGTAGGTATGAGTTCCTTGGCAGCAGGTCATAAAACATTGATGCCTCAATTGTGTGAAGAACTTAAAAAATTAGGCCGTGAAGATATTATGGTTGTTATCGGTGGCGTTATTCCAGCTCAAGATTATGATTATCTCTATGAGCATGGTGCAGCCGCAATCTTTGGACCTGGTACCATCATTCCAGTTTGCGCTAAAAAAGTTCTCGAATTATTAGACGAACGCTTAGATGAGGAAGAATAATCTGATTAGATGATTCTAAACTCATAAATAGGTAAGACATGACACGTAGTCAGTGCCATAGTGCTACTTTGTAGCTGGCTACTGATTGCGTGTTTGTCATATTCGAATCGGTGAAAGGAGGGTGTCTTATGAGTGATGATACCTATAAGCCTTCTTGGGTTCCTGAGGAGAAAGATGATAAATTTGCATGCCGCGTTATGCGTGGTGTGGATGGTGGTCATGATGGGATGGATGCAAATATAAATGCACCACAAAAGCCGGTAGCTCCTAAGGTGGTAAAACGGAAAAAATTGACCGTTGATGACTATGTGGAAGGGGTACTAGCTGGTAATCGTATGATTCTATCCCGTGCCATCACATTAATTGAAAGTAATGCAGCAGCTCATTTTGAAATGGCACAACAAGTCATTCAGCGCTTGTTACCTTATACAGGTAAATCTACCCGTGTAGGGATAACAGGGGTGCCTGGGGCTGGTAAATCTACTTTAATTGAAGCGCTAGGCACAAAGCTATGTCAAAACGGTCATAAAGTAGCGGTTCTTGCGGTGGATCCATCTAGTACTGTGACTGGCGGATCTATCCTAGGGGATAAAACTCGAATGGAGCAACTGTCACGGGAGCCAAATGCATTCATTCGGCCATCTCCATCAGGTGGTACTTTGGGCGGTTTGACTCGTAAAAGTAGAGAAACATTGCTCCTATGTGAAGCCGCGGGCTACGATACGATTTTAGTAGAAACCGTAGGGGTAGGTCAAAGTGAAACCACAGTGCGTTCCATGGTAGACTTTTTCTTGCTCGTTGTGTTGACTGGTGCTGGGGATGAATTGCAAGGTATGAAAAAAGGCGTTATGGAGTTGGCAGATGCCATCGTTGTTAATAAGGCCGATGGAGATAACTTGCAACGTGCCAAAGTGACTCGCCAAGAATACGAACGTATTTTATGGTTCATTCGGGATGCGACGGAACAATGGACGACCCATGCGTACACATGCTCTGCTTACACAGGAGATGGCATCATGGAGTTGTGGCAAGGTGTTATTGAAAAATTTATGGAACAATGTAAAGGCAATGGAGTGCTACAAGCGCGTCGCCGCGATCAAACCTTATCGTGGGTATATTCCATGGTAGAAGAACATTTACAAAACTTGTTCTATCGTGCACCAGAAATTGTATCTTGCCGTGGAGGCATTGAAGATGCAGTTATTGAGGGACGTTTAACTCCTACATTGGCAGTACAACAATTTATTAGTACTTTCACACAAACAGCCTTGGGGGATCAAGCAAAGAACACCCCATTATTTGAGCTGAAATAAATACGAAACAGGAGAGGAATCTCTCCTGTTTTCTGCGTATTTAGGTAAAATCCTAGTAGTTTTTTGGGTATATGGATTTTGAAAGATATAAGATGAAAAATATATAATAAAAATCTATATATGTGACAAAAGTAACACAAAAACAATACAAATGTGTATTCTAAATGGATGCATAAAATTTTACTAGAACTTAAAAGAATAGGGAAATAAATGGACCAATTATTTATTTCCACAAGGCTGAATAGTTTGTTATAATATGACGGAAAGTTAATGAATACATAACTAGTATTGTTTACACTATGTGAGGTGCATAATAATGAGTTTCGAAAGTCGATTCCAACATCTTGATCGCCGTGCCCCTATCGCTGAGGATAATGTGGCGATTATTCATGATTTAGAAAAATGTAAGAACTGTACTCTTTGTCGTAAAGCATGTGCTGATACTATGAGTGTGCTTGATTACTATGATTTGGAAGCAACCGGAGATAATCCTATTTGTATCCAATGTGGTCAATGTGCGGTAATTTGCCCATTTGGTGCAATGTACGAACGTACAGAATTAGATAAAGTAAAAGAAGCCATTGCAGATCCAGAAAAAATCGTAGTTATCCAAACAGCACCAGCTGTTCGTGTATCCATCGGTGAAGAATTTGGATTTGAACCTGGTACATACCAAGAAGGTAAAATGGTAGGCGCTCTTCGTGCGTTAGGTGCTGACTATGTAGTAGATACCAACTTCGGTGCGGACTTAACTATCATGGAAGAAGCGAACGAATTAATAGAACGTAAATTACATGGCACAGGTCCATTGCCACAATTTACTAGCTGCTGTCCAGCATGGGTAAAATTCTGTGAAACTTTCTTCCCAGAATTTGTACCACATATTTCTTCAGCTCGTAGTTGTATTGCTATGGAATCTGCTATGGTAAAAACATATTTTGCAAAAAATATGAATATTGATCCTAAGAAAATTGTATCCGTATCTGTAGCTCCTTGTACTGCAAAAAAAGCAGAAATTCGTCGTCCTGAGCAAAATAATGCAGCTCGTTTCACTGGTGAAGATTTAGGTCCAGATACAGATATCTGTATCACTACACGTGAATTTGCACAATGGATTCGTGAAGCAGAATTAGATTTTGCCGCAGTAGAAGATTCTGCCTATGATAAATTCATCGGTGCTGCTACTGGTGGCGGTGTTATCTTCGGTAATACTGGTGGTGTTATGGAAGCAGCTATGCGTGCATCCTATAAATTCATCACTGGCGATGAACCATCTCCAGCTCCACTTCTTAACTTGACAGATGTACGTGGTATGGACGGTGTGAAAGAAGCAACTGTAGAAATCGGTGGACATACGCTGAATGTGGCTGTTTGCCATGGTGGTAAAAATATCCGTGATTTCTTAAATGAATTGAAAGCATCTGGTAAAACATACGACTTCATCGAAATGATGGCGTGCCCAGGTGGATGTATCGGTGGTGGTGGACAACCACGTGCAAAATTACCTGTTGCCAATAAAGTAAAAGGTGAACGTATTGAAGGTCTTTATAATTGGGATTCCAATATGAAACTCCGTTCTTCTTATGAAAATCCTGAGATTAAAGATGCATACGCTAATTTCTTAGAAAAACCATTAGGACATATTGCGCATGAATTGTTACATACTACGTATGTAGATCGTAGCGGTGATTTAGGTGCTCGCAAAGATGTAACTCCTGAAACATGTCCAACATCTCCAAAATTTAAAAAGCCGGAATAATTTAGTTAGTAACTTCAACTCCGGTGAGTCAGCGAATGTGTAAGTTGGTTTGCTGCTGAACGAAGTTATTATATAGTCATCTAAGCATGACAACATACTGCAAGACGAAAAGACTCTTATGGGGATCATCCCATAGGAGTCTTTTCTATTCTATTCCATCTGGTGGCGGAGTGCTAATTGGCAAAGGGAAGAGCGGAACATATATCCACGCTCTCCTTTGTAGCCTGGGGGATGCTCTTAACGATGGAAAAGTGGAACATATACCTTCACAAACGGTATTTCATAATGTTTGTTCAGGCACATGTTCCGCTTTTCTAGGTTAGCTTAATTTAGACATAGTACCCACAGGCTACTATGGGTAATGTTTGCTCGGCACATGTTCCGCTCTTCTGGGGTTGTCTAATGTAGTGGACCGCCACAAAGATAATCTACGAATGAGGGCAATTATAGGGTGGGGGGTGCGGAACGTTCCTCCACAAACTAATCCTCGGCAGGTTTGCTCCGGAATATGCCGTACTCTTCTGCATTAATGGTATTTACCAATAGGTCGCTCCTAGGTGTTCTATGAATCAATTCTAGGGGAATGGATAGTAGTTATGATAGAATGTAACTAAATGGTGTTGGACATATTAGTTTGGATGACTGCTACTGTATTTAGAGTGATGATGTCTGATTGAAACTGTGAGGTGCTAATGAAGGTTATTAAGATAGTTCTAACGGTTTGTGGCATTTTGTTGTTGCTCTGTTCTATTCTTGTTGGGGGCATATTTTATATGCTTAGTAATGATGTGGTACATGACTTTCAGTATTATAAGGTGGAAGATACACATACTTGGGATGATAAAAATTGGACTTTAATTTTAGTTAGGAATCGTGATAATGCGATTGTTTTACAGTCAGTGTTAGATTATTACAGTGAGGATGATAATGAGGTCTTAGTGGTAACCCTTGATGGATATTATATTTTTTTAGGTGAAACTTTAGTGTATTCTGAAACTTATGATGGGACTTATTCTGAAAGAATGTGGACAAGGGAGTATTCTGCCGAACGAGGTGAGGTTTTACTTTCAAAATACAGGAAACAGAGTTGGGAAAAGTGGATGAAGGAATATTCAGAACAAACAGTTGCTAGTGAAGATATAGTATCAGAGTTAACATATTTACCTTTTAGATATGATGGAGAGTTAATGGATATAACGCAACATCGTTTGTTAACATATCCGAAATATATAAGGATTCAATCTAAGTATGTGTATGTATATACTGAGGTTGGCATTCTGATTATAGATTTGAAGCAGAAGCAGATATATACTATTGAAGATAAGGAGTTCCCTTTTTCTAGCAAAGAAGAGATTATGAATTATAATGAATTTGTATATGCCGTTAATAATAGTGTAGAACTCAGACATTATGATATTGGTACTGTCAAGAATTTTGTGTAAACTCTTTAAGAAATAAATGCTCTAAGCAATTAAATGGATGAAAGTAAGTGAGC
>NZ_RQVL01000029.1 GCF_003992005.1 Veillonella sp. VA139 | reverse complement strand
AGGTGTAGAAAAGAAAAGTAACGGATGGTTACAAGCAATTAAACATGGTGGACGCAGGATTCTTTAGTAACGAGGAAACCTCTTTTAAAGCTAGGCAATTATTTTCCAACAAAAACTTGACACCGTCACCCTGCTTGTAAGTGTTCTTTGTGGATACGGCTCATGGTATCTCCTTCATCATAAAATTAGCAGCATCTGCTGAGACTAAGTGTAATTGTGTATGTCCCCAATGAGAGGGTACTTTTTGGAAGGATGTTTTGTCATGTAAATGACCAAACACGCAGTGATCTACATGGTACTGTTCTAGTAGGTCCGTAAATCCATTAGCGTGATTTTCTAAGGTGGGTGGATAGTGAAGTAACAGTATGCGTGTTACCTGAGAGGGGTCATCACCACTTTCAGTAATAGCAGTTTCCATAGCGTCTAAAGCCGCTTTGGTACGCATTAATTCCCGCTCATAGATGTGCCGGTCATCAGCTTCTTTAAAGAAAGGGTCTTGTGGATAGATATAGCCTTTCGTACCACCGAAAGCGATGCCATTTTGGTATAGACCTCTACCTTGCAAGAAGGTGATACGCCCTTCCATAAGAGTATTCATTTTTTGCAGGCTTGTCCACCAATAATCGTGATTGCCACGAATCATAAATTTTTTTCCAGGCAGGGCCGCAATGGTATCTAAATCTATCTTTGCCTCACTAAGGCGCATAGCCCAAGACATATCACCTACTAGAAAGACTAGGTCATCAGGATCTATATGTTCTCGCCAGTGTGCTTGGATACGTTCCCAGTGGTTATCCCAGTGTGGACCGAAGATGGTCATAGGTTTTGTTGGTGGTTGCCCAGATAGGTGTAAATCGCCAATGGCAAAAACTTTCATTAAACCTCCAAAGAATTGTGTAAATATGGTTGTATATGACGGATGACTTCTAAGGCGCGTGTTTCGTGGCACACTTGTGGAATTCCATAACCGATGAAAAGCGGTGATGTTATATACCGTGGCACGATTTTTAGATAGTGAAAGTCGTCATTTATATCGTAGAAAAATAGATTATAAGATTTTGCATATTTAGAAAAGCCTTCTAATACATAGCGTAAGGTACGTTGTAAATACTTGGCTAATATGGATGTATCTAATTGTGGATCAAACCGCATATTAAATTCAAAGAATCCATGGACAGGACGATTGGATAAGGTTATGCGCAGACCATCCTCTTCATGGATGAGCCATCCATCAAAATGTTCTCTGTGAATATCTTTGCGGTAATCATAGTCCTCTAAGCCGATGATTTGGCTGTGAGGATGGTAAATGGATCCACCAGACATGGGGCCGTAATTTTTAAAGAATAAAACCGATGTAAACCGAGGATCTGCTTTGACTTCTTCCCATTTTTTGCGACCAAATTCTAAAATATGAACTGCTTCTGAAAAGGGCAATTTAGAATATTCTGTGTGTACATGGGGTGGCGTTTCAATGATAACAGTAGGCCATGTGCGTTCTAATACAGGGTATTTATTCATGAGCCAAATGATGGACCCAGATGTATCCAGTATATCGGTTAATTGCGAGGGCTCGCAAAATGGGCAGTGCCCGTCGCGATTGTGCATGCTGTCTGGCTTTGTTTGCCCCAGAGCAATATCAAAAATTAATGGTTCTTTCATAGTTCACCTCACTAGTACTATAGTATCATAGGGGACGATGTTTATGAAAGTGTGAAACATGATATAATAAAAAAAGAATAGGAGGAATTATGAGACCTACAACATTATGTTTTCCAAAACGAGAAGATTTATTTTTATTGGGACGAAAAAAACGTGGCTTTGGAGCCGGTTATTATAATGGATTTGGCGGTAAAATCGAGGATGGTGAAAGCTTCCGTGCTTGCGCAGTGCGCGAGGTGTTTGAAGAAGTGTCCTTGCTGGTGAAAGAAGAGGACTTACAGGCTGTGGCGCTGTTGGACTTTCAATTTCCTTATTCACCAGAGTTAAGCCATATTGGTTATGTATATATGGTAGAACAGTTTCAAGGCATTCCTCTGGAATCGGAAGAAATGGATCCCCATTGGTTTACCTTGGAGAAGACGCCATTTGACCATATGTGGGCCGGTGATGAAGAGTGGATTCCACGGATTTGGCGTGGTGAGAAGTTGAAAGGTGTTATTACTTTCAAAGAAGATAATCGTACCATTGAGTCCATGGAGTTCGTGGCCGTGGAAGAGATTCTAGAAAGCGACGATGTGGACCGTGTGACGGCTTGGATATATGAGGGTATGAAGTGAAACCAGTAGAACAGCAAAGCCAAGTGGCATGGATACAGCATTTATTAGATTGGTATGATGTGCATAAGCGTGACTTGCCTTGGCGTGAAAGTAAAGACCCTTATCGGATTTGGGTGTCGGAAGTGATGTCTCAACAAACACGCATTGAGGCTATGCGTCCTTATTTTGAAAATTGGGTAATACAATTTCCAACACTTGAAAGTTTAGCCAGTGCCGAAGAAGATACAGTAGTCCGTGCTTGGCAAGGCCTAGGCTATTATTCTAGAGCTCGCAATTTGCACCAAGGCGTCAAAGAAGTGGTGGAAACCTATGGAGGTCAAGTACCACGGACACGGAAGGAAATGGAATCTCTGAAAGGCGTAGGCTCCTATACAGCCGGTGCAGTGCTCTCCATCGCCTATAACCTGCGTGAACCTGCTGTAGACGGCAATGTACTTCGTGTCTATGCTCGCTTATACAATATCCATAAAGATATTCTAGGTACTGTCGGCAAGAAGATGATTACCACATTGGTAGAAGACACCATGCCTTACGATCGACCAGGAGACTTCAACGAAGCCCTCATGGATTTTGGTGCCTCTATTTGCATTCCTAAAACACCTCGTTGCGAGTCTTGTCCATTAGTGCAGGATTGTGCAGCAAAAGCAGCAGGAACAGAGCAACAATTACCTATACGGATTAAGAAAATGAAGGTACAATCTGTCCAATTATACGTAGGGATTATTTCTACAGTAGATGGGTACTATCTATTACATCGAAGACCCAAAGAAGGATTACTGCAAAATATGTGGGAGTTTCCAAGTGTAGAAGGTGGCACAGCAGAGAGTCGCAAAACAGAACTAATCGGGCTATTACAATCCATTGGGGTCACGGTCAACATGGATCGGTCTATGGTAAAGGAAGTAACCCATATTTTTAGCCATCGCAAATGGACGATGAAAGGCTATCGAGGGGAAGCTACAGAGGTAACAATAGATTCATCGAATACAATTGTGCTAGAAGGTGATGAAGCGGTGCAACAAGCTGTAGCAGAAGGTCAGATTATCCCGCTTAAAGAAGATTGGATTCTTTGTCGAAAAGAAGCCTTTCATGTGTTGCCATGGGCAGGACCTCATGGTAAATTTATTGATCTTTGTTAATCTATACCGAGGAGTGATATAGATGAGAATATATATATTAATAGGCATCTTAGTACTGGGAATGACGATGATAGGCGCTATCACAGGCGGAATCGTGAGTACATTTAGAGGTGCCAATTTACGAAAAGGCTTTACATATGGAGTTGTAACTGGGCTAGTTCTTGCACTAGCCACGATTCTTTTGCAACGCCTTATGTACAGTATCCATGGTGGCATGGTGATGGACCTAGTGCGGCCGGTCCTAATCGAACTGAATGGATTAGTCGTAGCACTATTCGGCACTTTTGCAGTATTGACTATCTTCGGTGTATTCTATGGACTTATGCATTTAGGGGCTCGCTCTGACAGCGGAGATAGCCCTATGGACGAATCACGGCGAAATTTCTTTAAACGTACTGCTGTGGTGGTACCTGCTGTAGTAGGTGTCACAGGATCAGTGGCTGCCTTTCAAGGGAATAATGAACTGCAACTGCGTAAGATACAATTAGCTTTGAAAGATAGACCAGAGGTACTAAAAGGGTATAAAATTGGACAACTTAGCGATGTTCATATCGGACCTTTCATCGGTATGGATAAGTTGAAAGAAATGGTGGATGCCGTTGTCAGTGAACACCCGAATCGACTGGTTATCACTGGGGATTTAATCGATGACTTAGGCTATCTTGATGAAGTGGCAGACTATATAGATAGCCGTGTGAAAGATTTTCCTGATGGTATCGATTATATTTTAGGGAATCACGAATACCGCGTCGATGTAGAGCTTGTGTGGAAGCGGTTGAGCCAAACGAAGATGCACATGTATCGCAACAGCCATCAACAGATATTAGGGGGCTCTCGTCCCGTGTACCTAGTGGGTATGGATTACCATTTTAAAGATGATGTGCAAGAGGAAAATGTCCGCTTGTTGGATATAGCTATGAAAGGCATCCCAGACAATGGATATCCCATCTTGTTGGCGCATCATCCGAACTATATTCCAGAAGCATTTCGTAGACATATCCCATTAACCTTATCTGGACATACCCATGGAGGACAAATCAACCTGTGGGGGACGAATTTAGTGCCCGTGTATAAGCCTTACTGGAAAGGTCTGTACGAAGAACAGGGACTATTTGCTTATGTAAGCCGAGGATCGGGGCATTGGTTTCCAGTGCGGTTGAATTGTCCTAGAGAAGTGACGGTATTTACTGTTTTATAAGGGTCTATATATCTTATTTATAGTATAAAATTGGTCAGCAAAATATTTTGCAATTCGTAAAATTTTGGCATACTGTAGATGTTACCTCCCCAATACTGGTGACAGGAAGGGGGTGTTTCAATGGAGTTTTTGATTAACTTTATTATTTCTATTGTGGCAGGTATAGTCAGTTCCTATATCTGTAAATGGCTAGATAGAAAGTCTAGAGGTAATTAGCCTAGAGGTAGCTCTCTAAAAAAAAGCAGACCCCCCACAGCGGCAACTGTGGGGGTTCTTTGTTTCAATGGATTTGATTAACTTTTGTACCTGTAGTATATCATAAAATAAATATATTGTCATCTCAAAATGGACTTTTTGTGATATAAAGAGACTATGCCCAAGCATATATAGTAGTAGCACCTATTATTGATACCAATTATCATAGATAACAATAATAACAAAGGTAATATCTATTTCTTTTCTCCTTTGAAATACATATTTAAAAATTTATATTGAGAAATAATATCAATTGTGATATAGTATACATAAGTAAGACTCATGGAATTTTTATGTTAGGGATAGTACGGGACATCCCATATGTATTAGTAAAGGAGGAAAGACCATGAAAGAATTTAGATTCTGGCGTTTGTGCATTGTGTTTGCCGTTTGTATTATGGCTATTGCAGGCTGTGGAAAGCAAGCGGATACTGTACAAGAGGATAAACCATTACAAGTGGTCACTACGACAACAATGATTACAGACTTAGTACAAAAAATTGGTGGTGATCATGTAACAGTACAAGGATTGATGGGTGCTGGGGTAGACCCACATTTGTACCAAGCTAGTGCTGGTGATGTATCTACTTTGCAAAAAGGGGACATTATTTTCTTAAATGGTATCCATTTAGAAGGTAAAATGGGTCAAGTATTCCAAGAATTGAAAAAATCTAACAAAACAGTAGTGGAAGTATCTAAAGATATGGATCCATCTACGTTGTTAGCCTTTGAAGAAGAAGGTCCAGATGCAAAAGACCCTCATATTTGGTTCGATGTACAAAACTGGAAATTAGCTGCAAAAGTGGTAAAAGACACATTGGTAGCAAAAGACCCTAAACACGAAAAAGATTATGTTGCCAATTACGAAGCATACATGAAAGAATTAGACGCAGCCGATCAATATATTAAGGATAGAACGAAGGAAATTCCTGAACAATCTCGTGTATTAGTCACTGCTCATGATGCATTCCATTACTTTGCTCGTGCCTATGGCTTTGAAGTAAAAGGCTTGCAAGGTGTGAGCACAGCGACAGAAGCAGGCACAAAAGATATGAACGACTTAGTACAATTTATTGTAGATCATAAAATCAAAGCGATCTTCGTAGAATCTTCTGTTCCTCATAAAACAATCGAAGCCGTACAAGAAGCCGTTAAGGCTAAAGGTTGGGATGTGGCTATCGGCGGTGAATTATACTCCGATTCCTTAGGTTCTCCTAACACAGAAGGCGGCACGTACATTGGCATGGTCAAAGCCAATATCGATACTATTGTAGGCGCTCTTAAATGATGAGTGACAGCAAGTGTATTTTGAAAGTGAATCATCTTTCAGTAGCCTATGATGATACGGTAGTGCTGAAAGATGTATCCTTTCAGATTGAACAAGGAACGATGACGGCCATAGTTGGTCCTAATGGTGCTGGCAAATCAACCTTGGTGAAAGCCATGTTAGGGCTCGTGCCATTAGTAGAAGGAACGATTGAGTTAACATTAGATACTAATACAGTTTCCGCTTATGGAGGCGCAAAAACGAATAGTATTTATAACCATATTGCTTATGTACCACAAACTTCAGCAGTAGATTGGGATTACCCCATCACTGTATTTGAGGTGGTATTAATGGGCACCTACCGCAGACTGGGGTGGTTTAAACGTCCAGGGAAACGTGAACGAGACGAGGCGACAAAAGCCTTGCAAACGGTAGGTATGTTAGACTATGCACAGCGGTCGATCTCACAATTGTCAGGAGGACAGCAACAGCGTGTATTCCTAGCCCGTGCCTTGGTGGAGAACCAAGAGGTGTACTTGCTAGATGAACCTTTCAAAGGCATTGATAAGACTACGGAATCTGTGTTAGTAAAGATTATGAAAGAAATGCAATCAGCAGGCAAAACCTTGCTCATTGTGCATCATAATTTACAGACGTTAGAAACCTATTTTGATCAAGTTCTCTGCGTGAATCGCAGATTGGTGGGCATGGGGTCAGTTCGAGATATAGTAGGTTCCCCTATCCTAGATGAGACATATTCATACTAGGAGGCACCATGGAATTATTACAACAATATACATTTCAAATCGTAGCACTGGGGACGGTGATGCTAGGCTTGGTATGTGGCGTCATAGGAACCTTTGCAGTATTGCGTCAAGAAAGTTTACTAGGCGATGGCGTAGCCCATTCCACACTACCAGGGGTAGTGGCAGGATTTCTTCTAACAGGCGTGAAAGACACCACAGTGTTATTGATCGGTGCGATTTGCACGGCCTGTTTGTCAGAATGGATTATGTATAAAACATCCCAAAAAGGAGTTCGTTTTGATGCAGCCTTGGCTACGATTTTAGCGACATTCTTTGGATTTGGTACCGTTTTATTAACGCGAGTACAGTCTATGGAAAATGCTGGACAGGCAGGTCTGAATACGTTTATCTTTGGACAAGCTGTAACCATGATGCAAAGTGACATTTGGGTGATGGCCATTTGTGGAACCTGCATTGTAGGAGGGGTTATTATACTTTGGAAAGAACTGAGTCTTACCGTATTTGACCCTATTGAGGCACAGTTAATGGGTATCCCAGTGTCAAAGGTGCGCTTTTTTTACCGTGCCGCATTAGTGGTGACTATTGTCATTGGCATTCGGACGGTGGGTGTTATTTTAATTAGCTCCTTATTAATTGGTCCAGCCATGATTGGTCGCCAGTGGACTCATTCCTTACGTACCCTAGTGATCATTGCAGCTATCAGTGGTAGTGTAGTGGCATTTATGGGCACATTTGTGAGCGCCCTATGGGGTAATATTCCTACGGGGCCTATTATCATCATTGTGATGACTGGTATGATATTATTAAGTTTAGTATTGGCTAATGGTAAACGCCTCGTGAGGAGGTGTTTAGGATGAGTCATATCTTAGAAATTTGGGGTATCGCTACAATCACAGGTATCAGCTGTAGCCTTATAGGTACATTTTTGGTATTACGCCGTTTATCTATGATGGTGGATGCCATAACACATACTGTGTTTTTAGGCATTGTATTAGCCTTTTTGGTGACAAAAGATTTGAACTCTCCTTGGCTTATTATTGGTGCCACCGCCATGGGAGTAGGGACGGTGTATGCCGTCGAATGGATGCAACGACGTCGCTATATTCGACCAGATGCAGCGATTGGAGTCGTATTTCCCTTCTTATTTGCCCTCGCCATCGTGTTAGTGACGCTGTTCGGAAAACATGTCCATTTAGACGTGGATACGGCGATTTTAGGGGATTTAGCCTTCGCTACGTTCCAACGATTCACTGTAGATGCCTATGACCTAGGACCCATGTTATTATGGATTGCAATTCTGGTATGCCTTATCAATGCGGTAGGTATTGCGCTATTTAAGAAAGAACTAATCCTTACTACCTTTGATCCTGTGTGTGCTAAGGTATATCAAGCGATGCCTATGGCAGTGTCCTATGGACTTATGACATTGACGTCCTTAACGACGGTAGCTTCCTTTCAAACGGTAGGCGCCATCTTGGTAACAGGCTGTATGATTGGACCGCCAGCAACGGCATTTATGCTAGCTCGATCTGTGAAAGCCATGTTATTCATCAGTATGGTGATATCTACCATAGCTACTACTATCGGTGTAGCATTAGCATTCCTTTGGGACGTATCCATTGGTGGTATGATTGCCACCGTCATCGGATGTATCTATGGACTTGTATGGATCTATAAATATGGTAAAAAATAATGCATAATGTAAGCGAGTATATATGTTAGCATAGGACAAGAATAAATGGACTGAAGTAGAATGATGTTTTGTAATCTACTTCAGTCCTTTGCTATGTATGTAGTTGCGTAGTTTGTAAAGTAAAGGGCATGATATGCCTATTTTTAGGCATAAAAATATACCTTGGGGGGATGGTGTTTGCTGTACCAAAAAATATATTATAGAACTTATCTAGAGAGAGGGGCTAGGAATGCGATTTTATAGTAGGTTTATATTAAAAAGCTGTAACAACATGCTCAGCATGTGTTACAGCTTTTTGTGATATGTGTAGTGTTTTATTTATTCATATTTTCGATTGCTTCCGCTTCTGCTTTGTTGAATTTAGACGCAATAACGATGCGAATCAAGCAAAGAGCAACGAAGATGTATGCTGCAAAGCCAAGCCACTCAGCTGTATCACCATAGGATTTTGCTTCAGTGAAAGCTAATTGAAGTGGAGCTTCGCTACCACCTGTACTTACGGAGAAGGCGATCACACCAGCGATGATAACGCCGATGATACTTTCACCAACGATCAAACCAGAAGCGAACAATACGCCGCGACGGTTAGATTGTTCTACGTCAGCATCTGCATACGCACCAGCACGTTCTTTCGCGCGTTTTGTGATGTAACGATTTACGAAGTAACCGATGATGGCACCCATTACAAGAGGCATTTCCAAAGTTGGAGGTAAGTAGATACCCATACCAATTGCAAGTGGTGGCAATGTTAAGGATTTTGTTGTAGATTTTAAAATTAAGTTTACAACGATAGCGGCAATACCAACAAGGATACCGTAGAAGATGTAAGTCCAATCCATGTTAGCATTGAAGATACCTTCTGCGATTTGACGCATCAATGTAGCTTGTGGAGCGGACAATGCTTGAGCAGGATCCATTCCTTCACGAGGCATAGCGCCTGTAAAACCGTATGCATGGTATAACAAGTCAAGTACTGGAGCAATCGCTACGGCACCAGCTAAGGAACCGATTAATAGAGCTACCTGTTGTTTCCAAGGTGTAGCACCTACTAATTGACCAGTTTTCAAGTCTTGTAAATTATCGTTGGAAATGGCTGCAATGGAGATAACCACAGATGTCATGAAAATCGCCAAAGCAGTGGAGAATTTAATACCTTCAGGAGTAGATAATAAGTCATTAGCAGAACCAATGGCGAATACTACTAGAGAAGATACGATGATACCGATGATACCGATACCAGAGATTGGACTTGCAGAAGTACCAATCAAGCCAGCCATGTAACCGCAAGCAGCAGCTACGAAGAAGCCGATTAACAATGCCACTACGATACCTGCAATGACAAGTGTCCAAGCAAGACCTGCGGACATTGGAAGGGCAGATACGAATGAGTAGAAGCAAACGATTAAACCGATGATAATTAAGGCGAATACCACGGCAATCGTGGATGGTCTCATATCTGTGTCCATACGGTGTGTGTCGCGATACTCTGCACTAGCTGTCATGGATTTGATGGATAATTTAATACCTTCAATAATTGGTTTGATCAATGTCAACAATGTCCAAATCGCTGCCACGCCGATAGTACCAGCGCCGATAAAGCGGACTTTTGTTTTCCAAACTGTGCTAGAGAATTTAATAGCTTCTAGATTGTCTGGATTTGGTAGATGGTTTGTTAAGTATGGTACGAAACCACCCCAAGCAATAATCATACCGATTAAGATAGCGATACCGCTGGCAATACCAATTAGGAAACCTGCACCTAATAAGGCAGAGGAGAAACCGAATGGAATTTGTGTAGCACCAGCGCCTACAGGGAACCAGAAAGATTTAGATTCCCCTAATACACGTAAACCTTGTGTGACAAAGCTGATGATACCAGCTAAGGCGCCACCGGATACGATTTCTTTCATACCGCCGGATTGTTTTACTGTTTCACCAGGAACGCTAGAACCTACTTTCAAAATTTCCGCAGCCGCACGACCTTCTGGGTATGGTAAGTCACTATTCATAACCATAGCACGGCGTAATGGAATGGTAAATAACACCCCAAGGCAGCCACCACAAGCGGATAATAACAATGTTTGCATTAAATCAAAGTTTTGCCAATAGCCGATCATCAATAGACCAGGCAATACGAAGATGACTGCAGATAAGGTACCCGCAGCAGATGCTTGCGTTTGTACCATGTTGTTTTCAAGAACGTTGGAATCCTTGAAGAAGCGTAAGATTGCCATAGATATTACAGCGGCCGGAATGGAGGATGAGAACGTCAAACCTACTTTCAGTCCTAAGTATACGTTAGATGCAGTAAAGATTAATGTAATAATCGCACCTAGTAACATACCTCTGACTGTTAATTCCGGTAAGCTAATATCATGACTCATAAAATCATGCTTCATAGTTATACCTCCTTAAAATACACTACTATCTTATTCATTGTATCAGTATTCTCAAGGACTTTCAATAAAAAATATAGTAAATTTTGTATACATACGTCTATGTAGGGTAGTATAATAAAAATATTCATAGTAGATTCACTTGTATAGGGTATGATTAACACTATACTTGCATTGATGTAATGAGGAGAGATGATATGAAAAATAAAGTATTCGGAGCAGTGTTGCTTAGTGCGTCCTTACCAATTGTGCTCTATGCAGCGGATGTGACAGTGGTGAAAGAAATGCCTGTAGCCGTAGGGGAACGAATTTCTGTAACCGCATCACCAGATACTAACCGACT
Source organism: Veillonella sp. VA139 (assembly GCF_003992005.1). Classification (GTDB taxonomy): domain Bacteria; phylum Bacillota; class Negativicutes; order Veillonellales; family Veillonellaceae; genus F0422. Next base: position 18,982 of record NZ_RQVL01000029.1, on the reverse strand, counting down.
TGTTCGGGAGGAAATGATGAAAGCTAGACAGGAGGCGAAGCATATCGTAGCACCTGCTGCGAAGGCTTTCACAGATCGATTGCAAGTGACTGTAACGCCAGAGGTGGTGAAAGAAAATCATATGGACCTTACCTATCCACGTGTACAGTCCGTGAGCCCTTATGTAACGAAAGCTATGAATAAAACGATCACGGATTATGTGGACAAGCTTCGTAAGCAAGCACACAAAGTGAATGAAAAAGCGATTGATGGAGAAAAACAGAATCTATATATGACGTACGACGTGAAAGCAGATGGAAATGGTATCTTCTCGGTGACTATTACTTCCTATACCATTGAGGACAATGCATCGCATGGAGTGAATGTAGAAAAGGGATTTACTTTTAATACCACCACAGGTCGTACATTGTCATTGAGTGATTTCGGTGGATTGTCACAAGAAACGATCACAGCAGGTTTACAACAATTACCGAAAGAGGGTAAGAAAGCAATCTATCCAGATGCGACACCAGGTAAGCCAAATAGTTTCTACGCCCGTGAAAATCATGATATCGTATTGATTTACGACCAAGGGACGATTGCCCCTATGTCTAGTGGTAGTATTTATGTGCCAGTAGGGAATTTAGGGAGATAGGACCACAGTACAAGAGCAGGCTGTAGATGTTAGGTATGTATGCCTAGTATAACAGTTATACTGACAGCTGTAGGTCATAACAATATACTTATAAAAGAAATAGAGGAAAGTTGATATGTTTTGTTCAACTTTCCTCTATTTTTGTCTTATGTTGTGATGCCCTCTTTTCTATATGGTAATAAGAAAAGGATACTTGAAGCATCTATGTGTTAGTATATGTACCTAGGTATATCAATCAGTAACTCTGTGTTTTTTAGGCGCATCAAGCCGCTTATAATAGGCTCTATCAATGTCTGCGTAGGAGATAATCCCTTGTTGTGCCATTAAGGTTAATACCGTCCGTTGTCGTTGTTTTGTGGCATCCATGTTGCTGACAGGGTTAAAGTAAGATGGTGCCTGAGGAATGCCAGCGAGCACGGCGGCTTGACTCAAGTTCAGATCCTTTGGATCCGTGTTAAAGTATCCTTCAGAGGCAGCTTTAATACCATAGTAATCAGTACCATAATAAATGGTATTTAGATACATGGTGATGATTTCGTCCTTACTGTAATAATGTTCCATCAAATAGGCGAGGAATATTTCTTCCACCTTACGAGACATGATACGCTTAGAGGAAAGGAATAAATTCTTTACCAATTGTTGGGTAATGGTACTACCACCCTCAACGGTTTGACCGGCTATGATATTTGTATACAAGGCGCGACCAATGCTAAAGAAATCTACCGCTCCGTGTTCATAAAAACGTTTATCTTCCGTAGCCACTAAAGCTTGTTTTACAATAGGGTTAATATCTTCGCTGCGAACGCGATGCTCCACCCGTTTATCCATGGCCTCCTCTACAGCTTTTTTGAAATGAAAGAGACGTTTGATGCGGTCGATTCTGGAAAGTTGATCTTCCCCTTGTTCTATAGTTTGTTCTTTTATCGTATGTGCTACATGTTGTGTGGCGTTGCTAGCATCTTCTGGGGTATACCCAGCGAACCAGTAAACACCAGCAGCTGCCATAGCGAGCACAAGGATAAGTTTAAAAAGTGTTTTCATGGCTTCATCATATCACATCTAAGGGGGATCAACAATAGGGGGGGGATACTAGAAAAGCTTTGTCTGTTATTATATATGTATAAGAAGATGGCACTAAGTGACTAGACTGATGTAGAGTGGTTTATTTATTCGGTAATGAATAGGCATTAAAATTGTAATGGTGTGCTACAAGAAAAGAATAACCATAGGGGTATGGGAAATAACTATAAAATGACAAAAGGATAGAATAAAAATGCGTACAAAAGAGTTTTTATAAAAAATACTTGCATTATTATACAAGTGGTTGTATAATACGCTTATGAGATAGAAATAGATACTGCACAGCAGTGAGTTAAACAATGAAAGAGGTCCATTATGAGCAACATTAACAAAGTCGTTTTAGCGTATTCTGGTGGTTTAGACACATCTGTTATTATTCCTTGGTTAAAAGAAAACTATGGCGCAGAAGTCATCGCTGTATGTGTGAACTTAGGTCAACCAGAAGATTATGAGGCAGTAGAGAAAAAAGCCATCAAATCTGGTGCTACAAAAGCGTACATCATCGATGCCCAAGAAGAATTTGTGTCCGACTATATTTGGCCTGTAGTAAAAGCGGGTGCTGTGTATGAAGGTAAATACTTATTAGGTACTTCCTTTGCAAGACCATTGATTGCTAAAAAGTTAGTAGAAATTGCCGCACAAGAAGGTGCTGATGCAATCGCTCATGGTGCCACAGGTAAAGGAAATGACCAAGTTCGTTTTGAATTGACTATTAAAGCACTTTCACCGAACACAAAAATCATCGCTCCATGGCGTGAATGGGAATTAAAATCCCGGGAAGATTGCATGGAATATGCAGCGAAACACGATATTCCAGTGGTGGCCACTAAAAAACATCCGTACTCTATGGACCAAAACGTATGGCATTTATCCCATGAAGGTGGCGATTTAGAAGATCCTAATAATGCACCTAAAAATGATGTATATTTAGTTAGTAAATCTCCAGAGGAAGCACCTGATGCTCCAACTATGGTGACCATCGACTTCAAAGAAGGTGTTCCAGTAGCGGTGAATGGTCAAGCCATGTCTCCACTTACCATCTTACAAACGTTAAATGAAATCGGCGCAGCTAATGGTATCGGCATCGTGGATATTGTAGAAAATCGGTTAGTAGGCATGAAATCTCGTGGTGTCTATGAAAATCCTGGTGGAGCTATCATCATGTATGCGCACAGAGAATTAGAATATCTTTGCCTAGACAGAGCCACATACCATTATAAAGAATTGGTGGCTAATAAATACGCAGAATTGGTGTATGACGGCATGTGGTTTGCTCCATTGATGAGCGCCTTGCAAGCCTTCGTGGACAGCACACAACAAACAGTAACAGGTCAAGTGACATTGAAATTGTACAAAGGTAACATCATGAGTGCCGGCTCTACATCTCCATATTCTTTGTACAACCAAGAATTTGTAACATTTGAAGAAGATGATGTATATAACCAAGCTGATGCAGAAGGTTTTATCAACTTATTCGGATTGCCTTTGACAATTAATGCATTAATGAAAGAGAAAGCAGGTTTAAAATAATGGCGAAACTTTGGGGCGGACGCTTTACCAAAGGGACGGATAAGGCAGTAGAGGACTTCACGTCCTCTATTTCCTTTGACTCCCGCATGTATAAAGAAGATGTAGCAGGCAGCATTGCTCATGCGACGATGCTAGCAGAGCAACAGATCATTTCTCAGGAAGATAAGGACGCCATCGTAGCAGGACTACAGGCTATTGAAAAGCAGATTGATGCAGGAGACTTTGAGTTTTCCGTGGCATTAGAAGACATTCATATGAATATCGAAAAACGCTTAACTGATGCCATCGGTGAGGCAGGCGGGCGTCTCCATACAGGTCGTAGCCGTAATGACCAAGTAGCAGTGGACTTGCACATGTATATCCGTAAGGCCGTAGTGCACATGGGGGAAGAGCTTGTGAACTTGCAACAAGCCTTCTTAGAAGTAGCAGAGAAATACAAAGATGTGATTATCCCTGGTTACACCCATTTACAACGAGCGCAACCAGTGCTATTTAGCCACCATATGATGGCGTACTTTTCCATGATAAGCCGTGATTTTGATAATTTGCCGTTAATCTTTAAACATGCCAACGTGATGCCATTAGGGGCAGGGGCTTTAGCGGGCACAACCTATCCTATCGATCAAAACATCACGAAGGAATTATTGCATTTCGATGCCATCTATGAAAATAGTATGGATGCTGTCAGCGATCGTGACTATGTACTAGAATTCCTCAGCTTTGGGGCAAAAGTGATGATGCATTTAAGCCGGTTAAGCGAAGAATTAATCCTATGGTCTAGCACAGAGTTTGGGTTCATCGAATTGGATGATGCCCATTGCACTGGATCCAGCATTATGCCACAAAAGAAAAATCCAGATGTATGTGAACTCGTACGTGGTAAAACAGGTCGTATCTACGGTCATTTGATGGGACTTCTTACAACTATGAAAGGCCTACCGATGACGTACAATAAAGATATGCAAGAAGATAAAGAAGGCGTTTTCGACACAATCGATACGTTGCATTTCGCTATTTCTATTACAGCTGACATGTTACGTCATATGAAAGTCAATGGAGACCATACAAAAGCAGTGTTGGACGATGATTTCTCCAACGCTACAGATATGGCGGACTACTTGGCGAAAAAAGGGGTACCATTCCGGGAAGCTCATGCCATCGTAGGAGAAGCTGTACAACGTTGCATTGAAAAAGGATGTGTGCTGTTGGATCTTTCAGTAGAAGATTTCAAAGCTATTTCACACCACTTTGAAACGGATATCTTGGATGCCATCACCATCGAAGCTTGCGTATCAGGTCGCAGTAACTACAGTGGTACAGCGCCAGAATGCGTAGCACGTCAAATGCAGATTGGACAAACAATCGTGGCAGAAGAAGCGGCACAAATCCAACAATGGAAAGAAAAAATTCATTTACAATAATATTCTTAATCCTTGTCTTCTTCATTTTCTTTTATAATATCTTTTTGTGAATTTTTTTCAGAGAGTTTTTGATCGATATACTTATTAATATTTTCATAAAATTCTTTGGTAGTCTCACTATCCAATTTTGTGGAATTATGAATTTGATTAACCTGATTGACCTTCAAATGAACAGATTGAATACCGTAAGAGGCTTGTTTTTGGCGGAGCGTTTCTAATTGTTCTTCTGAAAGCGGATTGCCAACAATCGTCAAGACCAATTCATTTTTGCTTGATTTGTAGACTTGACTAATGACCGTATAATTGGTGAACTCTTTTCCTACAAACTGTTTGATTCCTTCTTTTCGTGCCTGATCTATGGTCAGCGTGACTGCTGAATGGATGGCTGGAAGAATTAATAATACAATGAAGGATATCAAACCAATTCTCATTTTAATGTTTAGATCTTTAAATGAGCGTAAGGGAGATTTTCTTATCAAAATTCTTGTTCCAACAATATTGGTTAGCATGATAAAAACACAGTTAATTAAGAAAAGATAGAGAGCCCCATATAAAAATCGTATATTTCCATTCGCTAAACCATAGCCTGCAGTACAGATAGGTGGCATCAAAGCTGTTGCAATGGCTACTCCTGGCACGATATTGTTTGCTTCTTTTTTTCTTGAACCAATTACACCTGCTATCCCACCGGCAATAGCAATGAGAACATCCCAAATGGTTGGAGAGGTTCGAGCAATCAACTCGCTACTTGCATAAGATATGGGAGAAATCCAGAAATACAGAGCTGACACAAGCAAACTGACCACTACTTGAGTCAATAAAACATTTAAAGATTGCTTGATTAAACGGGTATCAAAAATAGCTAAGCCGAATCCCAGTCCAACAATCGGTGTCATAAGAGGGGAAATCAGCATGGCTCCAATAATAACAGCTGTTGAATTCATATTTAAACCTATAGAGGCAATAAAAATCGCGCACATCAAAATTACTGTATCGCTTAATCGAACATGAAGATCATCATATAATTTATCACGGTATTCACGTGCTGAATAGTTTCCTGTCATTGGTTACTCCTTTTATTTCATATAATCTTGTTTCCGCATGGATGATGGTAGAGAGACTTCTGTCTAATCCTCTATGGTTCTAAGTCTAGCCAGTTATTCTTTTGAAAATTATTCATTATGTATCGCTCAGCCTAGCCTTGATATTATACCAAAATTTTATAGTATTTCTTTAGAGAAATCTATTAATTTAACAGATAGAAAAAGTAAGAAATTTTTGCTGCATTTTCCAACAAAAATTTGCCACTGTCATCTAAAATATTGGGAAAGTAAATATCGAAAATATATGATAAAATGTAAGTGAATTCAAACAAAACGGTAATTTAGTGAATGCTGATTGCCGTTTTTCCATATGTTTAAGGAGGTAACAATATGCTTAAGGCAAAAATAGCGCATTTTCGGTGCTGAGATGATGATTCTGGAGCTTTTTCAGATACTTTTGTGATGTATCTATCACTTGAAACGCCTACAGCGCCAAGGACTTTGGGCACTTTTTAGATACTTTCCTAAAGGAGTACATTTTTCCGAAAAAGTACAATTTTTCGGAAAGTTGTATGTTGTACCAAAATTGTCTCTACCACAACATATAGAAAAATAAGTGAAATGGATAGGGAATATCCCTTTTTATTTTGCTTTAAATCAGATTTTTGGATGGAATAGTAGATGATAAGACAAAATATCTTTGAACATACAAAAAGACAAACGCCAAAAATGACGTCTGTCTACGTTCTGAGGTAGCCTTTAGGCTCCCTTTTTTCTTAGAAAATACCGATGAGTACTTGCATGCCAAGACTAGTCAGGATGATAGCAATCCAGCAAAGGGCTCCAAGAAGAATGGATTTTCCACTGGATTTGATCATAGCAATGAGGTTGGTTTTGAGACCAATAGCACTCATAGCCATGATGATGAGGAATTTGGAGAGTTGTTTGAGAGGTGAAAAGAAGCTATTGCTGACACCGAAAGATGTGAGAAGAGTAGTTAGCAGAGAAGCTAGGATAAAGTAGAGAATGAAAACGGGGAAGATTTTTTTAAGCTTTACTCCTTGCTTGTTTCCTTGTTGACGGCTTTGCCAATAGGAGAGGAAGAGAGTAATAGGGATAATAGCTAGAGTACGGGTCAGCTTGACAATAGTGGCAGACTCGAGAGTATTGCTTTGGTAAAGACTATCCCAAGCGCTAGCTGCGGCTGTTACAGAGGACGTATCGTTGACTGCAGTACCCGCAAAGAGAGCAAAACCTTCGTTGGAAAGATGGAGCCAAGAACCTAGAGTTGGAAAGATAAGAGCTGCCAAGACATTGAAGAAAAAGATAACAGAAATGGATTGGGCCACTTCTTTTTCCTTGGCGTGAATAACAGGAGCAGTCGCTGCAATGGCAGAACCGCCACAGATAGAAGAGCCTACACCAACCAGGATAGCTAGCTTTCTATCAAGGTTAAAAAATCGTTGGAAAAAGAAAGCTATAATCAGAGCAATTGAAATAGTTGAGAGGATGACAGGAAGGGAAGATTTTCCAACCTCGAAAACTTGAGAGATATTGAGTCCAAATCCCAGTAAGATAACAGCGTACTGAAGCAATTTTTTTGAGCTATAAGTCAAGCCGGCATCCAGTTGTTTATAGGAAGTGAGAAAGGGATGGAGAATCATTCCGATAAAAATGGCGAAAACAGGTGCTCCCACAACAGGCAGAAAGTCTCCTAAAACCCAAGAGATGATAGAAATGATCAGACAGGCTAACAGTCCTGCCCAATTTTTTGATAGAAATGACATAAAAACCTCCGAAAATAACTACTCCTTATTTTAATCTTATTTATCAGAAAAGTAAAATCGAAAATAGAAAGTAGGAATAAGGTAGTAAATTAACGGAATTTTGCGGTCAGAGAGCTTTTTGTAATATAATAGATATATGTTCTTTGATCAATAAGGATGCAAATGTGGCATATGTTATTGAAAAAAATGAATTTGATGAGCCTAGACATGTGAAGTAATTATGTAAGATAAGAAAATAAATAAGAGAGTTGAAAATGTACTGATCCTCGCTTTTTTAATCTAATAGGTCCTTATTTTGTTAGCAAAAGATGGGCAAGTAAAAATTGCGTGAAGCAATTTTTTCGGTGCGTAGTTCGCGCCGATTTTTTCGAGGCCACTTTTGTGGGCCGAAAAAGCAGTATACGAGATATATCTATTTCCAAAACTTTACAAACTGAGATTGTTGAGTTTATACAGAAGATTCCCTATTACGATGAAGAAGATTTGTTATTTGGTGTAAGTGCATTTAGTGTAAGTAATTTCTTAACAAAGATTTGTAAGAATGCAGATGTGCCTCAAATTCGTGTCCATGATTTGAGACATTCTCATGCATCATTCTTAATTGAAAGATCATATCCTGTTATAGCGATTAAGGAGCGTTTGGGGCATAAAAATATACAAACAACGCTAGATATCTACGGACATTTATATCCTAATAAGGATAAAGAAATAGCTGATGAGATAGATCAATTCATCATAAAAAATGACCAATTTTTGACCTAAATTTATGGGTTAAATTTTTTTGGGCAAATAATATGGATTATACGGACAAAATCTATTGATTTTAAATAATAAATACCTATAAAAAACTAAATAATACATAATAAGAGTTTATGATATAATCAATATATATTTTTGTTACTAAATACTATGAGGTACTAACAATGAAATTAATCTCTTGGAATGTCAATGGTTTGCGTGCAGCTATGACAAAAGGATTTATGGATGCATTCGATGCATTAGATGCAGATATGTTCTGCTTACAAGAAACAAAATTGCAACCAGAGCAAATCGAAATGGTCTTGCCGAACCATGAACAATATTGGAATAGTGCGGTAAAAAAAGGTTATAGTGGTACGGCTATTTTCACAAAAGAAAACCCAATTTCTGTTGTGAATGGCATTGGTATTGAAGAACATGACCAAGAAGGACGTGTCATCACAGCGGAATATGAAAAGTTCTACTTAGTTACGTGCTATACACCGAATAGCCAGCGTGAATTGGCTCGCTTGGAGTACCGCATGGAATGGGAAGTGGCATTCCGTGAGTATTTACTAGCATTAGATGCGAAAAAGCCGGTAATTCTGTGTGGTGACCTTAATGTAGCCCATCAAGAAATCGACTTGAAAAATCCTAAAACTAACCGTAAAAATGCTGGTTTCAGTGATGAAGAACGTGAAAAAATGACAGAACTACTAGCGGCTGGATTTACAGATACATTCCGCTATTTATACCCTGATGCGGTAGATGCGTACAGCTGGTGGTCTTACATGGGCAAAGCTCGTGAACGGAACGTAGGATGGAGAATTGACTATTTCCTTGTATCGAATAGCATTGCTGATAAAATCCAAGAGGCGAAGATCCATGCAGATATCTTTGGATCTGACCATTGCCCGGTAGAACTAGTTATCAATTTATAATTTCTATAATGAGCGTGCACTATGTCAATATTACGTTTTGAACATATCTCTTTAATGATTCATGGTCGTCCAATTTTACAGGATATTTCTTTTGAGGTTCAACAAGGTGAAAGCATCACCATTGTAGGTCCTTCTGGGAGCGGTAAGAGTACAATCTTAAAACTGGCAAGTTCCTTGGTATCTCCTACGGGGGGAACTATTTATTTTCAGGAGCAACCGATGGATCAATATGCTCCTACAGAATATCGCCAACGAGTAGCCTATTGTTTTCAGCAACCTTATTTATTCGGACAAACGGTGCGAGGCAATCTAGCCTTTCCTTTTACCATGCGAGGTCGTTCTGTTGACGAAGCAAGAATCAAAGAACTATTCGATTTGTTTCATATGGATCTACAGTTGTTAGAGAAGTCTAATACGGAGTTATCAGGCGGTGAAATGCAGCGAATTTGCTTGATTCGTAGTGTACTATTTGCCCCTGAAGTGTTGCTATTAGATGAGGTGACGTCTGCCTTGGACACAGAAAATACAGAGTGGGTAGAACAAGGTCTTATGCAGTTGCATACAGAAGGCTTAACCTTGTTACAGGTGACCCATAATCTAGACCAAAGTGTTCGTATGGGGCAACGTCGTATCACTGTGAAAGATGGACATATTGCAGATTGTGAGGTGCTACATGGGGAGCTTTAATGCCTTATCGAATGAATCCTTGTTGATGGCAACAGGACTCATCGTCATGGCTGCCATCGTGTCCTATCAACAGCGGTTGCGATTGGAACTAGAAATATTGCACAGCGCTTTGCGAGCGGTCGTACAACTTGTGGTAGTAGGCTATCTATTGCATTTCATTTTTGGTGCGGACAATCCTTTGTTTACTAGCGGCGTATTATTGGTGATGCTGATCAGTGCTGCGATCAATGGAGGTAAACGGGGACCTGGCATCAAACGTGCCTCATGGATTGCAGGTGTCAGCATCGGCATTGGTGCTGTCTTTACGTTAGTAGTATTATTGAGTGCTAACGTCTTATCCTTTACGCCGTATCAAATGATTCCTGTAGCAGGTATGGTTATATCAGGGGCGATGGCGGCAGTAGGATTGTGTTTCGGCCAAATTACAACGAACTTTAAGAGTCGCCAACATGAGATTCAGATTAAGCTAGCCTTGGGTGCTACGCCTATGCAGGCCTGTAAAGCTATTTTGCGAGGAGCCCTTATAGTTAGCTTACAACCGACCATCGATATTGCGAAAACATTGGGTATTGTGTCCTTGCCGGGGATGATGACAGGCTTAATCTTGGCAGGCATGAGCCCTATGGAGGCCATTAAATACCAGATTATCGTCATTTTCATGTCCTTTTCAACCATATCCATTGCCATTGCTATAGCAGGATACTTGAGTTGTCGACAATTTTTCAATGCAAAAGAACAGCTGATTCTATCTGACTCATGATAGAATCAGCTTCTTTTTTACAATAGTGTTTTTAAAGTTTTAACTTACCTATAAAATAAGTAGGATTTTTTGAAAATCTATAGTCATAAGGAATGAGTTGTGTTACTATTAGGATATACACATTCTATTTATATGTAAAACGAGGTGGTATTATGGCAAATTACAACCCTTATGAAAATATGCTGCAAACATTAGACTTAGCAGCGGACACATTGGGCATTCCACGCAATGACTATGAAGTGTTGCGTCACCCTGAACGTGAAATGAACGTGGCTATTCCAGTACAAATGGATGATGGACATGTGGAAGTATTTACTGGCTACCGATGCCAACATAGCTCCGTTCTTGGCGCATCTAAAGGTGGATTGCGCTTTCACCCAGATGCAGATGAAAATGAAGTGCGTGCATTAGGTGCTTGGATGACCATCAAAAATGCCATTGCTCATTTACCATATGGTGGTGGCAAAGGCGGTATCAAGGTAGATCCGAAAAAACTAAGTGAAAGAGAGTTGGAACGTTTAACACGTGGTTTCGTTCGTAAAATTGCTCCTATCATTGGAGTAGAACGAGATGTGCCAGCTCCTGATGTGAACACAAATCCGCAAATCATGTCTTGGATTGTCGATGAGTACAGTGCGTTAACTGGTCAATGGACACCAGGGATCGTAACAGGTAAACCATTAGCAATTGGTGGTTCTTTAGGTCGTAATGAAGCAACAGGCCGTGGCTGTATGTTTACATTACTTTCCTACTTGGAAAAACAAGGTAAATCTATTAAAGATTTGACGATTGCTGTACAAGGTTTTGGTAATGTAGGATCTGTTGGTGCTTTATTGATGCATCGTGAAGGTGCTAAAATCGTTGCCATCGGTGATGTACATGGATCTCTGTACAATGCAAACGGCATCGATGTAGAAAAAGCTTACGAATATGCAAACTCTCATGGCCGTTCTTTAGAAGGCTACGAAGAGCCAGGTATGACAAGAATCCCTAATCCAGATTTATTGTTATTGGATGTAGACGTGCTATACTTAGCGGCCTTAGAAAACCAAGTGAACGAAGCCAATATGAAAGAAGTAAAAGCAAAATTAATCTTGGAAGGTGCTAACGGACCATTAACCAAAGATGCAGACTTATACTTCTTTGAAAAAGGTATTCCTGTATTGCCAGACGTATTAGCGAATGGCGGAGGCGTGGTGGTATCCTATTATGAATGGGTACAAAACAAAGCTGGCTTCTACTGGTCTGAAGAAGAAGTAAACGAAAAATTAGCGAAGAACATGAAAAAAAGCTTTGAAGAAGTATGGGCTATGCAAGAAGAGTTTAAAGTATACCCAAGATTGGCTGCGTACATGGTGGCATTGCGTCGTTTAGTAGAAGCATTAAAAATTAAAGGATATAACGGTTAATATATCTGCCCTATCTGCTCATCTTAGATGATGTAATATTTACTAGAGAGCCAGATTTATTGTATAATTTAGGTAATAATATATTATTTATTTTGTATAAGGTGAGAGGAGGTTTATAATCTAAATTTTAATTCAGTCGAATTCGACCGAATTAAATCCGAAGCAGGATATAATTCATTAACATTCAAGGTACAGACGATATGATGGTTGACTCGGTGGGGATGAGCACCTTATTCTTGCCTGATGTGCAGTATCACTTTCATGGCATGAATCCTGATGATGTAGTTATTCATGCATATAATATGTTGTATTTTATTTTAGAAAATGACAATCCTGTTGGTGATGGTGATACTATTAGCGGCCTAGAGAATGGGGAATTGGATTCAAATGTGCAATGGACATTGCAGTATGAGGATTCCCTAGTTCAACCGGTGAGAGCAGTGCTTGATGTAAATATGGGTGAATATGCTTCTGGAACTCGTTAGTTGTTAATCGATGAAAGGTGAGAGTGTTATGAGTAATCAACGTATTTTTGATATGGAACTTGTGAAAGTTGAAAGTTTGGAGAAGGCTGTTAGGACGCCATTTTATCAAACTGATTCCACAGGTGGTTCAGTTTGGGTTATTAAACCTGGTCAAACCTTACCAAAGCATTATCATCATAATTCTGATGATATATGGGTTGTATTGCAAGGAACAGGGGTATTTTATCCAACGCCGGATACTGAGGTGCCTTTTACAAAGGGGCAAGTTATAGTATCTAAAAAGGGTGAATGTCATGGTGCAAAAAATACTGGAACGGAAGATATTGTCTTTGTGAGTATCGTTGCTCCGGTGCCTGCTGATTATGATCCTGTTTATACTAATTAATATGAAAGCACTTTATAGTATTTTCTGGCTCTATAATAAATGTTGGGGTGACACCACTACGGTGTCACCCCAACATTTATTATAGAGCCTCTTTTCATATGTCGATTTGTTATATCTACCTATTATTGTTCGATAGTTACGCCATCAGAGCCATCTAATTCTTGAACCTGTACGCGTACCTTTTCCAAATGAGACGTAGGGATATTTTTCCCCACATAATCAGCGCGTATAGGCAATTCTCGATGGCCTCGATCTACCAGTACTGCTAGTTGAATAGATTTAGGACGACCAGATGTCATCAATGCATTTAAAGCAGCACGAATGGTACGACCTGTATACAAAACATCATCTACTAAGATAATGGTTTTTTCTGTAGTATCAATAGAGCAAGGGTCCCCTTCCTTCGGTCGCGTATCCCGATCATCGCGATACATAGCTACATTTAAAGGTTCACACTCAATATGAAGGCCTTCAATAGCTTCAATTTCACTTTGCAGTCGTTTAGCTAGCATAACGCCACGTCGTTCAATACCAACAATAACTGCATTTGAAAGCCCCTTATTACGTTCTAATATTTCATGACTAATACGTCTAATGGCACGTCTAATGGCGTCTCCATCCATTAAAATACGTTTTGTTTCCATAGTCTTATCCCTTATCTACGTTCTCTATATTCCTTAGCGAAGGCGATACAATTTTGAAAGTCCTCCGGTACAGGTGCTTCAAAATGCATAGGTTCACCTGTAATTGGATGCACCACATCCAATGTATGAGAATGAAGTGCTTGTCCCTCTATAGGGAAGTCCATGCGGCGATATCCATAAAAAGGATCGTTAACAACTGGATGTCCAATATGAGCAAAGTGAACGCGAATTTGATGAGTACGCCCCGTCTCTAACACACATTCCACTAATGTATGATATCCATAACGTTCTAACACTTTAAAATGAGTCACTGCTTCCTTGCTGTTTTCAAACACTACAGCCATTTTCATGCGGTCTTTAGGATGTCTACCGATAGGAGCCTTAATAATCCCCTTTTCCTCCACGATATTGCCTTGAACGAGAGCTAAATATGTTCGTTTAGCACTGTGTGCTTTCACCTGTTCCGCTAAACCAATATGAGCTGCATCATTTTTAGCAGCCATCATGACACCAGATGTATCCTTATCTAAACGATGTACTATGCCAGGGCGAATTTCACCATTAATACCAGATAAGTCCTTACAATGGTAAAGCAAAGCATTCACTAGCGTTCCTGAGTAATTACCAATTGCTGGATGTACAACCATGCCACGAGGCTTGTTGACGATAATAATATCATGATCTTCATAAAGATATTCAACGGGAATATCCTCTGGTAAAATTTCTACCGATTCTGGTTCTGGAATATCTACAGAAATAGTGCTATCTGCATTAAGGCGTAAGTTAGCCTTACCAACCTTGCCGTTTACCAAAACATGACCAGATTTAATAAGACTTTGGATATAACTACGAGATCCTTCCATCACATCCGTCAGAAATACATCAAGACGTTTTCCCTCTTGTTCCAAAGATACTTTATATTCGTTCATCTATTTCTCCTCATGTTCAGATGTTAGTAAATAATATATGACACATACAACGCCTACACATATACCAATATCTGCAATATTAAAAATAGGCCAAATTCTAAAATCAAAAAAGTCTACTACCCCATGTAGTACATATCGATCTATGCCATTACCTATGGCTCCTGCAATCAACAATGCCGTTCCTACTCGTAATGAAAGTGGACCATTATTAACACGTTTACGATAGAAGCCATATACGATAATTAATACAAAAGCAACGGCTAGAAAGAACCACCGCTGATTCGTCAACATGCCAAAGGCTGCACCGCGATTAATAATATACGTAAGATGGAATACATTGTGAATAACCGGTAGTGATTCACCAAGAGCAAAATGGTTCATCACATAATATTTAGAAGCTTGATCCAATACAAGCCAAATGATTGCAATAAAATAAAACAAGTTATACTCCCTTTTAATAATATATATCTTAATAGTCCTATTATACTAAGTTACATGATTTTAGGCAAAATAAAAAGCCCCTCAATGAGGGGCGTATTTTATTTGTGATTACTCAGCGGAAATTACAGATACTGGGCAAACGGATTCGCAAGAACCGCAGTCGATGCAAGTATCGTTGATTTCGTATTTAGTTTCGCCTTCAGAAATAGCAGCAACTGGGCAAACAGATGCGCAAGAACCACATTTAATGCAACCATCAGCAATAACTCTCATGATAAACCTCCATAGGAACATTATAAAAGAAAACTTATTATTATCATTTAAAAAGGCACTTGCCTTAACTTCTGTTCTCATTATCACACAATAATAATTGAAAGTCAAACGAAAATGATAAAATCTTGTATATTATTTTGCATAACAATTGTTCCTTTTTATCATATAAAGTCTATGTTTATCATGATTTTGATATTTCTTTTCATTTATATATTTAAATATATCTTTCAATAATTGAGAATGCACAAATTATCATTTTTATCAAAATACGTACTATTATACTAGGAATTCAATTATCAATATTTATTATCATAAAAACTATTTTTTTATTACAACAGATTTAACGCTTATCTATATTTTAATCTAACATATAAACTTCACTCTAAAAAAGGCCGAATCATACGATTCGACCTCATTTATATTTATAAAGTAATATCTTTACTATTATTCACTATATAACAATAATACTATTTTTTTCTTATAGCACTTAGAAAGATGTTAAGAATGTTAGTGTACCTAAAATAACGCCTGCAAGGTTTGGTACGATTAAAATATAATCACGTTTAGGTGATTTTGTCCAACCATATAATACCCAGATCAAACAGGATACTGCTGCAAATAATGGTTGCCATGGTTGACTAGGTTGACCATGAAGATTAGCAATTATTTGTGGGATATAGGCTAAAAATACAAATACACCAATAAATGCACCAATAGAACCAACTAACATGTTAAATCTTTCTTTTGTCATAGATGACCTCCATATTCAACATTACATTATTATATATTACACAATATACTATATCATATTTTTTTCGATGTAGTCAATTGTGTAAAATTAATCATGCAAATTAGTTTAATTCATATTGCTTTTGATTACACTTATATGTAATCTATATTAAAATCATATAGGCTAAAATCATAAAAAACGGCTCTATAATAAATGTTGGGGTGACACCACTACGGTGTCACTTCCAACATTATTTTTTTGCAAAAAAAATAAGCATATAAGGCTCACATGCTTTACAATAAAAGTGTCAAAGTCCTAAAGAAAGGATGTGAGCTTATATGCCTACTACTGATTATACTGAATTTTTACATAATGTAAAACAAGAATATATTACAAATAGCTATGAATTAGACGGAATATTTATTTTTGACATAGAATTACCAGCAACATCACATATTTGCCCAAAGTGTGGAGAAACCACAAAGCATATTAAGGATTACCGCATACGTACTGTAAAGTTTGGAAAAGTACAACGAGGCCCACTAATTGGAAAATACAGACAGCGTCGGTATATTTGTCCGCATTGTGGTCATTCTTTTGCTGAAAGCAATCCATTTGTACGAAAACATATGCAACTAAGTGTAACTAATATTAGAATGCTATTTGATAAACTTACTGAAAGTGTAACCTATACAGCTATTGTTAACGAGTGTGATACATCTATTACTACAGTATTACGTTATTGCTCTATGATCACTATACCTAAGCCCAAGACCTTACCCACTGTGATTGGTATTGATGAGTTTAAAGGAAATGCAGAAGGCTACCAATACCAAGTTAATTTAACTAATCCAGATACACATGAAATATTAGATATTTTACCGAAACGTGATACGCAAGCATTAATCCACTATTTTGCATCATTTAAACATAAGGATCGCCTACAAGTTAAGTTTATTGTAATGGATATGTCCATACAATTTAAGCGCATCATGGAGGCGCTATTTCCACATGCGCATATTATCTGTGATCGATACCATGTATGTCGACTTGTAGATTGGGCGGTAGAGCGAGTTAGAAAGCGTGAGCAACATAAACTGGCTGCTTATTCACGTATGTTAAAACAGAATCGACGTGTACTAATGAAGCATCCAGACCATTTAACGGAAGCCGAACATATTAAACTATGTGAAATACTCAGAATATCTGATGATTTACGAAAAGCATATGCTTTAAAACTTTCTTTTAGAAAAATCTTTTCAATCTATGGTAAACAAAGAATAGCTGCACATTTAACGCATTGGTTGGAATTAGTAAAAGCATCTGGCTTAGATGAATTTAATAACTTCTTTACATCATTTCCTGCATGGATGACGCAATTAACTAATGCATTCTTACTTCCATATTCTAATGGATACACAGAAGGAACTAACAACAAAATTAAAGTATTAAAACGGATAAGCTATGGACTTCGCCACTTTGGTAGATTTAGAGTACGTATTCTACTTTTGAGCAAAAAGAATGGCACCAACCATACATATGATTGGTGCCAAAGAAGACTCGTAGGGTGAATACCCCAACATTTGACAGAGAGCCTTTTATTTAATATGTTTACTACCACGTTCTGTCATCGGTGTGCCATTTTGGCAAAGTGGGCATGCATCAGCTTCAAATGTTGGTACTGTTAAGTTCAACAAGGCTTGTACTTTTTCTTTTGGCACACCAAAGTCTGCTTTACCACCGCTGCGGTTTACAAGAAGGCCTACGCCAACGATTTCACCGCCAGCTTCGTTTACAACATCTACTACTTCACGAACGGATCCGCCTGTGGTTACGATGTCTTCTACGATAAGAACACGTTGTCCTTTTTCAATGCGGAAACCACGACGCAATGTCATTTTACCTTTTTCTCGTTCTGTAAAGATAGCACGAGTGCCTAAGGCTTTACCTACTTCGTGAGCCAATAAGATGCCACCAGTCATAGGTCCGATCACAAGCTCTACATTTTGATTTTCAAAACGACGAGCTAACTCTTGGCATAATTGTTCTGTATATTTTGGATGGGATAAGACGTTAAATTTTTCTACATACATAGGGCTGTGAAGGCCAGATGTTAGCAAGAAATGTCCTTCTAAAATAGCTTGTGTGTCGATCAATAATTGTTTTACATTCTCTTCTGTCATCATTTTTAAACTGTCTCCATTTCCTCAATAATTAAACGAACTGCTTCTTGTGGGTTCTCCGCCTGTGTAATTGGTCGACCTACCACAATGCGAGAGGCTCCATCTTGTAGTGCGCTACTTGGTGTAGCAATACGCTTTTGGTCGTTGGTAGCTGCAAAGGATGGGCGAATGCCAGGGGTAACGATTAAGAAATCATCACCACAAGCTTCTCGAATGAGCTTTGCTTCCAGTGGGGATGCTACCACTCCATCGACATCAGCTTCTTTGGCTAGTTTCGCTAACTTTACCACATGCTCTGAAATAGGTAATGAGCCACCAATAGCGGACCAGTTTTCGTCATCAAAGCTCGTTAGGGCTGTGATAGCCAATAGCTTTGGACGCTCCACGCCGAGCTCTTCGGCTTGTTCTCTGGCTGCTTTCATAGCGGCTTCCATCATCACCTTGCCACCTTGGCTATGAATGGTGATGAGCTTTGCCCCTAACCGTGTTAAGGATTTAATGCCATGAGCCACAGTGTTCGGGATATCATGTAATTTCAAGTCAAGAAATACAGATTTATTGTGGTCTCGCAAATAGGCTACAGTTTGTTCGCCTGCTGCATAGAATAGTTCCATGCCAACTTTATAATAGCTGACGGAATCGCCTAAGGATGTGACAATGGACGTCATAGCTTCCATCGAGGACACATCTAAGGCTACAATTAAACGATCATCTGCCATAGGAACCTCCTTGTTTCACAAATCGTACTATTATTTCATAGTTTATAGTGAAAGTCAAGAGGATTCATTCATTTGTTGAAAAATATTATGAACGACATATGATATTGTCATAGTATAAACATAAATGAATTTGTCAAAGCATAGTACAATCTATATAGATAGG
>NZ_RQVL01000028.1 GCF_003992005.1 Veillonella sp. VA139 | reverse complement strand
TATGCCTATTTTTATGCATAAAAAAATATACCTTGGGGGGTGGCTTTTGCTGTCCCCCCAAAATATATTATAGAACCACTAAATAACAATAAAAATTCGCACATCAGAATATTCTGATGTGCGTTATTATTTTATAGAGCCTGAACTCACAAAAGCCATACCCCTCTGGTTTCCCAGATAGGGTATGGCTTTTACTATGTTCTTATGAAGTTATTGTACTAGGTTACTCACTTTGTCGAAGAGCTGTTCTGCTTCTTTGATACGCTGTTCGCTACCCATGACTACGATATGGTTATCTTGTAATACTTTTTCAATGACATCTGCTAATCCACGTAAGTCTTCTACTGTTGTTTCCAAGACTTGTTGACGGAAAGCCGTCATATTTGCTTCATTGGTGTTCCCAAAGTATAAGCTCATAGCGCGAGCTCCTTGTAGGAATGGTGTATTAGATACATCAAGCCCACTCATAGTACCAATGATATATTTACGCATTTCTCGTGGAGATAAATCTAATTCACGTAAATAGGTTGGCAATCCATCATACACTTGTAATGTATTTTCTAAGTTTGGATCACGGTAGGAACAGAATACCATATTACCATTATTATGGAAATTAGCAAAGGCTCCATACGCTCCACCTTGTACACGAATTAAGTTCCATAGATAATCGTAGCGCAACATAGTTTCTAGGACGCTCATCGTACCTGTATGTGTACCGCCATGATCACGGAAGTTGCCACCTTTTGCCACATATTGTACCTTACCAGAGGTAGCTAAGCCTTCATTCACATAGGTTTGAGTCATCTCTAGCTGTGCTTCCCAACTATCATCACTTAACACAGCAGTGATATCGTCTAGATGTGCTAAGAAAGTTTCTAGTTCTTCAGCAGTACCTACAAAAGATACTTCCAAGTTATCTTTACGGAATAAACGTTGTTGTACTTTCATCAATTGTTCCGTCACACCAGCTAGTAATGTTTCATTGTCTAATACTTCGACTAAACGACGGAAATAGCCTAGTGTATCTTGGTCTCTAAATTTACCAATTTTCGATACTTTCGCCATAAGCAAGTTAGTAACAATCGTGTTACCACGGCGGAATGCTTCTGTATCCCAGATGGCTTTTCCTTCTTTTAACAATTCTACAAGACGTTCTTGGCTATTAAACTTTGTGCGTCCTACGATCTCTCCAAGTAGAGATGTTAAATGACCAATGTTGGATGCTAACGCCTTACTACGAACAACCGCTAATGGTACAAATGCATCACGTTCATTATGGATAGAGACTGGCAATACATCCATAGTATAGCCGCCTAAATGTAGATTTATTTCTTTTGCTATCTCTGCATAGGTAAAACGTTCTGTATCTAGTCGGCCTAATACATCTGACAATAGCTCTGCATAGAATATTTCATCTTCTCGCAAGGATTCCATATTGAAATACAAGCTAACATAGTTAATGCCACGAGCTGGTACATCAATGTGATGCACACGAATACCTTTATGGTCAATTTCACGGCGTGGTGTTACTTCTACTACAGGAGAAATATCAGACAATTCTAATAAAGGAATGGTTGCCAGTGCTTCTTCAGAATCTACGGCTTGTTGCATTTCTTTTAATTTCGCTGTTTGATCAATAATATGGGCAATTTCTTCTTCACTCATATTTGATTTAATAGCCGCTAGTTTAGCAGTCTCTTCTTGTTCTTTCTTCTCTTGTAAACCTTTTTCTGGATACAGAGAAACTAAGCCTTTATGCGTGTTATCTAAGATATAGGTACGCAATAAGTTTTCATAGAAATCAGTAGATAATCCTTCACGAAGTGCTTTCAATACGGGTTCATATTGTAGCAATTCAATAGGATCTTCATCATATAGCCAATTATCCATTACTCGTAAGCCGTACGCAAGACCAATTGGACGCCCTCCAAAATCAGCTTCTCGCAAAATGAACTCAATGCGATTTAAGGATGCCTCTAACAATTCCTTATCTAAACCTGCATCCACTAATTGGCGTAATGTAGTTTCCACCACTTCTTGCAACTGTACTTGTTTTTCAATTTCAGAACCTGTGACACTAATTTCAAATAATGGCTGACGAATACCATCCATGTAGGAGCCACTTACATCACTACCAATATTTGCTTTCACTAAGGCTTCTTTCAACGGTGCTGAACCAGATGTAAATAAAGCATGATTCAACACTTCAAAGGCTAAACTTTGAGTAAATGTCATTTCTGGGAATACATAGGTTAAGGAATGAATGGCTTTGCCCTTATCACTTTCATCATTACCAATACCGTATGGGAAAGATGCCACCACTGGTTCAGCTAAAGGAGATTGCATAGCAATACTAGAATCTACTTCAATGGCATGGAAGTTTGACAAATATTCCTTATCAATGAATGCTAAGGTTTCTTCAATATTCATATCCCCATATAGATAGATATAACTATTGGACGGATGGTAATAGGAATCATAGAAAGCTTTAAAGTTTTCATAGGTCAAGTCTGTAATATTATCAGGATATCCACCAGAATCATGCCCATAAGTAGTGTCAGGATATAACAGTGCCATTTTATGATAATCTAATTGAGAGTCAGGTGAGGAGTAAACCCCTTTCATCTCGTTATAGACAACGCCTTTATAGGTCAATGGATCTTCTGCAGATTCCAACTCATAATGCCATCCCTCTTGCATAACGATCATCGGGTCCTTAGCTACACGAGGATAGAATACGGCATCCAAATAGACATCCATCAAATTATGAAAGTCTGCATCATTCTTACTCGCCACTGGATACACAGTTTTGTCAGAATAGGTCATAGCATTTAAGAATGTGTTCAGAGATCCTTTTACGAGTTCCACAAAGGGCTCTTTTAACGGAAATTTACGGGATCCACACAACACAGAATGTTCTAAAATATGTGCTACCCCTGTACTATCATGAGGAGGCGTGCGGAATGCTACATGAAATACTTTATTTGTATCTTCTGTATCGATGTATAACAAACGCGCGCCAGATTGCTCATGGTGTAACATATAGGCTGTGCCATTTACCTCTTGAACAGGTTCAATTCGCTCTACACGAAAGCCTGCATAGACTGTATCTAACTTCATAATACCTCTTTTCTATCTACTAAACATACAACGGCCATCCCTAGCAATCTAGTTCTAACCGTTGTTATATATGTATAACAATTTGTCATAATACTAGCTTATTATATCACGTTCTCAATGAGAATCATAATACAAACAAATGGATAAGACCTGCAAAAATCCAGATTAGGGCTCCCCATTTATAGGCTTTTTTCCCAATGCTAAATTCTATGCCACGGCTCATATTATATCGTGTAACGCCATATGGAATCAGAATGTATAATAGCCATGCAATGACCATATAGGAAAACTCTAAGCCATATCGTACATGAGCAGATAATAACCCTACAATGAAAATAGTATCCCAAATCCAGCGATCATAGACTGTCTTAGGTCCTTCTTGTTCTTCTAATATGGGGCGTAAATGAGATACTGATACGATTTCAAATACTTGCACAACCCCTATACCTAATGCTATGGCAAGAACGGTTTGTACAAGGGTCACACCATCAATTCCTAACAATGTAATATTACCGGTCACACCATACACAGCTACCACAATCATCCCTAACAATTGTAATGCTTTTGTGACTTCTTCTTTTTGCTGTTCTTTCACTGTAGTTCGTTCATAAAACATACGTTGAAAGGGTGTAGAAATTCGATTCAATACTAATGCTACAAAAATTGCCATCATAGAAACCATGTTATACCTCCCCTAAAAATACAGTTAATAACCGATTTAATTCCATTTGATCATAGGTACCCATCAACTCCCGTGCGGAATGCATAGCCAACAGTGGTAAACCTACATCCATGGTCCGCATCACTAATTGTGCTGAAGAAATAGAGCCTACTGTAGATCCACCTGGAATATCTGAGCGATTCACATAAATTTGATGCTTAATGCCATGGGTATCACATAAATCTGTCACAATCGCTTGTGCCACCGCATCTCCTGCATAGGATTGAGAGCTAGCTATTTTTAAAACTACACCACCATTCAAAATTGGATAGTTAGTAATATCATTTTTCTCTCCGTAATTAGGATGATAACCATGAGCCACATCAGAAGAAATCATGAACCCTTTTGCAATATCCGCTTCACAGGCTTCTTCTGAGAATCCCAAAGCACGGTACACACGGCGTACTACATTTGGTAATAACAAGGAGGCTCCTCCTTGTTTTGTACGACTTCCCACCTCTTCGTGGTCAAATAGGAATGCCATACGAATCCCCGTAGCCTGTTGTTCTTTGGCTCTGACAATCCCTTGCAAGCAAGCATAACAGGATGTAAGATTATCTAACCGCGGAGCACTGATATATTCCGCATCAAAGCCAACCGTTTCCACCGTATCCGTATTATACACAGTCAACTCATAGGATAAAATATCTGCTGGTTCACAGCCAATGTCTTCGGCTAATAAGACTTTTAATATAGTCTTGTCATCTTCATAGTCTGTACCTACACCGCGCATTAAAATAAGTGGTAACATCTCTTTTTGCTTATTAAAACTTGCCTTTTCATTAACCTGTCGATTCATATGGATGGCTAAGCTAGGAATCGTAGCCACTGGACGAGCAAAATCTACATAATGTGTATCTAACTCTAGGGAGTCTTTCCCTTTTGTCACTACCACACCCGCTAGAGAAAGAGGTCGATCAAACCAAGTATATTGAATTAATCCCCCATAACTTTCTACATTCAGCTTACCATAGCCTTTGTCCGTAATCATCGGATTTGGCTTCACCCTAAATCCTGGAAAATCGGTATGGGCTGAGGCTATTCGTAAAGT
This sequence comes from Veillonella sp. VA139, assembly GCF_003992005.1. GTDB lineage: Bacteria > Bacillota > Negativicutes > Veillonellales > Veillonellaceae > F0422. Next base: position 26,890 of record NZ_RQVL01000028.1, on the reverse strand, counting down.
CTCTCTAGGGTTTTCTCCAATATGGAATGCTATTAAAGTAGTACCATATACGTCAATGACATAATCCCCTGCTTCCAAATTCCATTCTTCGTCCATCGATAAAGGTGTAAACCCTTGTTCTTCTAAGCGACGATACGACTCCTCCACCGTATGATATGGTGAAGTAGAGCTTTCAATATATTCAAAAAAGTCAGCATACATAGTTGCGACTTCATTCTGTTCACACATAATTCCTCCTATGAAAAATACCATAGGTACAACGTACACTATGGTATTGTCCACGCTTACTCTGGTAAGCCTACTGATTCTAAATTTGTTGTTGTAATCGTTTCAATTTCACCAGCGTCGCACAATTCTGCTACTTTTGGATCGATTGGTAATCGACCTAGCAACAATAAATTGTATTTTTTCAATACTTCATCAATGTGACTTTCACCAAAGATTTTATAATCTTTTCCATTATCTGGGCAATGGAAGTACGCAAAGTTTTCCACTACACCAATAATAGGTACTTGCATCATATCCGCCATTTTTACGGCTTTTTCCACAATCATGGATACTAAATCTTGAGGCGATGTAACCACGATAATACCGTCCAATGGTAAGGATTGGAACACCGTCATCGCTACGTCTCCTGTGCCTGGAGGCATATCTACGAATAAGTAATCTACATCGCCCCACACTGTATCGGAGAAGAATTGTTTTACCACATTACCTACTACAGGACCTCTCCAAAGGACTGGATCCGATTCATCATCTAATAGCAAATTCACAGACATCACTTTCACGCCGTTTTTAGACACGATAGGATACATCAATTTACCATCATCGCTACGCACTTTGTCTTTCAAGCCAAATACTTTTGGAATGGATGGACCTGTAATATCTCCATCAAGAATGCCTACAGATTTACCTTTACGAGATTGACTCACCGCCATCAAGCTTGTGACCAAAGATTTACCAACACCACCCTTACCGGATACAATGCCGATGACCTTTTTCACATGACTTCTATCATTTGTTTTTACTGTCAAATCCACTGGTTGTTGCGTGCTGCATCCGCTAGAAGATGCGCAACCGCCGCAACCACCATTATCTCCACATGCCATAATAAACCTTCTTTCTATATGTCTGAAAGTCCTAAGAACTTTCTCTACCATAATAATAAATGCCATTCACCCTTGTGAAGGCATGTATATCCTATATATCTATAGGTATATATGTATTATAACATAGGATACAAGAAAGTCGAACACCTGCAATGAGTAAATTACAAGTGCCCCTTTATGTTTCATTTCTTATCGGGAAGATACATGCCACAATCCATACTAGAGATCATATGACCGAGAGCCTTCTCTATATAAGAATAGAGGAGGTGGTGTTACCCCCCCCCTCCTCTTATAACATACTACACATAGTAGTATTTATTCTCCGCAATATTCACGTGTCAATTCCCCTATGATTTGCATGCCTTTACGGATGTCTTCCAAAGATGGCACCGTATAGCTTAAACGGAAATGTTGTCCATAGGGAACTCCATCTGCTGCAAAGGCACCACTTTTCACAACGCCTACTTTACGAGCAATGGCCTCTTCAAAGAAAGCGTCACAGTCCACATGGTCTGGCAAGGTCATCCATATAAACATCCCTCCCGTAGGTTCTGTCATATGTACTTTGGAGCTACCAAATTTTCGGAATGTATCCAACATAACTCGGCATTTTTCTTGATACACCTTACATACCTTTTGGATTTGCTCATCATAATCGATATGTTCTAGCAAATGGCTCACTACACGTTGCGTGACTAGCGGCATTTGACCATCGCAGTTATTCTTCATCACTTGGATAGCTTGGATTACTTCGCTTGGACCATACAAGAAACCAACTCGCAATCCTGCAGAAATCGTTTTAGAATAAGACCCCGCATAGAGCACACGATTATCCGTATCCATTTCTTTGAAAGTAGGCACTCGCTCACCGCCGAAGCGAATTTCTCCATACGGATCATCTTCGTAAATGAACAAATCATAAGCTTTTGCAATCTCATAAATTGCTCTCCTACGTTCTAATGGCATAGTAATACCCGTAGGATTTTGAAAGTTTGGAATCAGATACACATATTTGCCCTTTCCAGATTTTGCCGCTTCTTCCAACGCTTCTGGAATCATGCCATCCCCATCGGTAGGGATGCCTACCGCTTTGGATCCTACACTGCGTACTGCATTGATGGCACTGGTAAACGTATAGGCATCCATGTACACTTCATCGCCAGCATCACATACTGTGCGAGGTACTAGCCCTAAATCTTGGCCTGCCCCGATGGACAATAATAATTGCTGTCCTTCTGCAGGCATGTGATGCACATGTACCAAACGATGCAATGTTTGCTCTGCTAACTTCGCATCTCCTTGCATGGGGCCATATTGCAAAATCTCTAATGGATTCGTATGTACAATGTGGTCAAAGGCAGATTGAATTTCCTCTACTGGCACCACTTCACCAGCTGGATTTCCTATCCCAAAACTAATGAACCCAGGAATCCCTGAGCCCCGTTCAAACACATCTCGAATGAAATTAGGGCCTTTGCTAATAGACCGCTCTGGCAATGTAAATGCCATAAGAATCACTCCTTTTATATCTTGTATGTATCTCTTATATATGATAAACAGGAGCAACTGAGTTGCTCCTGCTTTTTATGTGTATTGTAAAACTGACAGTAACACTAAGTCGCTTATGTATGCAACTATACAAGGAATACATGATTCCTATGTATTCTACCATACTTATATGATATAAATCGTATCACCTAGTTAGCTACGTGTGCTTGTTCTTCGATAGTTAACAAGCAATCGCCACTTTCAATACGGCTACCTTCACGAACATGGATGACACCTACTACACCAGATACTGGAGCTGTAATAGTCGTTTCCATCTTCATCGCTTCTGTCACTACAAGGGCATCACCTTTTTTCACAGCTTGACCCACTTGTGCCACAATTTTCACCACAGAACCAGATAAAGTAGCACCTACTTCACCAGGTTTGGTTGGATCCACTTTATGACGCACTACACCTGTTGTTTTAATGTGTTTGTCATGAACTTTAATCGTTCTAGGTTGACCATTTAATTCAAACAACACATGACGTGTACCATCTTCATCAGCTTCACTCATTTGAATGTATTTAATCACCAATGTTTTACCTTGTTCGATAGTCACTTCTACGCTTTCACCGCGTTTCATGCCAAAGAAGAAGGTTGGTGTATCCAATACGCTTACATCAGAATAGTCTTGTTTGAAAGTACTATAATCAGCAAATACCTTGGAATATAAGCAGTGAGCAATCACATCTTCATCTGTAGTACCTGCCCCTTTCTCTGCTAGTTCTTTACGAACCGCTTCAAAGTCAACTGATGGCAAGGTAGCCCCAGGACGTCCATCCAATGGTTTTTCACCTTTTAAGACAATTTGTTGTAACCGTTCAGGGAATCCCAAGTATGGTGTACCAATGTAGCCTTTGAAGAATTCCACCACAGATTGTGGAAAGTCCAATGTATCGCCTTTGTCGTAAATATCTTCTTCTGTCAATTTATTTTGAACCATGAACAAGGTCATATCTCCAACAATTTTAGAAGATGGCGTTACTTTAATGATATCACCAAATAACATGCTCACTTCATGATACACACGTTTAATGTCTTCCCAACGCTCTCCAAGACCCACACTCTTCGCTTGTTGTTGCAAGTTAGAATACTGTCCACCAGGCATTTCATGTTGGTATACCGTTGTATTTGGGTAAGAAGATGTATGATCCACTCCTTTGTAGTATGGGCGAATAGATCCAAAGTAGTTGGATGCTTCTTCCATATAGGCTACATTCATAGTTGGTTGACGATCATGTCCAGTCAAACCATAGTACATGGAGCTCATGCTAGGTTGACTTGTACCATTAGCAAAAGCGGAGTATGCCAAGTCGATAATATCTACCCCTGCATCTACGGCACGACCATAGGAATAAATCGCATTACCAGAACCTTCATGGGTATGTAAGTGAATTGGTAAGTCTACCGCATCTTTTAGTGCACTTACTAAGTTATATGCTGCTTGAGGTTTTAATAAACCAGCCATATCTTTGATAGCTAAAATATTAGCTCCTGCTGCTGCCACTTCTTTACCCATGTTGACATAATATGCCAAGTTATATTTATCACGGCGAGGATCTAAAATATCTCCTGTGTAGCACAATGCCACTTCTGCTACTTTACCTTGATTACGAACTTCATCGATGGCTACTTTCATATTGTCTAAGCTATTTAAGCTGTCGAAAATACGGAACACATCGATACCATTTTTACCAGCTAATCGGATAAATTCACGCACTACATTATCTGCATAGCTTGTGTATCCCACTGCATTGGAACCACGAAGTAACATTTGTAACAAGATGTTTGGCACTTGTTCACGGAACATACGTAACCGTTCCCATGGATCTTCATGCAAGAAACGGTACGCCACATCAAATGTTGCACCGCCCCAACATTCTAGGGAGAACAAATTAGGCAATCCCTTCGCAACACGACCAGCTACACGAGCCATATCAGCTGTACGCAAACGAGTCGCAAACAAGGATTGATGCGCATCACGCCATGTGGTATCTGTAAACAATACTTTTGGCTGTTCCTGCACCCATTTAGAGAACTTTTCTGGTCCCAATTCATCTAATTTTTGTTTTGTCCCTGCTGCTGGTACTCCTTGTAGGTTTGAAGGCATGATAATTGGATCAAATGTCGGTACTTCTTCTTTATGACCGTTGTAACCATTGACAGTTACATCAGCGATGTAACGAAGCAGTTTTGTACCTCTGTCCTTATCTTTTTTTAAGTTGAACAATTCTGGATGTTCATCGATAAAATGAACATTGTAATCCCCAGATTGGAACACTTCATGCTCTAATACATTCACCAAGAAGTGCACATTCGTTTTTACGCCACGAATACGGAACTCTCGCAAGCAACGCAACATTTTACGAATAGCTTCTTCTGTGGACAATGCCCAAGACGTAGCTTTTACTAGCAAGGAATCATAATATGGTGTAATGACAGCTCCTGTAAACGCATTACCACCATCTAAACGAATACCAAAACCACCGGAGCTACGGTACGTAATTAATTTACCTGTATCTGGCATGAAATGATTGTTTGGATCTTCTGTAGTAATACGACATTGGATGGCTACCCCTTCACAACGAATATGTTCTTGTGCAGGAATGGCTACCGCTTCACTGTGCAATGCATGACCTTCGGCAATGCGAATTTGCGTATGCACAATATCGATGCCTGTGATCATTTCTGTCACTGTATGTTCTACTTGGATACGAGGGTTGACTTCAATGAAATAGAAGTTTCCATCTGCGGTTACCAAGAATTCTACCGTACCAGCACTGACATAGTTCACATGTTTCATGATTTTCACAGCTGCTGCACAAATACGGTCACGCAAATCACGAGATAAGGCAAAGGCTGGTGCCACCTCTACTACTTTTTGATGTCGACGTTGGATGGAGCAATCCCGTTCATGTAAATGTACGATATTGCCATGTTCATCACCGATAATTTGGACTTCGATATGTTTTGGCTCTACAATTAATTTTTCTACGTACACATCATCATCGCCAAAGGCCATTTTTGCTTCAGATTTTGCACGATCATACGCATCGCGAAGTTCTTCATATTTTGTCACTTCACGCATACCACGACCGCCACCGCCATTCACGGCTTTGATCATCAATGGATAGCCATATTTCTCAGCAAATGCTTCTAATTCTGCAAAGTCTTTCAATGGACCATCACTGCCAGGAATCATCGGTATATCTGCTTTTTTGGCTTGAATACGAGCATTTACTTTGTCCCCGAACATCACTAAATGTTCTACTTTAGGACCGATGAACGTAATCCCTTCTTCTTCACAACGTTGTGCAAAATGTGCATTTTCAGATAAGAAGCCATATCCTGGATGGATCGCGTCCACATCATGTTCCTTCGCAATACGAATAATATCTTCAATATCTAAGTATGCATCTACAGGTTTTTTACCTTCCCCTACTAAATAAGATTCATCTGCTTGATTGCGATGTAATGAAAGTGCATCTTCGTTAGAGTAAATAGCCACTGTGCGAATCCCCATTTCGTTACATGCACGAAGTACACGAATAGCGATTTCACCACGGTTTGCTACTAATAGCGAGCGTATTTGTTTCATTATAACCCCTCCTCAATTTTGTCTATTTCAGTTCTACCACCTTATGGAATAGACATTTGTATACCTCATTATACTCCTAAACGTTGAAATTAGCTAGCTATAAACATAAGTTATATAAAATACGAATGTACGTTATACTTTATTACCTAACGATACATACTGTAACTTCATCTCGGAAGGCACTATCTTTACAGCCAGGCACATAAGGTAATATATTGGTAATCAATCCTTTTCCATTGTAGAAAATATTTAGTATTGCACTTTGATGAGATCTTGTAAATGTCACTCGTAAACAATATTGCATGGATTCAATTCCCGCAATATATATTTGTGTTGACCCTAACTTTTCCTCTATACGCTGCATATATTCTTTTAAGAAATATTCATGTTCCGGTGGATAGGAGAAAGTATCCACTATACTAGTTGCTTCTTGGCTAGCTACTTGAATCTCTATAGGTTCTCTATCAACGGTTTCCATAGTTGCCATTCGATGTATTGCCACGGGTTCCTCTTGCGCTATAGTAGACTTTCCTATTAGTGTGGCTAGTCGATCTACCACCGTCCAATCCGAAATTGAGTCTATGTGGTTCACTCTTGAAATTTTTTCTTTACCATTATAATACACAGATATTCTACTTTCTCGATCGTTTACTTTCAACGTAACAATAACTTGGTACGCATGGTCGATGACAGATGTAATCATACATGGAATATCACCTAGTGCACATACCATATGTTTAACGATTTGCTGCGCTTGTGAACCCATACTATTCCAGTCACATGTTAGTTTGGACTCTATCATGTTCTCTGTCATTCCTACCGACTGCAATTTCTTTTCATGAATAGTTTCTACTATATTCGTTTCTAACGGCGTAAAATCTGATTGTAACATAGGTGGTATCGTTTGAGCAGGCTGAGCATTGGCTTGCATATACGTTTTTATATTCCCATCCATTGTAAGGTGGCTAGGTAAATCGACTAAGTATAACTTGTTCGAGCTTCGTGTAACACCTGTGTAAAGCCATTGAAAGGTTTCTCGATTACGATATCCACGTTTTAAGTTACAATCTAAAAAAACAGTATCCCACTCACTGCCTTGCGCCTTATGACAGGTGATAGCATAACCATATTTAACTTGCAAAGCATTAATGTATTTGTCTGTTAAAAATAATTCTTGCAATTTTTGTTTATATTCACTTTTACTACCTTCCTTAGCTTCTTTAAGAGCTGCAGCATTTCGGATTTTAAAGTCCTTGTTCAGTGCTTTTAACTCCAACTTTGATAGACATCGTTCATTTGATGTTAGCAAGCTTTCCATAATGAATACGCGATGAGTGTTAGCATTAAATTCAATCGTCGCCTCTCTAAAACACAATCGTACGTTTTCATTCTCCATCATAACATTTCGTACTATTTGCTGTCCCACCTCAGTAACTTTAACAAAGTCTCCATTCATCAAAAGTTCATCACCAATGGTAACATTTTTTACCACTAGCAAACGATCATCTTTTGTAATTTCTTGTTGATGTGGAAATAGTTGCTCTCTAATTAATCGATTAAACACATCAACTGAAGCATTTGAATATGCAATAAGTATCACTTTATCTAATCCATCTTTACAAACATGGTTCATATAGGTATGGATAAAGTCTTTATACTGAATTTTTTTCACATCCTCAGGGTATTCTTCAAGCCTTAATTCATTAAATCTATTTAATTCTATTTTCTCTCTCAAATAGGTGGCCACCTTCAATACACCACTATCTGCATTTTGTCGAACTACCGATCGCAATGCATACGTCTGTATAGCATCATTTGTTTTTAAGTACGGACATTCTTCATAAATACTATCTGGCTTTAATGCTGGAGAATAATTCATCCCTACAGGAGGTAATTGATAGCTATCACCAATAAAAATTATCTTTCGTTTATTTTCTTTATAGTTGAGATTGATAAACTCTAATAAATCATTTAACAGTTTCCCTGAACCAAATTGAACGGTTTCATTACCAACTTCTTGGCATCCGATTAAAGAACTTTCATCAACAATATATACTGTATTCATATCATCTTCATTAAACAGTAATCGAAAATGCGCAACTAAATCTGGTTCTCCTACTACCTGAGCCTCTAAAAAGTCATCCTTAATTTGACGTTTTTTCTCTTCTACTTCTTCCAACTCTTTAAACTTATAAATATGTTTATGAATGGTAGTCGCCTCATAACCACTTTTCTTAGTCAATACTTTAGCAGCCTTACCTGTTGGCGCTATTAAAGAAATCTGTCTTTTCTTACTAAATAAATACCCAGCTACACCTTGCATCAAAAACGTTTTACCAGAGCCCGCACAGCCTTGCAAGATGAAAACACTTTTTGAGTCATCATTTAAAAAGTTAGAAATAGAACGTAATGCAGCCTGCTGATCAGCATTTAGTTCAAATCCAATATAATTAGATAATAAATTTTTATATTCTTTTTCCAAATCTGAATGATTTTTATTTGGTATCATACTCCCTGTTCCCTCACCGATGCATTTCCAATATCTTTTAATTCATACATTACTGTAATATGTTCCCAATGTTTTGCCTCAATGGCATAAATTAAGTTTTCAATTTTAGAAATCGATCCTTCTTCTTCCAATCTCGCATGGATATATCGTACAGCCGATTCATTGGTTTGAATACAGTCTACTTCTTGACCATCAATAATATTTGTATATTGCTTGTGCACAAAATTATCTTGTTTTTCAGTTTTTTTATCTTGAATCAATATCGGACTGAGAAATAGAACCACAGAGTGTTTCATGTGTATTTCCTTTCTTTATGATAGTATTCTTTGTTAAAAAGACTATAAGCAGAATAGGCAATCCGCTTATAGCCTTTATAAACTTTCATTAAAGAATTATACTTTTTTATTGCGTTACCTATACGTCATCATTATTTTCTTCAACAGCGTTTAAGTATTTTTCTATTGTACGGATACTTCGGCCTATTAATACCTTTATATCTTTCCTTGTTATATCAATATTTCTCTTTTCTCGAGCATGAACGGAGTCATTACGAATCAATTTCAAAGTATTATATGGGTATAATACTGTTCGCAAGATCAACAATGTTAATGTGTCCCTGCCCCATATATCTAGCTTTGTTGCTTTTCCTCCTACAGCTTGAGGTATGAGTTGTACAAACTTATCAGCAATATCTTCTGCGTCATCTCGATTAGTTCCATTAATGGATTCAATAAGTTTTAAAATAGCTTCAGCATCATATCTAAACTCTTCCTTATTTCCAATAAATGCCGACATAACCCCCTGATTAATCTGTAAACTTCCCTTTGCAATCAATGATTCAATATCATCAACTTTTGCATATTTATCTAAAGATGTAATCGCCTTACTTAACTTAGGAGCCCCTTCAATAATTGTTTCATTTATAACTCTAGGAAGTATGACTTCACAAATTTCATCTCCGCCAAAGCCAGAATCTTTCAAATATTCTTTTCTAATTTTAAACAAATTCCCTGAAGTTAGACCCAAAAGATACTCTTTAATATCCTCGATAGATTTCTGTAACAAGTCTACACAGTCTATCTTATTTAAAGCGTCATTTATATCTTTTAGTGTCTTATAATAGGTAGATTCACCAGTACTTTTTTTACCTAACTCAATTTTTAGTTGCTCTTCTATCTTTTCAGCTATAATCTCTTCTATTTTTTTCTTTAAATACAAATATCCAAATAATAGCTCCAACTTGGAAAGTATTTTTTTAGACTCTTCATTTTTTGTAATTTGATATACAGGTGCTTCCCTAATAATTTTATTAAGTTCATCCACTACTTTAACATCTTTGCTTTTCTTTAATTCACGTTCATTCTCTCTAATTATATCCATTAAACTATCTAAAGTATCAACACACACATTTCTTAACTCTTCAGGGTTAGAAAATAATTGTATGATCCACTTCCAGTTTCGTTTAAATTCCTCCTCTTTTAACACAGATAATTCCCATGTTATATGTTTACTATTAAAGTTTAGATTGACCTTTTTATCCTGTAACTCTTTTTTAAATGCAATTTTTATATTTTCAAAAAAAACATCAATATTTTCTTTGTCTATTTGAATATTTGGATTTTTCTCCCATTTTTCAGGAACACGTCGACTATAATTAGTTAGTGCTTCCTTACAAAACATTTTATCTTCAGTAACTTCTTGTGAAGCCTGCTTTTCCCTTGTGCTCTCTATATTCCCTGTATATTGATTTAGCAACCAGTAGAAGAATTTATATTCAGATTTCCCTGCTCTATATTTTTTTCTTAAATCATCTTTAGTTGATTCATAGAATATTTCCGATAGTTTATTTCCTAATGTTAATCCTTTGTTTCCCCGTTTTACCTTAGAAAACATTTTTCGCTGTATAGTCCTCTTCTTTTTTCTTATGAATCCCAAAATTCCTTTGGTATTATCTGCATCAAATAAGATATCCGGTACCATTTCTACATATAAGGTTAATGCTTGCTGTATAAAGTTATGCTCTAAACACCATTTAATATAATCTAGACGAGTCTTAGGATGCCAAACTAAATCATATTCTCTTTTTATTTTTGGTGAAAACACTTTTAAAAGTCGTAAGTTGCGATTTTCTATATATCTACCTAGTTCTATCTCTTCTCCTTCTATAGGATCTGGTATATCTTCAATTTCTACATCATCTAGTGCTCCCCAAGCTTTTTTTATTTGTTCAACAGCAGCCTGAAACTCTTTTTGATTGGATATGGTAATTGCCTCAGCAAAGCCTTCTACTGAATCAACAATAGCTTGGATTATTTCTCTATATTTTGGCTCATAAGTAGTCTCTAAGCAAAATTTCAAGGCATTTTCAAAATACATCTTCAATTCTTGAGCACTACCAAATTGAATAAATTCATGGATTCCATTAATAAAGTTTTGCGTATTTATCACTTGTGTTAAATCATCAACCTTTATTGTTTTAGGGGTCCCTTTCTCATCACGTGCCATTTGCGCATATAAAAACTTATCTATTTCAATTCCTCTTTTTTCCAATACATTTAATACAAATAATAAATATACTGGAATCGTTCTGAATCCACCTGTAATATCTACATACACATGTACATTTTTATTCGGGTCTTTTTTTATTTCTTCTATATAGTCAATAATATTATTAATCATATTAAAGATGTTTGGCACATTGCTTTCAATTCCCTTTGTTTCATCTTTAATATGAATATTTTTGATTTTCAAATCAGAACAAAACGGTTTATCCTTCATCGCATATCTGTAAATCGTTTGCATTCTAGCATCAATAAATTCTTTGTGATTTATAAATTCAGTTCTCTTAACACCCTCTAAATATTGATATACTAGAGTGTCATCTTTTAATGTATAGGTTTTTAATATTTCATTTTCACTTTCATCTAACTCAACCTTAGTTACATCGTCTGTAGTAAATGTAAATACCTGGTCAAGATGATTCAATATTGGTCTACTTCCATCTTTTTTAGGTAACAGTAAATATTTTAATACTGTTTCACTTGTAATCAATGCTTTATCCATAAAAGAACATTCGCTATCATCTTCATAGATTGGAGATTTCAAGTCTTCTAAATTATGATCCAATGATTCCAACGAAGTTAATGAGCCATTAATACTACTATACGCTGTTAATAAGATATTATACTCTTGTCTCTCTGCCATCTTTCTTCTCCTTAAAACTCACGAAATTGCACAAAGTTAAACTCAACTTGTTTTGTTTTTCCATCTTCCAATGTCTTAACAAGTCGCTCGCTGGTTGCTGCTACTGCTTTTACGTTATGCCCTTTTAAAAAATCAACCATCTTATACGTATAGGTGAACTCTCCTTGCACCATAACAACCGACGGCTTCTCTTGCAAAATCCTTTCACCGTTTAGGTTCACCATCTCTTGCACTTCGTCTGATGTGTGATTAGGATTTACCGATGGAAATGGCATATCCACGATAGTTCCATAAGACTCCGCTTCTTTTCGTTGTGCTTCATCCCATTGTTCACTCGGATGGTTACTGTGATTAATAAACATATTCAATCCCCCTTACTGCAAAATATTCTTTAATTATATATTAATGTATTTACCTATAATTTACTAGCAAAATTTCATTTAATGCATTATACCTATCTATGAAAGTTATACAAATCCTTACCTTTGCTCTTTGCTACAACGATGGTTGTCGTCCATTATATTCTACCTCCACATCGGCTAATTCCCTCATGCTTGTCCTACATATTTAAGTGTCTTCTCTTCTATGATATGATAAAATATATCTTTTAATACTTCTAACTCATTACCTAATAAGGACTATTATGCAACCGATTTTACAATTTACACTATCTACAACCCATTCTCCCTGCTCCATGAACCAAGCGATTCGCGAGCAAAAGGTGTCGCAAGCTATGCGCCGTCGTCTTCGTCGTGAGGGTTCGTTCCTTGTGAATGAAAGTCCTGCCTCTTGGGATACGTTGCTACATCCCGGCGACTCTGTGGCGGTCCACTTAACTAAAACGTCCCACATCGAACCCACGCCCATGGACCTAGACATCGTCTTCGCGGATGACCATCTGTTGGTCATTAACAAACCTACGGGCATGCTTATGCACCCCACTTCCTCTGAAAGATACCACACACTCGCCAATGGTGTATTAGCTTATTTTCAACAGCATGCTATGAATGCAAGCTTTCACCCCATCCATCGCTTAGATAAAGATACATCTGGTCTCGTTATTATTGCTAAGAATGCCTTGGTTCAGCACGCTTTCACTAAGCAACACACCCGTATCCAAAAGGTATACGATGCCATCACTGATGGTATCATTCCTGTGAGTCACTTATCTATTCATTTCCCTATCGCTCGCCTAGAGGGTAGCATTATTGAACGTTGTGCTCATCCATTAGGGCAAGCTGCCCATACAGATATTACTGTGGTTCAGCGATACCCCCATCATACTCATGTGCGTTGCTATCTGCACACGGGCCGGACTCACCAAATACGTGTCCACCTTAGCGCCCTAGGATATCCACTAGCTGGGGATGATCTCTATGGTGGTTCCTTAACGTGGCAAACTAAACAATGCTTGCATGCCTCAGAGCTGTATTTCATCCATCCCATGACACAAAAGTGGATAACATTGCAGGCTCCCTTACCAGACTATTTTAGACAAATTCCTTAAAATGCCCTTTTCCTTGTTAACAAATATTGTTTGCGGTAGTATCTTATTAATACAGTATATCGAAAAGCGAGAAGCTATATGAGAGCGGTGATTCCCATCGACGATATACATACTAACGTAACTAAAGGACTGTATAACATGCCTAGGCATGTTATACAGTCCTTTTAATTTGCTTATTTATAAAATTCCTATGACATTCCAATTATCTCTATAAATGCCAATAATTATAACTTCTTTTTTATCTTCATCAATATAATAATAAATTGCATATTTTTTTATCAAGTGTCTATAAGGTCCAGGAAACTCTATCGGATCAAATATCCGATTTCTATATGGAAAGACTTCCAAAGAATCAATTGCTTTTTCAATATTTATTAAGATATTTTTTGCCGCTATCGGGTTATATAATATATTAGCTATATAATGAACTATATCTTCTAATTGCTTTTTAACTCCCATATTGATTCGCACTCGATAGTTTCCCATATTAAACCTCTGCTAACAGTCCTTTAATGACTTCACGAGCATCAACCGTTTCTTCATTGCCACTAATACTATCTTGATAGCTTTTACGCAAACTTTGATACAATTCTTTTTTCGTTAATTGTTGTAACGCTTCTGGTCTTTCCATCCTTACACTAAGGTTATATTTTCTCTCAGCGACATCCATACTATCACCTCACTTACTGGAACGATACAATATAAGCCACTTTCATTATACACCATTTTTACATAATTAGTAATAATCGATGTACTTCTTCTCGTATCAGAGTTAATCCCATCTCCGTCAACCCGCCTACGTCTCCATCTCCCATCATTTGTATATATGCCCCCCATTTCTTTAGGTATGATAATCGGAGGTATATTCTGTTGCAAACAGGAATGAACGATGAAAGCTCGCCCTGTTCTACCATTGCCGTCAAAAAAAGGATGTATTCTTTCAAAAAAACTGACACACCCTAAGGGTATGTCAGCTTTCTAAAATCAATTTAAATTTTGTTGTTGCAACCTAATACATTTTTAATTTTATGTTGTACCATTGCTTGAATCGCTTCACGGCCTGGTCCCAAGTATTTACGAGGGTCAAACTCGGCAGGATTAGTTGTTAACACTTCACGGATACTTGCTGTCATAGCTAAGCGCAAGTCTGTATCGATGTTAATTTTGCACACTGCCATTGTGGCTGCTTTACGAAGCATATCTTCAGGTACACCTTGCGCACCCGGGATAGCACCACCAAAGGAGTTACATTTTTCTACGAATGCTTGTGGTACAGAGGATGCACCATGCAATACGATTGGGAAGTTCGGTAACAATTCGCCTACACGTTGTAAACGGTCAAAGTCTAAGTATGGAGTGCCTTTAAATTTATACGCCCCATGGCTTGTGCCGATAGCAATGGCTAAAGAATCTACGCCAGTTAAGCGAACGAACTCAGCTGCTTCCTCTGGGTCTGTGAAGAGCGCATCTTTTTCGCTAACGTTTACGTCATCTTCCACGCCAGCAAGACGACCTAATTCGCCTTCTACCACAACACCATGTTTGTGCGCATATTCTACTACACGAGCAGTCAATTCTACATTCTTTTCAAAAGGGTGTTTAGAACCATCAATCATAACGGAAGTAAAGCCGCTGTCGATGCAATCTTTACAGATTTCAAAGTCATCACCATGATCCAAATGCAAAGCAATAGGAAGATCCGTATCGATTAAAGCTGCTTCCACCAATTTTGTTAAATACACAGGTTTAGCATATTTACGAGCCCCTGCAGATACTTGCAAGATCAATGGAGCTTGCTCTACCTTTGCCGCATCCACAATCCCTTGGATAATTTCCATGTCGTTTACATTGAACGCACCAATGGCATAGCCGCCAGCATAGGCTTTCTCAAACATCTCTTTCGTAGATACTAATGGCATAATTGGCCTCCTTGTGGTATATATACATACACTATTAATGATTATATAACACTATTATTATACAGTATCTAGGGGGTCCTATTCAATATGAACCTAGACCATATCACTGAATCGCTCATGGTGACATCATACTATATCCATATAATTTAAAGTGTCTTTGCCATATCTAATTGAGAGACAACCTATTCTATGGTACAATTAAAAGTAAGTCTTTATCAGATTCAGTAGAATCTTTCAGTATAGGAGATATCATGGTTAATCGATTTTTACAGGGTACGCTCATCTTGACGATTGCGGGATTTGTGGTGAAAGCTATTGGTAGCTTGAACTGGATTTTCTTATCCCGTGTTCTCAGCGGTGAGGGTATCGGTATCTACCAAATGGCATTTCCAGCGTACTTATTGGCGCTGCAGCTATCCAGCGCAGGAATCCCTATTGCCATTTCTATTATGACCGCGGAAAAATTAGCAAAACACGATTTACTGGGAGCCAAAAAAGTATTTTCCATTTCATTTAAAATGCTATTCGTTCTCGGTCTATTATTCAGTATCGCCGTGTATGGTTCTGCACAATGGCTTATTGACATCAACTTCATTACAGACCCTAGGGCATACTATTCATTAATCGCCTTGTCACCTGCGGTATTCTTTGTCACCCTCATTTCTTGCTATCGAGGCTACTTACAAGGTTGGCAAATGATGACACCTACAGCGATTAGCCAAATTGTAGAACAATTACTACGTGTTGTAGTCATGCTCGGTGCAGCGTATATCTTGCTTCCTTATGGATTGGATGTAGCTGCTGGTGGTGCGAGTCTGGGCGCTGGTATCGGCGCAGTCGGCGCCTTAGTGGTACTCATGTACTATTATTATCGCCTACCAAAACGATTAGATGAACCGATGGCGATATCAGAACCACCTGAAAGTTCCAAGTCCATCATTCGTCGTTTAATCAACTTGTCCATTCCTATCGCCTTGGCCAGCATGATGTTACCTATCGTAGCCATGCTCGATGTAGCCATCATTCCACGGCGATTGATTGATATCGGATATCCACTACACGAAGCTACAGAACTCTACGGCTATTTATCTGGTATGGCAGTGCCTCTCATCAATCTAGCTACTATTATTACCGCAGCCATTGCAACAAGCATTGTGCCAGCCATTTCCAACGCTGTATCCATTAAGGATATCAAACAAGTCTACTATCGTACAGCTGGATCCATGCGACTAACCTTTGTGGCAACCATTCCTTTCACGGTGATGCTATACATTTTGGCAGAACCAGTAGTATCCACCATTTATAACGCACCACGTGCAGCAGAAGCCACACAAATCTTAGCCTGGGCCATCTTCTTCTTAGGGCTACACCAAGTGACAACTGGCATCCTACAAGGCTTAGGAAAACCACGGATTCCCGTTATTAATATGGGTATCGCAGCCATTGTGAAAGTCATCTTAAACTGGGAATTAACGGCCATTCCTGTACTAGGTATTGGTGGTGCTGCCTACGCAACAGTAGCAGACATCGGATTTGCTGCCCTATTGAACCTCATTTGGATTCACCGTCACACTAGATACTTTATCGACCTTATCTTATTGGGTAAAAACATCATCTCCGCCTCCATCATGGGCGTAGCTATGTACTATTTCTATCCACTCTTACAAGGCAGTATCCCTACCTTCTTTAACATTATGATCACCGCCATCATAGGTGCGCTTATCTATATAGCTATCATGATTGTACTGAAAGGATTAAATAAAAACGATGGTGCTCGACTACCTGTGATTGGTCGATTCTTTAAATAATTAAATACGTCATTACGTAACATGCCTTTATTGTATAGTGAAAGCTATCCAGAAAAGGCATGTTTATTTTTTTACTACTACTTTATCATTCTCTCCTACCTCGATGTATCTACATACGCATCTATGCACTTCTATAACACCGAGTAGCCCTACATACCGTATATAAAATGAGAGCCATACCCTAAGATACAGCTCTCATACAACTACTATTCTTTTTATCTATAGCTATCAACTTATACGCAAAGGGGATCCCCCTATTTTCACACCATTACAAAATATGTGAAAAGTGTAGGATTGATTACACCTGATACACATAAGCCAATACATACCTAGAGTATGACAATTAACGTCTTCCTTGCTCTAATTCTAGAATACGGCGTTCTAATTGTGCGATTCTAGCATCAGTAGAAGCATCTACTGTTTTCTTAGTTTCAGGTCCTACTTTGATACTAAATCCACCATTAAAGCCTTGATTTCCTTTTCCAATCACAGCCCCTAGATTCCACTGTAGGTTTTGATTTGGTCTGTAGAAGGCACCTAATGCTGTGGCAGATTGTCCATGGTAATGTCCAAACCCTACAGCTAAGCCCAGACCCGTTTCTCCTTCACTGAAATTAGGTTGTAAGGCTGCTAGTGCATAACTGGACGCCGTTCCTTGATTCACAGAAGTTTCTAAATTCGCCCCTGTAGATTGTAATTGCCCCAAAGCAGTTTCCAATTGACCAACCGTCACTGCATCATGAGCATCCACACCATCTGCGACCTTCACTAAGCGATTGTATTTAGCTTCTGTATATTTTGTTTCTGTAATGGTCGGTGTTTTTTCATAATCAGGCACGGTTTTTTTTGCACCTAAATGTGTAGTCACTTCTTTATCAGGATATTTAACAGTATATCCTGATACATCACCAGCATCATGACCAAACGCAATTGTACCTTCTACTGTAGCCACACTTTCATGCCCTACTGCTGTACCATATTTAACTAAAGATCCTGCTTTGTGTCCAATTGCTACACTACTTTCAGCCTTAGCACCTGTAAAACCACCACCAATTGATGTAGAGGCTACCCCAAGAGTTAATCCCTTAGTCCCACCTACGATAGTACTGCCATTTCCTACGGTCATCGCATCACGGGCCCCAGCAATAGTTGCATATTCACCATTCGCTACATTTTTATGTGTCAAATACCTACTACCAGTAAATTCACGGCCACCTCCGCCTAGTACTGCAGCACCTACACCAACAGATTCATTTTTACTACCACCAAATACAGTAGACCACATGCCAGCACCCGTATTGCCTAAACCACCAACAAGAGTACTTCCAAATCCATCTGCATTATTAATCGAGCCACCCATAACAGAACCAATCTCACCACCGGCATTGTTACCACGACCACCAGAAATAGAGCTATATTTCCCATAGGTACCGTGTTGTGTACCACCAGAAATTGAGGAGGCTTCCCCATAGGCAATATTATCTTCACCACCACTGATAGTTGCATAATTACCAACTAATCCTCCATGGGCCTCAATCTGGTTTTTATGTCCCCCTAAAATAGATCCATTATTAATCTCTTCATGAACTATATTTTTATAGCCACCTACAATGGTGGTATGCGGGCCTTCTGCAGTATTTTTACTGCCACCCACTACAACACTATTCTCACCTTCTGCCACATTAGGCTCTCCAGCTTTACCACCGCCCACTACAACACTACCATCACCTGGTGCTGTATTTTCAGTGGTAAGACCGCCTAATACTTGACCAGCCGCATCCACTGTGACTGGTGTCACCAGTACCACAGTTCCCACTGTTAATGCCAACACACATGCTGCTACAGCAGAACTAAAGCTTCTTACCCCCCCCATTTTTTGAGAGTAGTTCTCAAGGATGTCGGTTTCTACCATCTTTGTTACAGACGTACATCTTTTTTTCATTCTGTCTTCCCTTTCCTATAGACATAGAAAGTACTGCGCCCACAGATACTTTCAAACATATCTCATGAACAAATATCACCATTGTACATGCGTTCATGAGATTAAAGCATAAAACAACCCAATTATACCCTATTTATCCTTAATATGACAGACCTTTTGATTATGAAATATAGTTATGATAAAGAATAATTTTACAAAAACCATTATAAATAAACACTATGAATAAAGTGCATAAAAAAAGAACAGCCCTAAGGGACTGTCCTTCTATTCACAACCTATCGTATAGGTTAGTATCTATTTGTCTTACGCGTTTTTAGCGATTTCCACTAATTTTGCGAATGCAGCTGCATCATGTACTGCCAAGTCAGCCAACATTTTACGGTTGATTTCTACACCAGCTTTAGTTAAACCAGCGATGAAACGGCTGTAGGATAAACCATTGATACGGCTTGCTGCATTGATACGAGCGATCCATAATTTACGGAACTCACGTTTTTTAGCACGACGGTCACGACGAGCATAGTATAATGCTTTCATTACGGATTCGTTTGCTTTTTTGAATAAGCGAGAACGTGTACCGCGGTAACCTTTAGCTAATTTTAAGATTTTTTTATGACGTGCATGCGCTGTTACGCCTGTTTTTACTCTTGCCATTATTGTATTCCTCCAATATCGTTATATGTTACTAAAATATTTGCATCTTATGCATATGGTAAGCATTTTACTACACGTTTGTAGTCAGATTTGCTAACCAATGTTGCTTTGCGAAGATTACGTTTACGTGCTGGAGATTTTTTCTCTAAAATATGGCTTTTGAAAGCTTTTGCACGTTTGAATTCACCACTACCTGTTACTTGGAAACGTTTAGCCGCTGCGCGACGAGTTTTAATCTTTGGCATTATTCTTCCTCCTAATTACCTTTTTTAGCTAAAATCATTGTCATGTTTCGGCCTTCTAGTTTCGCTTCTTTTTCAACAACCGCTTGGTCAGTTAATTCACCAGCAAAACGAGTCAGCACATTAAGCCCCAATTCTGGGTGGCTCAATTCACGACCGCGAAACATGATCGTTACCTTAACTTTATTACCATCACCTAAGAATTTAGCTGCATTTTTAAGTTTTACATAAAAATCATGATCTTCGATGTGAGGACGAAGCTTAACTTCTTTCAATGTGAAAGTTTTTTGCTTCTTCTTTGCTTCTTTTTCGCGTTTTTGTTGCTCATAACGGTATTTACCATAGTTCATAATACGACAAACTGGTGGTTTACCATTAGGTGCTACTTCTACTAGATCTAAATGTTGTTCTTCTGCCATAGCTAAGGCATCACGAACAGACATAATACCTAACTGATCATTATCTGCACTTACGACACGAACTTCACGAGCACGAATCTCTTCATTAATACGCGGTGTATCTTTGCTAATACTAGTCACCTCCAAAGGGATAAAAAAATCGGATGGCACAAGGCCATCCGAGCATAGTTTGTAACTATCTGTACCCAACATTTCATGACATTAGGTGAGAAGCGGATGGCTTCTACTTGTTAATACTCAATTAGTATACGCTATTACACTGGGAATGTCAAGGGGATTCATCGGTTTCGTTCATATATTGAAGATCAACAATGTCTAGTAACTTCCAATATGTATCATATTTATGTTTACCATAACACTTCAAAGCTGTTCCTTCCACTATAACGCCCGTAGCTAACGAATGTTCATCTACCAATTGCTGGCTAATTTTTATACACGCTCCTGGATGTTTCTCGCTCTCTAAGCAGCTATACTCATTCCATTTCAGTTCAGCACTATATTCCATATAGTCAGCATCATTGTCATCGTCGTCATTATTATAATAGTCGTTACGGTCATTATAATATTTATAGCTACTATCTATTGTAACACGACCACGTACAGTTACCTTTATTTCTTCTAGCTCTGGTTCTGGCAATATCTCTATCTTATGAATGGCTGTTTTTCTACTATAATTAGGTCCATTATAGCGTGTATAAGAGACTTTTACATCTGTATATATTTTTACCGCATTAGCAGATGCATCGCGTAAGTATACCATATCTCCATGTTTTGTTCTAATATGCGCTACATCCTTGGATTCATTAATATACTCCACTACACCAGGTTCCATAGCCAAGAAGTCCTCAACTGAATCCGACTCTTCTATCACCAGAACTCTAGCTTTCTCACAATTCCTAGCATCCCTATACCATTCTAACTTAGCACGTACAAACTTCCCTTCTTCAAAGGTAATCCCATCTAGTTCTGCCTTCGTTACTGCTACTTCGATAGGCACCTCACCATCTTCCAAATCAAAGGCTATTTTATAGAACTTTCTCGTATTATGGGTGAAAGTTCCCAGCATCATGCCTGTATTCCATTCGACAGAATCATATAAATGGGTAAGAATTTTATTTTTATGCTGTCTATAAAATGCTCGATTCTCTTGACCTGCCACATCAGCTATGTACCAAGGAGATTGACTAAGTTTCACAGCTTCCTCATAGCTTTTCTTGCCCACTTCACCCTGGCTCGCTATAACTTCTGCCACCTCGATACTTGATTCTGTTACGAAATTTTCTTTCACCAATAATCTAGCCAGTTTTAATTTTAAAGGTGCTCCATATTTTACTGGTGGCTTGCATAACAAGGCTTTACAGTAGGCAGAGGCTGCCAGAGATGCATCTTCCACAAGATATGTATCTCCTAAGGCACTCCAAGTCCAATACTCTTTGCCTTTCTGCTCAATCATAGCTAGTACACACTTACGAGCCTCAGCATATTCCTTATGTGCCATCCATACTTTTGCTCGATTCCAAGTAATTACCCATTTCTCATCATCGTCTAGTCTATATTCATGACCCTTTATAGATTCACAAACTTCCTGTATTAAGTTCGTGTCATTGCAAATAAGTAAATACCTTAACACAACTTTCGCCATTTTCCCATACATAGAGGGCCAACGAGCAGACCCTTTTTGTGGTGTATTCGATATACGTTCTTTACGTTCTCCTGTATAGGCATCGTAAGGAAGGTTCTCTTCCATAGTCGCCAAATAATACTGCCCTACATTCAGATCTCCTTGCTCATCTTCTAACTTGCTAATATGGTTCCATATATGTTGATCGTAAAATGCACGGGTTTTGCCTGGCAATTCAAAGTACGCATCTACATAACCTTTCACAGGTCTTGCTTTTGGTTTTGGTTTCTGTGCTTCTTCTTTCACCACATTGAATAGAGTTTGGCAATATAAGCGTTCCATATTTTCATTAGATTGGTCTGCTTTGTATGCGTCACGTGCTAGAGATGCCGCTTCTTTGTATCGTTTGGCTTTCACCAATCTCTCTATCTGTTGGTATCCGCGGTCACAGAGACGAAGGGATTTATTTTTGTTATTTTCAAATACCTCGTCACCCTCTACTTGTAAATTCCGCAATGCCGACACATAGGTACTAATTTGATCATCATGACCACCTTCTACATCACGTTTAATCAAGGACATCAGTACATATCCGTAGGCCTTTATATCCCAGTCGCTTAGATTGGGTTGCTCCATCAAACGCAACGCCTTCGTATAGGCTTCGTCTAGCTTGCCTGCTTTACGCAAATCAAATACCTCTTTATACATTACCTCTGGCTTTTCATCTGTTGCCCCTTGGTATCTATCCATAACAAATCCAAATGGATTTCTTTCCTCTGTATCTCTCATCTCAATCTCCTTAGTTCTCTCACAGCCATAGCCATATACTTGTATTGTAATGGCTATAAATTACCTTGTCATATACTTTTTACGCAATTTGCTAACCATATTGCCCCTATTTAGGTGCTCACCCAATAACTCATCTGATTAGGGCTAATGATATCTAACACGGTCTCTACAAACTCTAGACTGGTCGACTTTGACTCCAATGGAATGGCGCGCGTCATCTGCCCCAACCGATTATAATAAAGGTTAAACACCGCCACTTCACGCCCTTTAGCAAAGGTGGTTCGAATATGGAATTGACCTTGCTCCATGCGCACGATTCGAATTGCCTGTGGACTCAGCTCTTCCTCAATCCACTTCATGTACACTTTTATCCCTCCCACTGGACCTTTCGGATAGGTGAAAGTATCCACTGCTGAATCAACTGCTTCACCTATAGGAATCATTCTATCTAAGTATGCAGTTCTTGTGCCTACCATATCCCGTGATGTAGATTGGCTAGTGTCATATCTTGTGGGACTTTCAGGTGCTACAAAGATAGAACATCCCTCTAACCCCATGATAATCACATCTAGTTCCTCGTCGAGGGTCGATTCCTGTGGTAGCACACGAGAGACCTTGCCATTTTTCTTGTAATACACCATATATGACCCGTAGCCAGCATCGCCTTGGACGGTGAAAACAATCTGGTAATCGTGCTCTACAATGTGTGAAATCGTGTAATATCGTGCTCCTAGCATACGCACCAATAAGCGACAGAATGCTTGCCCCGTTTCACGCATACAGTGCCACGGTGTGAGCACACGGCGTTGTACAAAGTTGTCATCAAGAAAGTCATCTACCGGTACTTCCTTGGAGTCGTCCACGGCCTGTAACTCTTGTACAATTGTAGGGGAAACTTGTGGTGTAACGCTTTCTCCTGTCGCCTGCGCCACTTGTGTGGTAGAAGATACCATCTGTGCTTCACGGATGGCTGTTCCTATCATAGCTTGTACCTCTCGAATACATTGCTCTGTCGACTCTCCCTCATAGAGCATACTATCTTGTCGTAACACCTCAATCCCTTCTGAACGATATTCTCGATTGCATTCCTTCCGTTCCTCTGGTGTCATCGTATACGATATACTGCTATGCACCTTTTTCATCTCGCCTTGAATCCGATATAATTCTTTCTGCACATCGATGGGTGCCACTGGTTCTGGAGATTCTGAAAGCATAGGAAATACATACGGCGGATACTCTCTTTCACAATCTACAAATAGTTTAAAGAGCCATCGACCTAGCAAGTAAGCATCTTTCATCCCCCGTTTCGTATGCCAGCCCAATAGATGTTGTACTGCACCTTGCATCGTCATGTCCCCATATAGCTGTAACAAGCGCAGTTTATTCACAATCTCCTTTGGCACACTGTCCACAAAATCCGATTGTGATACACGCACTTCTAAGGTCTCACCCTCTTGTTTCGGCAGATTTAATTCATCATACAAATAATTGACAAAGGCTTCCCCGAAACACAATAACTTACCATAATACACCATTGCATCTTGATGCATCGCATTCTCCGCCTCTTGGCCTAATACCTGTAACATAGGATACTTCTCTTGTAATAATGAAAAATTCATGCTATTTCTCCTATTTCTAACTTAATACATCTCAAATGATAAATACATAGGAACCGTATTATTCGTCATGGCCGATGCGTAAGAACGACATTGACGTTGGATGGAATCACGATACGAATAAGGTTCTCCCCAATACTGATGGGTGGAGCGTAACTTTTTATTATACTGATACAGTAAAATCTTTCGCCCCTCTTTCGTTAAATAACAACCATGCTCCACGGTATGGAAATGGTCTGGGGTAATCATATTCCGTGAGATAAGACTCAAACAGAGGGCATCTACAATCGGTGCACGCCACTCCTCCATCAAATCTGATACCAACGCAGCATGCCCCCTTCGGATGGCATGCATATGCCCTACATAAGGATGAAGTCCCACATGCATGACAGCTCCTAGCACTTCGTTGAATAACATACTATAGCCCAACCCCAGCATGGCGTTGAAAGGATCTTCTGGTGGACGTTTGCTACGCTTCGTGAAAGCAAAGGATTCTGGTACAATGCGCCCCACCGCCTCAAAATAACTGCGACTCACGCTCCCTTCAAAGCCACGCAACTGATTCACCGAATGAGCCGTACTAATCTTTGGCAACAACATGTTGATCTCCGCAATCTTAGCTTTTACAATGTCATCCATGTCCTTACGATGGTGTCTCTTTAACAGAGTCATCTGGTTTCTAGCCTTGGCAAGAATCATCACCTTTGAAATTTGCAAAGAAAAGTCGAAATCTTGTGCTCGTTGAAATTGCAGCATATGTTTTTCAATATCTATCGAATCTGGTCCCCACAACGATCCATAGTAGTGCCCATAATTGGATATCCACGTAATCGGTATGGACTGTAACATGCATTCCGTCAGCACTTGTGAAGAAACCGTTACAGAGTGCAAGACGGTAATATCTTCTACGGTCTCGATTGGTAACTTTTGCACTATTTCCTCACCCAACTCTACGACGAAATATCCCCCACTCTTACGAATCTTAGCAGCTGGTTCTGTAATATATAGCGATGCCATGAATAGCCTCCTTTCTATTTGCTATATACCTTTCTTCAGAAATGACTTCTTCTGAAGTATCTATCATCAGTATACTCTTTTTTATATTTGTGCCATTATAAAAGTCCCGATAGTTAAGTTGATCAACCTTCTTGTGAAAAAACAAAAAATCCCTTGAAAGATTTCCCAAAGTATGATATAGTCCTACATAGATAAGATTTGCGAACTATTTTATAAAAACATTTATAAAGTGAGCTATTTTACGAAAAAATTCTAAAGAAAATCAAAATCTCAGCCGACCCAGTGGCCATGCGGTCTCAGAGCTGCTTTTGAAATGTAGTGCTAATGCTTTTTTTCAAAGTTGCGATCTCAGTCGGAAAGTGCATTTTGAGAGGCTTGGTTATGCGGTTTCTAAGGGGTGGCCTTTAGAATTACTTCCCCATTGCGGGGACTGAAACCAACTGTTTTATTGTTGACCTCTATAGCTATCTTCTTTAGAATTACTTCCCCATTGCGGGGACTGAAACTTATATGCGTGCAATGAGGTTCTGTCGTAATATTCGACTTTAGAATTACTTCCCCATTGCGGGGACTGAAACGCTACATTAGATGCCTCATGTACTTCATTCTCATCCTTTAGAATTACTTCCCCATTGCGGGGACTGAAACTAATAGTCAATGAGTTAAAGAAAATTCCTTCTTGACTTTAGAATTACTTCCCCATTGCGGGGACTGAAACGGCAGTTTAATGACATGCCCAGGTCTTTAATTAACTTTAGAATTACTTCCCCATTGCGGGGACTGAAACTAAGACATGCCCAGGTCTTAGCTAGGAGACTAGACTTTAGAATTACTTCCCCATTGCGGGGACTGAAACGCACTGACGGCTTCTTTTTGCTCGGCTTTTAAGGCTTTAGAATTACTTCCCCATTGCGGGGACTGAAACATTAAATTTCTCTTTTATAAAACCTGGGCTATCTTCTTTAGAATTACTTCCCCATTGCGGGGACTGAAACGCAATTTCTTTTGCTGTAAGATAATGAAATTTAGCTTTAGAATTACTTCCCCATTGCGGGGACTGAAACGTAGAATGTATAGCCAGAGACATCTATATCTTTGAATATTTAGAATTACTTCCCCATTGCGGGGACTGAAACGTCCTCATAGTAGATATTCAACTGGGATAGATACCTTTAGAATTACTTCCCCATTGCGGGGACTGAAACGGAAATCCTCAACAGATGCGATAGGCACTTTATACTTTAGAATTACTTCCCCATTGCGGGGACTGAAACGTATAAGAATAGCGCATTATCGCCATATTCTTGACTTTAGAATTACTTCCCCATTGCGGGGACTGAAACTGAACTGTACGAGGAGTCTTCCCATAATTCTGGAACTTTAGAAT
>NZ_RQVL01000027.1 GCF_003992005.1 Veillonella sp. VA139 | reverse complement strand
TTTTTGGAATACATTCATTGTAACAAAGGTTGACCTTCTTTTGCTATTTTATTTTCCCACAAACATTTTACACTAACTCACAATTTTTTTGAGTCACTGAATGGAACTAAAATATATAAGTCTAGAAACACGCAACACGTTCCGGAACAAACCTACCGCAGGAGCAGTTCGAGTCGCAATATATTGCTCGTTCCCCTTGCACAATATAACACGTTCTATAATCCCCTGTAGCGCCATCATACGTAGAACGTTTTGCGCCGTTCTTTCTACCTAAATGCCGAGATGCAGAAACGAGCAACATGTTCCTGAACAAGCATAACCACTGTATAGCTTGAGAAGGAATATGTTGCTCGTTTCCCTTTCACCAGTCAAGCATTTAAGCAAAACAGAATAGCATTAAAAGCGAAATCCTTGGGCTTCTGCCATTCGCACCAAAGCACTACGTTTTTCATCTTTCAGTTTCAATCGCCCTACTACTTGATCTGTAAATTTTGGCAATGGGTAATTCGGGCTACGAAGATCATAATATTGGTTCATTTCTTCATCGTAGTCTTCTAGTAGTTCATGATAATTTTCAAATGTGCTATACGCATCGTCAAATACATTTGCCTCTCTTGGCATACGCGGCTTTAATGCCGGTTTTTGATCTGCCATACCTAAGCCAAGTCCTACCACAGGGAATGTTAATTCAGGTAATTTCAAAATTTCAATGATCTTCTCTGCATCATTTAATACACTACCTAAATATACTGTACCATATCCAGCCAATTCTGCTGCGGTCACCATATTTTGTGCCGCTAGGCAAGCATCAGTCCACCCTTGAAAGAATCGATCTGCATCATTTGCTGTATCAAGGTCTAATCCTTTTTCTTTCATGATTTGTGCATTCCGATAGGCATCTACCACAAATACAAACAGTTCAGGCATATCTTTTACATAATCTTGTTTACATACCTCTGCAATAGCCGCTTTAATGTCTAGGTTCACAATACGGATGATACTAAATGTTTGCATCCCCATACTGGTAGCAGTCCGTTTCGCTACATCTAACAATATACTTAAATGTTGCGGGGATACACGCATCGGTTTATATTGACGAATACTTTTATGGTCTAACATAATATCAATAGGGTTCATTGTTTTTCTCCTAACTTTCATCGTACATTCACAATATTTATATAGTATAATAGCAATACAAGATATACTATCCTACATACTTATCATTGTAGAGTACTTAATTTTTATTTGTCAATATATACCTACATTAGAAAGGAAGAACATTATGAAACATTCATTTCTTTTGAAAGCTTTCACTATCGGCGCACTCATGACATCGGTTGCAGTCGGAGCCATGGCTGCTGATATTCCACCAGGGGAAATTTCCGTCACAGGCCAAGCCATTCGCCAAGTTGCTCCATCCTATGCACTACTTAATTTAGGAGTATCTAATGAAAATACCTCTGTACAGGCTGCCAAAGCACAAAATGATGCTGTTATGTCTAAACTCATCTCTTCCTTACAACATTTAGGCATATCTAAGAACAATATTCAAACATCTAACATCACTATTAACCCTAATTACAATTATATCGATGGTAACTCAAAGTTAAATGGTTATCATGTAACCAACACTGTTGTAGTAAAGGTGTACGACACATCCTCTATCGGAAAAGCTATCGACGCAGCAATTGCTAGTGGTGCTTCTGATATTAATTCTCTTACATTCCAAACCGATGTCTCTCAAGAGATGGAAGACCAATTATCTACATCTGCTATTAGTGATGCACGCCACCAAGCGGAAGTGATTGCCCGCGCCTTAGGTCATACTGTAGGACCTGTAAAATCTATTAACTTAGGAACTACGCGTACTCACACCATGGAAGTGAATCCACGATATGCTATGTTGTCCTTAAAATCTGTAGAGATGTCCACCTCTACACCTGTAGAAAATGGGGATATGTCTGCTAACAAAACAGCAAATGTAGTATTTTATTTGCAATAATCTCCCTTAACTGTATAATCGTTATTAGACATATATGACTCATCCGTTCTTAATGGTTTGGTTGCTTTTAATAATAATCTGACAGACATATAGACGTCCTATATGGCATTTCTTCTCGTATATAGAAAAGCCGTAGCGAGCACTTTCATCGTTCGCTACGGCTTTTTTTATTTTTTCTTAGGCACAACTTTGAAGCTGTCATGCATTTGCTTTTTCATATCTTCCGATAATGGGCAAGGCCATTCGTTGATATCATTGTGTTTCTCTAATTCTTTCAACTCTTCAGGAGTTAGCTTTTGTTTTTCTGCATCATCAAATGTAATCATGTTCTATCACCTCGACTCATAATCACAGAAATGGGAAGGTCCAATTTCTTTCTCTTTCTATTATATGATGAAACATACCCTCTTGGGAAGATATTTTTCAATGTATACACAATACTAGTTGCAACAATTCATTCACAGATTTCGGATTACAAGCTAATCTTATATAGTTAAGCTCTATCTTTGATTTCTTGTTTGATATTTGCCAAGAATTCTTCCCAAGGCATCGCACCTTGTTCGCCTACGCCACGTTTACGAACAGCCACTTTTCCTTCTTCCACTTCTTTGTCACCCACAACAAGCATGTAGGATACTTTTTCCATTTGGGCTTGACGGATTTTGTAACCGATTTTTTCGCTGCGATCATCTAGTTCCACACGCACATAGGCATCTTTAAATGCTTTGCGTAATTTTTCAGCATATTCGACATGTTTTTCACTGATTGGAAGGATTTTTACTTGTACTGGTGCCATCCAAGTTGGGAATGCCCCTGCAAAGTGTTCAATTAGAATACCGATGAAACGTTCCATAGAACCGAAGCAAGCACGATGAATCATGATTGGACGATGTTTTTGGCCATCTTCTGCAATGTATTCTAAGTTGAATCGTTCTGGCAAGTTCATATCCAATTGAATTGTACCACATTGCCATGTACGACCAATGGAGTCACGAATATGGAAGTCAAGTTTTGGACCATAGAACGCACCATCACCTTCGTTAATACGGTATGGAATACCTTTTGCTTCGATTGCTTCACGCAATGCTTCTGTCGCCAATTCCCAGATTGCATCGTCGCCGATAGCACCTTCTGGTTTTGTACTCAACTCTACATGATAGGATAAACCGAATTGAGAGTAGATACGTCCGAATAAATCGATAACGCTCATTAACTCTTCTTTAATTTGAGATGGTGTCATGAATACATGGGCATCATCTTGTGTAAAGCTACGTACGCGGAATAGACCATGTAAGGCACCGCTCAATTCATGGCGGTGTACTAAACCAAGTTCTGCCATACGAATTGGAAAATCACGGTAAGAATGCATTTCGTTAGCATATACCAAGATACCGCCTGGGCAGTTCATTGGTTTAATAGCATATTCTGCTCCATCAATTTGTGTTGTATACATATTTTCACGGTAATGGAACCAGTGACCAGATGTTTCCCACAAATGTTGACTCAAGATAATCGGAGTACGAACTTCTTCGTAATCATAATCATGATGTACTTCACGCCAGAAATCTTCTAAGGCATTGCGCACTGCCATACCTTTTGGCAAGAAGAATGGGAATCCTGGACCTTCTTCTTTGATGACAAATAAGCCAAGCTCTTTACCCAATTTACGATGGTCGCGACGGGCTGCTTCTTCTAACAAGTGTAAGTATTCCTCTAGTTCTTCTTTCTTTTCAAAGGCAGTACCATAGATACGTTGCAACATTTTATTTTTTTCATCGCCACGCCAGTATGCACCTGCAATACTTTGTAATTTGAAAGCTTTCACTTTACCAGTGCTTGCTAAGTGTGGACCAGCGCAAAGGTCAGTGAACTCACCTTGTTTATACGCAGAAATCACTGCATCTTCTGGCAAATCATTGATTAACTCTACTTTATAATTTTCATGTTTAGCTGCGAAGAAATCTAGTGCCTCTTGGCGTTCCATCAATACTTTTTCAATAGGTAAGTTTTCTTTTACAATGCGGCTCATTTCCGCTTCGATTTTTGGTAAGTCTTCTGGCACCAATTTATGTTCCATATCGATATCATAGTAGAAACCGTTTTCGATAGCTGGTCCAATGGCCAATTGTGCATCCGGCCATAAGCGTTTTACTGCTTGCGCCATCACATGAGATGCAGTATGACGGAATGCATGTTTACCACCATCTTCTGCAAATGTTAAAAAACTTACTTTAGAACCTTCTACCAATACTTCACGAAGATCTGTTAATTCTCCATTTACATCAGCGGCTAATACTTTTTTTGCTAAACTGTTTGATAATTGTTTTACTGCTTCACCCAATGTAGTTCCAGCTGCAAAGGCTTTAGAACTTCCATCAGGTAAAATGATATTTACTTCACTCATAGGTTACCTCCCTAGGTCTAATACTACATGCCATTGGGAATGGCAATACTTTTTACCAACAAAAAAAGACCCTCTCCCACACAAGGGACGAAGATCTCGCGGTTCCACCCTAGTTAGTCCCTATTCATAGGACTCACTCTTACGGACGATAACGGGTCCATACGGATTCAATTACAAGCTAAGCCTTCACTGAACCAGTTTGAAGGTGGTAACATCTAAGTCTACACTAGATACTCACAGCCAAGGTATCTTTCTCTGAAAGTATAGATGGTTAGGGTCATGTCCTTCGCATTACTGTTGCTTATATAATAATATAATTATAATAAACAAAAACCCTATCTATGTCAAGGGAATATTTTCGATATATCCTTGTAGACAAAAGCACTGCCCTTGTCATCAACGCATCGGTTGACACTTAGGTAGTGCTTCCTAGTCAGATAGGTTCTATTCACCAAAATTAACTTTTATCCCACGTTTCTTTTGCTGTTTCCAATAAGCCTTTAAGGCGTACTAACCCTTTTCTTCGCAATCGATGGATATAACTATGGCTGCATTCCAAGGTATCTGCAATAGAGGCTACACTATGATCCTTGTAATAGACTTCTTCCACTACGTGTTGCTCCGCCAAGGGCAACTGTTTCATAGCCGATGTGACCATGTCACCATACATGCGTTCCTCGCAAACGATTTCTGTAGATGGTCCTTCAGCAGGTAATTGCTCCCACCAAGTTTCACCATCTTCCGTTTCCGATTGTAGTACAATCCCTTCCTTACCTTCCTTACGAAGATAGTCCAAGATGCGCCCACGAATACGATGCACTGCATAGAGAGAAAAGGCAACGCCCTTCTTAGAATCATATCTCTCTACCGCTTCAATGAGCCCTATGGTCCCCTCTTGAATGCAATCCATCCTATCTACCTTAGAAGATTGATACACATTAGCTTCTTTCAATACTAAAGGTTGGTAATGCTCAATGATTGTCATACGAGCTTCCAAGTCTCCTTGTTCTTCGTAAGCCTTCCAGAGCTTCTGTTCTTCTTCCCAGGTTAATAATTCAATTGTATCCACGCTGGCAATATAATCATTGAGCATACTTTCACCTCCTTTAGAATCGATAGCGCCACTGTGCTCCTAAGTAGCGCTTATTTTCATTATTAATCCACCCTGTAGCACTAATACTACGATTGATATCATACTGAAAACCATAGGCTAATTGAGTATTATTGAGTCCACTACTAAGGGTAATCATTAAGTCAGGGACCACATATTTCCCAATGGTTACATTTAAATTCGTTTTTTCTTTTAAATCACGAGAGTCTTTTCCATCCAAGGATCCAGTGGTAAAGTTAACCATGTCCAATCCTAATGTGTCTTGCAACACATCTTCTACATAACCAAATGCCAAAGACTGTAAGCTAGATGTGAGTAACGCATTCGCATCATCTGCTGTAACACCACTCGTATTACCCACAGAGCGACCAAAGGTCAATAGGGATATGATTTGACGCTCCGACAAATTAGGTTCAGAAGACAATTTTAGTTTCATCTGTGTAGCTGGTCCTTCTGCTTGTAGGGAAATACGATAGTTTTTCACATTTGCCATACTCCGCACATTGAGTTCAGGAATGATACTGCCTGAGGCAAATTTAGCCTGCCCTTCTGTGATTTTAAAGCGATTGTTTAAATATTTGACATACCCTTTGTTGACGGATAACTTACCACTCGCCTTTGGTTCCCCTACGGTTCCTGCAAATGTAACCTTACCTTGCAAGAACATATCGTAGAGCAATGGATTATAAAGGCGTACATTATCTTTCGCATTAATGGTCAAGTCTAGTCCCAATGGAATGGATGTATCTGAGCTTTCAAAGCTCAATGGAATCGAGCCTACTACATCATGCAATGTGATAGCCCCCACCAAGGTCGGCATATCCTGTTTGTCTACGATGTACAGTTCACCATCTAATGGACCTGTATAAAACTCATGACCAATTTCGATACCTTTCATCTGCAACGCACCGTAGTAGGACGTAATGCCAGACCCCTTCCAACCAATATTGCCAGATAGGCCTGCATTACCCTTACCCATTGTGGTGCTCCCTGTCATATCTACATGATTGCCACGGAACAATAGCTGTCCTTTTAATTGGGTCACTGGCTTTTTCAACGATTGTAATTTCATGGATCCATTAGCGAGCTCTACGGTGCCATTGGCGAGGATATTCGACGAATTGCCTGTCACATGAACAACACCATGAATAGCGCCGTCAGCAGTCTGCACTTCTTTAAACATCAATGGCAGAACAGACAAGTTTGCCTCATTCATGTCCACGTACACATCAAACTGTTTCGTCATATCATCAGACACGTATTCATTGGTTACAAAAGCTCCCAATGGTAGTTTGCCGCGAACTTTAATAGAAGAGTCTGATTTTTTTATCATTCCTTGTTGGATATTCACTACTTGGTCTTCCATGGTTCCTAGGATACTCAACTGATCTAGGCTAATACCATTGATGACTGCTTGTTCCACTTCACTGGAAAATTCTACCTTTGGTGATTTCGTAAGTCCATGCACATTGATGATAAAATTCCAATTTCCCTGTGCCTTTACATCTTGTGTGACGAGAGGTAGTACGGTTTGTACTGGCACTTTCGATGCTACCAACTGAATATCCGTAGCACCATCCAAATCGGCTTTCCCTTTACCCACAATGAGGCCTTCTTTAATAGGCAATTTGAAAGTTCGAATATTAATCGTCCTCCCACCATAGCCTATATCCACCGTAGCTGTTCCTACCACTTCATCTCGAATCGTAGTATGTTCCAGAGTTCCTTTTACGTCTAGTCTCGGACTGTCACTAGTACCACCTAACTCAATGGTAGCCTGCAACTTTCCATTCAAATCAGGAACTCGTGCATTCGTTAATGCTAATAATTGATGCAAATCACCGTCTCGGACACGCACATACCCAAACAAGCGTTTCGGATTCTCTAATTGAACCCCACCTTTTACTTCGTATCGGCTAGTACCACTGCCAGTGAAAGTCAACCCTTGCAGATGCACTACTTGTGGTGTAATGTACAAAGAACCTGCTATATCATGCAGCGTTGTATCTTTCACCTGCATCGCATCGGACTGCACCTTTCCTTCAAAGATTGGGGCATCTACAGTGCCACCGAGATGACCTTCTGCACCGACATAGCCAACCATGTTGAGACCCGTATCACGAACGAATGGTTCAATGGGCACCGCATCGCCTACAAAATTAATATCTAAGTGCTTATCTTGTATATCTCCATCTACAATGATAGAGGAGCCATAGGTACTAATATCTAACCTTGGCAAATGGAGATGCCCATCATGATATGTATAGGTCCCCTCAATGGATGTAAATAGTTTACCATATACGGATCCATCCCAAGCTTTCAGATGCCCTTCTATTTGCAGACGTTGCAATGTCCCTTGTACATGAATATCCGTATTAAGCCATCCGGTCATAGGAATATCTGTAAAGTTTGGCAACACATCTTCAATACGCACATCCTTTGCAGAACCTTTGATATCTATTGCACCGTCTAACTGGATGAATCCGTCTAGATTATAGGTGCTTTTTCTATATTCCATATCACCTTCAAGAATATGGAGGATCTTATCCTCTAACTTAGTCTTAACAAAAGCACGGTCAAACTTGGTTGTTCCATAGGAAAGCGTTTCACCAGCAATCATGACCGTTCCTGTCGGATTCTCTAGTGACCCTTGTAAGTTAGCCTCCAAAGAAACAGTGCCCCCCAACGGTTTAGGGCTCCATTCATTGAATTGTTCTAATCCAATATTAGTGCCATGTAAATTAATACCAAATGTATCATTACCGAATCGACCACTACCCGTGAAAGTACCTCGACCCCAAGTACCGTTTAGATATGGCACTATTAGCTGTGCGCCATCCCAAGATAGGCTCGCATCCAAGGCATCCACTAAGATAGATTGATACTCAATATACTGTCCATGTACAGATCCATTTATATTGGAAATCGCCCCTTGTTTCCCTTCAATGGTTAAGGACCCACTCACTGTGCCCTGTACAGAAGGTAATCCCCCAACAGGCAATCCATACAAGGATACGTTCCGCGCCTCTACTTGTGCTGAAAAATCTTCTGTATCCATATGATAGGAGCTTGTACCCCTCACGGTTCCACCTTGCACATTTAACTCTACATCACCTATATGAATGACTTGGTCTCCATAGGAAAGATGAGCCTTCCCACGATTCACTGTGATTCCTTCATAGGCCACATCTCGCAACTCTACATCGGCACTGGCTTTTACATTCGACACAGGACCCGTTAGGAGTGCATCTGCCGTAATATATCCTGTCATCGGCAGTTGATCAAATGAGGCTAGATTCCATTCTTTCAATCCTACCTTTACATGTAATGTAGGGTCCTCATCAAAGACATGGTGTACAGTACCATTCATACGGAGGTATTCTTCATTCACATTCGCTTCAATTCCGTCCAAGAACAACACATCTCCATGGATTTGAACTGTTCCTTTCCCAGATGTTAACCGATAGTCTTGGATGGTTGTCCCCACGTTTTGGAAGGAAAGTCCT
Source organism: Veillonella sp. VA139 (assembly GCF_003992005.1). GTDB lineage: Bacteria > Bacillota > Negativicutes > Veillonellales > Veillonellaceae > F0422. The sequence goes on along the minus strand of NZ_RQVL01000027.1, from coordinate 23,080 downwards.
CCTTCACCATACCAGAAGCCACCACGTTGTGTTACTGTCAACGCCATATCTGTCAACTCACCCGTCATAGAGCTTACTGCACTTGGCAGTGAAATGCGACTGACTATAGGAGCTATATCTAAATGTGGCGTTTCCACATAAAACGAACGATTACCGCTGTCATCCAAGGCCCATTGTAACTTGGAATGAATGTGATCCTTTCCTAATTGAGCATCTACAACTCCATCTAGCATACGTCCACCATCCCCTGAGACAGTGACATTCACATCTGACAGTTGCAATGGTTCTGCCTGAGGTAAGAATAAGGATATAGATCCTTTTTCTAATCGCAACAGTCCACTAAATTGACTAGGACTATCTGACTTTCGCTCCTTTACTAACTGTAGTACATTCCATTGCCCCTGTTCATCTTGTACCACATTCACATGTGGTGAGGTAACAGTAATGGTGCCCAGCAATGCATCTGGTGATACCTGCCCAAAAGGATATTGTAATACTTTTAGCCATTGAATAGACACCGTCAATGCATCTGCAGTGAGTACATGTTGCCCTTTCGCATCGTCTACGACAAGGTCTTTCATTTGAACGGATCCATCCCAGCCAATGTGAAATGATGAATAGGAAACAGTTCCATTCAGTGCTGTATGTAATTGTTCTTGCACATAGGGTCCTACATAAGTTTCACTCAGTGGTTGTAAGCCGAATCCAACGCCTGCTACACATCCACTCAGTACAACACCTAGTAGCCAGTATTTCCTCTTCATGATTCACCTCGTATCGGTATGATCACTATCCTTGATTCACAATAGTTACGCCACTGCCCACTGTGGCTTCTACAGGAATTCCCATAGCTTTTTCTAAAGTAGCCATGCTTAAGTTATAGTTATATAGAGCATCTACATAATTGTTACGTGCTGTAGCTAAGGCCGTTTCTGCGTCAAGCACATCCACATTCGTACCTACACCAGAACGGTAACGCAATGTTTTAATGCGGAAGTCCTCTTGTCCTGCTTCCACCGCTGCATGAGTACTTTGAATTTTTTGTTCTGCAGCTTTTAAATTTAAGTACGCTTCTTGCACTTGTAACTCTACGGTGTCAATCGCTTGTGTGTAGGCTTCTTTTGTCTTCTCTAAGTTTGCTTTGGCAACGTTCACGTTAGCTTTCGATTGGCCCCCATCCCACAAATTCCAAGATAAGGTAGCGCCTACAGACCAGTCTTTGCTATCGTTTCCAGACCATTGAGATCCTTTCATTACACGGCTAGCGCTTGCATTCACTGTAGGAATATCTGAGGCATTCGCACGACTTACATTTTCTTCTGCTGATTTGACTACCATTGCAGCTTGTACAATAGCACCTCGATGTGCTACCCCATACGATTTTGCTGTTTCCAATGAAATGGCATATGGTGTATATGTTAGCTCTTTATCTGCCGTTACGATTGGTGTAGATACAGGTAATCCAACATGATTATTAAACTTTGCCTCCGCTAAACTAGCTGCATTTTTCGCTTCCACTAAGGCTGTTTTGGCATTGGCTAATCTTGTATTCGTTGCTAACACATCTGATTTAGAGACAATACCTACTTCATATTGTAAGTTAGCATTTTTCAAATGTTCTTCATAATCACGGACTGTTTGCTCAGCTACACTGACTTTATTTCGAGACATAATCAGTGTTAAATAATTAGAAGTGGCTGTTAATTTTGCCGTTTGTGCTGCTTCCGTCAAAGCAGCACCACTGCCATCACGGCTATATTTAGCCGCTTCAATTTGCGCATCCAAAGCACGGTTAAATAGAGATACTCCTACCCCTAATTGATGAGAAAAAGCATTGCCAGTTCTGCTAACACCATTCGTTTCATTTCCTGTATTGCTAGCATTATAAGTATAGGTCACAGCTGGGTTTCTACCACTGGTAGCAACCCCTACTTGCGCTACTGCCGCTTCATAATCCCATTGAGATTGATGTAAGGTTCTATTATTTTGCAATGCCATGGCAATCGATTGTGGCAATGTAACCGACACAGATTGACCCTTTGTCTGTGCTTGGTTTTTGTATGCCTTTGTCATACTCGCTGCTTGAGCCGTCGCTTTTTGTTGATACGCCACTAATTTCACTGTATCTGTTTGTGGCGCTGCCGCTCCTACTGTGCATGCATAGGCTGCTAACATCGCCGTTACTGTCATTATTTTTCTATTCATTGGGTCCTCCTAAAATATCTTTCTTAGCCCAAAATAATTCACACGATGATGGTCACGACCATACCAAGTCCATTGACCGACCGCATAGGTATCTTTCCATAATTGAATATCCGAACGAACCCGATAGGAACCATGACGGATATCGAATAGGGCACCTGATAGTGAAAGTGGTTTTCCAAATCCTATATCGGCTCCCACGCCTAATTTTCCATCAAATAGTCCGCCTCGTAAGTATACTTGATCTAACACTTGTTTTCCATAGGTGAGGTCCAAGTTAGATCCATTTCCTACATTAGAAATCCCTAAAGTATACATGGCATCATTATGCATAAGGCGCACATCCGCATCAGTACGAACCTTTTTATCATCTGGATTATACAGTACCTCTGCTCCTATTTGCGTCTTAAGGTCCGACTTTTTTCCATCAGAACCTGCTTTCACATCTCCTCCGGTGAGACGATTTAACTTAGTCGTCAATTGTGCTGTATTATGTAAGGTTTCTTTAATATCGGCCGCACTCTTAGGGTCTGTCACAACCCCTTCCATAGCACCTGCCATTTTCGAAATACTATCTGTAGTCGTTTTTAAATTATTCACAATTTGGCGCATTTCTGTGCCCGCTTGACCATCTGCATTAAATTGCTTCATATTCGTATCCATTTGGTTCGTCAAGGATTCCATATTTCGTGTGATACCCACCATATTTGCTGTTAGGGCAGAAATATTATCGCTATTATTCGCTAGCATAGCATTCATTTGAGCCGTTAAACTCGCTGTGTTTTGAGCAATCAGTTCTGTAGACTGTAAAGCGTTCCGCAAGGCGTTTTGTGTTTTTTCATCTCCAATAATACCGTTCATAGATTGTAAAGTAGCAGTGGCCGTTTCCATTAATTTCGTGGCTTGTGCCATCGTTTTATCAATTTCACTTTTTCCATCCCCTGTAATGAAAGCCCCATCATCTAAATACAAAGTGCTACGACCCGGTGTAATTTGTATGAATTTATCCCCTAAAATACCATCACTTTCCATAGTAAACGCAGAATCTGTAGGGATTTTTACATCTTTGTCGATGTCCATGGATACGGTAATTCCCTTATCCGTGACCTGCATGGATTTAACTTTTCCAACTTTCACCCCTGAAAATCGTACTGTATTGCCTTCTTTCAAACCGGTCACAGATTGAAAGTTTCCTGCAATATGCATAGTAGGAGCTGCAAATATATCAAATCGTCCTAAGAACACAATGCAAACAGCAAATAGGACTACTCCCACTACGGTAAATAGACCTACCTTTGCCTCTGTTGTCCACTTCATGGCATATCTCCTTCTTCTTGTATCTCTGTTTTTACAGATTTACGTCCCTCTATAAATTGCTGCACCTTCGGGTTCTTTGAATGTCTAAATTCTTCCGTTGGTGACACTTCAATAAATTTTCCTTTATCTAATAAAGCAATGCGATCCGCCACAAAAAAGGCTGAATTCATATCGTGAGTGACCACGATAGAGCTACATTGCAAATGAGATTGCATACTTCGTATTAAACGACTAATAGTTCCCGATGTAATAGGATCCAATCCTGAAGTCGGTTCATCATAGAGAATGATATTTGGATCTAATGCAATAGCACGAGCCAGACTAATCCGTTTTTTCATACCTCCTGACAGTTCGCTAGGCATATAATGCTCCGTTTTTGGTAATCCTACCATACGCAACTTGTTAGCTACTGTACGCTGAATTTCCTCTTCACTCATGTCGGTATGTTGACGCAATCCAAATGCCACATTCTCTCCTACACTCATAGAATCGAATAAGGCAGAATATTGAAAGACCATTCCCATAGTTTGTCGTAATTTGTCGAACTCATTTTCATCAATTTGCGTAATATCTACGCCATTGACTAAAATGGTACCACTAGTAGGACGTAACAAACCGATAATCAACTTGAGCAATGTACTTTTACCCGCTCCAGAGCCCCCTAAAATAGCAAGGGTTTCTCCATCATGGATAGTTAAATCTACATGGTCTAAAATCACTCTATTCTCGTAGGCTAGGACCACATTTTTTAATTCAATCATAGGTCCTCCTAGAATAATAAGACTGATAAGAAGTAATTTAATATAAACACTAAGATGATACTGGTTACTACAGAACTAGTAGTAGCATACCCAACAGCGGTAGCCCCCATATCTGTGTACATTCCTTTATAGGAGCCCACTAAGGCAATAACCGCTCCGAACACACAGGATTTAATTAATCCGTATGTCAAATCAGATAGGATCGCAAAAATTTGAATGGAATCTAAGTAGGTAGAGCCTGCTAGTCCTTTCACCATGGTAGCTACTAAGTAACCCCCGCCAGTTCCAATGAGGACACCATAAAATGTTAGGATAGGCACCATAATCATACAAGCGACGACACGAGGCACTACAAGATATCCGATAGGGTTCACTGCCATCACCTTGAGGGCATCAATTTGTTCTGTTACTTTCATCGTTCCTAGCTCTGCAGTGATAGCCGCTCCCACGCGACCTGCTAAGACAACGCCCACTAAGACTGGCCCCAGTTCACGTCCCATGGCAATAGCCATAATACCGCCTACAGTTCCTTGTGCTCCATAACGAATCAGTACATCCGCTACTTGTAATGTCATAACAGCACCTGCAAAAAACATGGTGAGTGATAAAATCGGCAAGGAGTGCACTCCTAAGTGCGCCATTTGTTCGATTGTCAGTTTCCAATTTATTTTTGGTAATTGTCCTATGGTCCTCCATAGTAACAGCATGGCCTCTCCTATCTGGGATAGGACGAAGATTATTTGCCTACCAATCCATGTTAACCAAATCATAATTCCTCCTGAGTATTTGTATCAACTTTCAGTATATCACAAAACTCTTTGAATGTGCAGTAGTACCATAAGAGTTTTCAAAATAAAAGCAGGAAATGATGAGGTGTCACTTCCTGCTCTCTTCAGATGAGACTATTTAGTTTTCTTTTGGTCTGACTCTTCTGCTTTTACTTTCTCTTTTAACTTTGAAAGTTTTTCTTTCACTCGCTGTTTACGCAAATGGTCTCGATCTTTTTTATCTACCACTTGCACGGTAAACTGTCCATCCCCTAAGACAACATAATCCACTACTACTCGTGTAGCTTCATTCTTTTCTTTCTCATCGTCATCAGATGCTTTCAACCCTTTTTTATGTTTGTCGCCATTTGGCAACTCATCATCTACATCATCATCGACTGCTTCTAAGCGTTGCTTTTTCACCTTATCTCCAGACTCTTCCACCATGCTGATATCATCCGCTAAAAACTCAGCCACGATTTGGTTATTCTGATCATCTTCACTGAGATCTTTAAAATATTCCTCAAAGTTTTTATGCACTTTCAATCGTTGCACAATTTCATCAGTCAAATTATATTTTTGTTTTTCAAACAAATATGGCAAAGGAATGACGCCACCGCCACGCACTTCAAGAGTGTAGGTTCCTAGTTTTTGATCGTCTGGTACTTTAAAGATAATTTCTCGTTGAATCTTTCCTTCACGGTAAGCTTGTAAATTTGCAGTAATTACAATATTGTCACCAGGGGATACAATGACTTGGTCTGCACTGGCATCGATAATTGTAGCAGTACGTTTCGCTTCTTCCACTTGTACATCAACTTGAATATCACGAATTTCATAGTCTTTGAAAGCATTATTCATTAAACTTTCTACAATATCAAATAGTTCATCAATAGATTTTTCAGATACCGACCTACCAGAGTACACCATATTGCGTCGTTCTAAGGTAGGTAACTTTGAATCTACTGGTGTAATCTTGATATTGATTTTGGCTGTACCACCACCGACACGGTCTAATGTTTTGTTCAGTAAACTATACACCGAGGTAGCCACTAGAGTTGGGGTCAGTTTAGCGGATTCCACCACAGTCACAGCCGCATTTCGCTCTACTCCGCGATCTAAATCACGAAGCTGCATGCGCACAGGAACACCTTTCCCAAATACGCCAACAGTACCAGCAATCCCTGCCCCACGGTCTTCTGTAATGACACCTACCTCTCGACCTAATGACCCTAATTTAAAACCAGAATCTATACTTTTTACTACTGTAAAGATACTAGAGTTATTCATAAAATAACCGGTAGAGCCCCGTTTGTCAAATGGATGACCAAAGGCAACCACTTTATCCTTATCGACATAGGTAACGGTACCTACCGCCCCCATCTTTAAATCGCCTTTCACAAGCAACGCCGCAATGGAGCCACCAGGCACCATCGGTTTCACAATATCATCCGTGCTATCACTAGCCGTAGCATATCCTTTATAACCGAAATCCTTAAATTTTGTACCTAGATACGATAAGGAAGCTTCATCATAGCCATCTGCCATCAAAGGTGTTCCCAATGGTATTAACTGTGTATCCTTCCAAGGATTGGGTAAATCTTTTTGGTACTTCTCATCCCATAGTTTTACCATTTGATCGATTGGTGTGACCATTCCCAAGGTACCATCTGTAAATCCCCAGCCATAGGCAACGGCGCCTACCAATTTACCATCAATGTATACGGGGCTACCACTCATACCATGAACAATGCCACCAGATGCCTCAATGATGGGACCTGATACTTTCACTAGAATCAAATCACCCGATGGACCACGTTGTTTCATCACACCTAGGACTTCAACGTTAAAAGAATCAATTTTATCTCCTTGTACCACCGTATCCGCATGGCCTACCATGCCACGATGTACATCTTCTACTTTCATAAATTCTATTGCATGAGCACTTGTAAAAGTGGCTCCACACAATAAGAGCGCCAGCACACCCTTAGTGTACCGACGCCAAAAACGATGTAACTGCATCTATATCGCCTCTTCTTATTGATTATTAATGATTAATTATTTATCACCGTTATAATTTGACCACGTTCCACTGAGGCACCTGGTTCCACAGAAACCGCTTGCACCACGCCATTCACTGTAGCTCGGGATGCCACCATAGGTCCCCCTAATGTTTGCACTGTAAGTAAAGGATCTCCTTCTTTCACAGAAGTTCCTACACTGACTACAGACACTACTTCACCAGATAACACTGTTTCATGATTTACTGGTGCAGCTTCTGCCGTAGCTGTCACAAATAATGCTGCTAACAATACCCCAAAACTATATAGAAAAACTTTTTTCATATATATACACCTCCTACATTTTTCTTCCATGTATAGTATATCATATTTTCAAGAGTCCGAACAATGAATCCCTAGTAAAACAATGCCCTTTGCACGCTGTCACTTTCACTTGCTATAGTATATACCCCCTATATGAAAGAACCATGAATACAAGCATATACTATCGCAATTCTTCTAAGGTATCTCGCAACTGATTCAACTCTGATAAAGCCTTTCCTGTACCTAATATGACAGAATATCTAGGATGCTCCACCACATAAGCAGGACGACCAGTTTTTTCTGTAATCATACGATCTAAGCCACGAAGTAAAGAGCCTCCACCAGTCAAAATAATACCATGATCATTAATTTGCGCCAGTAACTCTGGCGGTGTTTTTTCTAAGATACCAATGATCCCTTCAATGATATGTTGCACTGGTCTTTCTAAGGCAAACTTCATATCTTTTGAAGTAATTTCTACCGCTCGTGGCAAGCCTGTCACACTATGCCGACCTCGTACGATAGCTCGTTCCTCTCCAGACCTTGGATCTACAGTACCCACTTCGATTTTTAAATCTTCCGCAGTGAGTGGACCTATCAGTAGTTTTTTCTTTCGCTTCATATATTGTAGTAATGCATCATCAAAGGTATCGCTACCGATGCGTAAACTCTCACTGACTACTACACCAGAATCACAGATGACAGCAATATCTGTGGTGCCACCACCGATATCGACCACCATAGCCCCCACTTGGTCTGCCTTATCTAAGCCAGTTCCAATAGCAGCTGCCAAAGGTTCTTCCATAAGTACTATTTTGCGAGCCCCGGCTTGTAAAAGCACTTCTAACACAGCCCGTTTTTCTACTGGTGTAATACTGGATGGCACACAAGCTATGATACGAGAACGAATGAGCCCAGATACAGGTACCACACGACGAATAAAATGACGTAGCATATACGCTGTTGTATCATAATCGGCAATGACGCCCCCTTTTAAGGGCTGAATCACTTCGATCCCCTCTGGGGTTCTACCTAAAATGGCTCGTGCTTCATGACCTATGGCAATCACTTCTCTAGTCTTTGTATCGCAAGCCACAAATCCTGGCTCATCTAAGACAATCCCACGACCTTTGACATACATCACTACATTGGTAGTCCCCAAGTCGATGCCAATATCCGTAGTCCATAAGAGGCTCATTTTTTCAAGGAATGATACTGGACGACTTTCTCGTTTAAAAGATGTTTGTTTTGTAGTCGTTCCTATTGGTTTTCTACGTACCCGCCGTTGTTTCCGTCTATCCTCTTTTGATTGAGGTTCTTTTTGCTTACTCGTCCACCCGAACAATGTTAGCACCTATTCCTTTTAATTTTGCCACTAAATTATCATAGCCCCGATCGATATGACCTAATTGACCGACTTTAGTCACTCCAGTGGCTGCTAGACCTGCACATACTAAAGCAGCGCCACAACGCAAATCAGTAGCTTCCACTTCAGCGCCTAGTAAGTGTTCTACGCCAGTCACAATGGCTTTACGATCATCTACCTCGATAGAAGCACCCATTTTCTTTAATTCATCTACATGCATGAAACGATTTTCAAAGACCGTTTCCATCACAGTACTTGTACCTTTTGCAACCGTCGTCATCGCCATAAATTGAGCTTGCATATCTGTAGGGAATCCAGGGTACGGCAAAGTTTTGATAGACGTTGCTTTCAATTGACCATTACTGATGACACGGATTCCATCAATATCTTCCTCAACGGTAACACCAGCTTCTTTTAATTTAGCTACCACTGGCTTTAAATGCTCTGAAAGGGCATTTTCTACATATACATCGCCACCAGCCATAGCCGCCGCAATTAAATAGGTACCCGCTTCAATGCGGTCTGGAATCACTGTATGCACAGCACCTTTCAATTCTTTCACGCCTTCAATACGAATCACATCTGTACCAGCACCGCGAATATTAGCTCCCATACTATTTAAGAATGTAGCTAAATCGACAATTTCTGGTTCTTCTGCAGCATTTTCAATGATGGTTTTCCCTTCTGCAAAGGTGGCTGCCATAATTACATTTTCAGTAGCTCCTACACTTGGGAAATCTAAATAAATTAAATTACCTATTAAACCTTCTGGAGCTTTTGCTTCTACAAAACCTTCCCCCATAGTAATAGTCGCACCTAATGCTTCAAAAGCTTTCAAATGCAAATCAATAGGACGACTGCCAATCGCACAACCACCTGGTAAAGCAATACGAGCTTCCCCTTTGCGCGCTAATAAAGGTCCCATCACCAAAAAGGACGCTCGCATACGTCGCACTAAATCATAAGGTGCTTCCACAGCAGAGATCGTAGAAGCATCAAAGGTAATATTCTCTCCATCTTTTGTTACTTTCACACCGAGGGATGCAATGACATCACAAATCGTATGAACATCTTCCAAATCTGGAATTTCAAGCAGGGTGCTTGGAGTAGACGCCAATAAAGTCGCCGCAATAATAGGTAGTACTGCATTCTTTGCACTACTTACTCGAATACGACCTTGTAAAGGCGTACCTCCTTGAATAATAAGCTTTTCCAACTGAATTCCTCCTAATCTTATCTATAGTTATCGTTTAACGATGATATCCTAGTACCTTTCAAACATGGTTTGACTGACAAACATTCATACTCTAGTATACTAAATCTTTCCTCTATACGCAAGAAAAAGACCGTCTTATGACGGTCTTTCCTAAATAAATCTATACTATTTTATTTCACTTTCATGGAAAGTTTTTTATCCAATCGATGGATAGTATCTACAAACCGAACGGTTCCTGTTTTATACCGCATCACAACGGAGTGAGTACGAGCACCACCAGGGAAGTATTTAATAGAAGATAATACATTGCCTTCTGTAATGGCTGTGGCAGAGAAAATTACATCATCACCACTTACCAAATCATCAATGGTCAATACTTTGTTCAAGTCGGTGATACCCATTTCATGACAGCGACGAATTTCTTCATCTGTAGCAGGTTTTAGACGAGCTTGCATATCCCCACCGGTACATTTTAAAGCAGCCGCAGCTAGCACTCCTTCTGGAGCTCCACCAGTACCTACAACCATGTGAATACCAGAGCCTTCTAAACCACATTCCATAGCTGGGTTTACATCACCGTCTGTAATCAAACGAATACGAGCTCCGGCAGCACGACATTCATCCATTAACCCTTGATGACGTTCACGATCCAACATAACGACTGTTAAATCATCAATAGCACGTTCCATTTTTGCAGCTACACGGCGCAAGTTTTCCGTCATGGACTCATTCAAGTCGATAACACCTTTAGCACGTGGTCCTACGCACAATTTTTCCATGTACATATCTGGAGCATGTAATAAACCGCCTTTAGGCGCAATAGCCAATACAGCAATAGCACCATTTTGACCTTTTGCAATTAAATTCGTACCTTCAATAGGGTCTACGGCGATATCTACTTCTTCTCCGCCTGCCCCAACACGTTCACCAATATATAACATTGGCGCTTCATCAATTTCACCTTCTCCAATCACAACGGTACCAGAAATTGGCACTGTATCGAAGGTTTGTCGCATGCCATCAACAGCTAATTGATCTGCTGCATCTTTGGCTCCACGACCACATAAACGACCACTTTTTAATGCCGCTGCTTCTGTAACACGAACAAACTCTAAGGCTAATGTGCGATCCATTTTGATCCTCCCACTTGTGTCTACTATTTATTGGCTGCTTCCCAGTCCGCTAGAAAACGTGCTAATCCTGCATCTGTTAATGGATGCTTTAAAGATTGTTGTAATACATTAAACGGTACTGTAGCAATATGTGCACCTGCTTTGGCACATTGTGTCATATGCATAGGCGTACGAACGCTGGCTGCAATGATTTCTGTTGAAATATTATGAATCATAAAAATTTCAGCAATATCTTCGATTAATTGGATTCCGTCCATAGAAATATCATCTACTCGACCAACGAAAGGGCTTACATAGGTAGCACCTGCACGGGCTGCCAACAATGCTTGGTTAGCAGAGAAAATTAGTGTTACATTTGTTTTAATTCCCTCTTTAGAAAGCACAGATACTGCTTTTAAGCCTTCTGCTGTCATAGGTACTTTAATCACTACATTATCACCCAGCTTAATTAATTCATGGGCTTCTTTCACCATTTCTGGTGCTGTCGTAGCAATGACCTCTGCACTCACTGGTCCCTCTACAAGATCAGCAATTTGTTGAATCACTTCGTGTAAGTCACGTTTTTCTTTCACGATTAAAGACGGGTTTGTTGTTACCCCTGCAATAAAGCCCATTTCATAGGCTGCTTTAATGTCATCAAAATTAGCTGTATCAATGAAGAATTTCATAGCGGACTCCTTTCTAAGCCTCTGGATGAATATGAGTTAAACCACCCATATATGGTTGAAGCGCTGTTGGAATGCGTACAGAGCCATCTGCTTCTTGATTGTTTTCCAAAATCGCAGCCACTGTACGACCTACAGCTAAACCAGATCCATTTAATGTATGTACAAATTCTGGTTTACCTTTTTGTTCACGACGGAATTTAATATTACCACGACGTGCTTGGAAATCCGTCATGTTCGAGCAAGAAGAAATTTCACGATATACACCTTGGCTTGGCATCCAAACTTCGATATCGTACGTTTTAGCAGAACCAAATCCCATATCACCTGTGCACAATGTAATAACACGATGTGGCAATTCTAAAGCTTGTAAAATACTTTCTGCTTGCGCTGTTAACGTTTCTAATTCTGCAAAAGATTCTTCTGGTTTTGCAAATTTCACTAATTCTACTTTATTAAATTGATGTTGGCGGATTAAGCCACGTGTATCACGACCAGCAGAACCTGCTTCGGCACGGAAACAAGCTGTAAATGCTGTGTAATATTTAGGCAATTCCTCAGCTGTTAAAATTTCATTGGCATGATAGTTTGTCAATGTAACTTCTGCCGTTGGAATTAAGAAATAGTTTTCTCCTTCCACTTTGTACATATCTTCAGCAAATTTTGGTAACTGACCTGTATTCGTCAATGTTTCACGACTCACGATGTATGGCGTCATCATTTCTGTGTAGCCCGCACTACCATGCATGTCTAACATCAAGTTAATCAATGCCCGTTCTAATCGCGCGCCAATTCCTTTGTAGATAGTGAAACGAGCACCACTTTCTTTAGCAGCTCTTTCAAAATCTAAAATTCCTAAGGATTCTCCTAAATCCCAATGGGCTTTTACATCAAAGTCAAAGGAACGAGGTGTACCCCAACGGTGTTGTTCGATATTTTCGTTTTCATCAGCCCCTACTGGTACAGAAGCATCACACATGTTAGGTAACATCAAAGCCACTTGTTGTAATTCTGTTTCCACTTCACGCAATTTAGTATCCAATGCACCGATTTCATCGCCTACACGTTGCATTTCTGCAATTTTATCATCTGCATTTTCTTTATTGCGTTTTAATTGGCTGATTTCTGCCGTTACTGCATTACGCACTGCTTTTAATTGCTCTACTTCTTGGATGATAGCACGTCTTTCATCGTAGAACTTCACAAAGCTAGTCAGGTCGCCTGTTGTATGACGACGATCTAAGTTTTCTTGTACCGTTTCAATATTCTCACGGACAAATTTTAAATCCAACATAATCATGACCTCATAGAATTCATTTAAGTACTTAATTAATCTACCTTTAATATTAGCACATTTGCTATTACTTTTCTACCTTAATAGGCATTTACTTGGGCAATTTCCCCTTACCCCTTCTCCATCTCTGAAAGCATAACAAAACAGCGACCAAACTCATGCCTGTTTAGTCGCTGTTCATCTACGCACCTCACAATACCTTGTGACCTACGCATGCATATATTATTCTTCTACTGTTTCTTCCTCTTCTACTTTCACCGCTTCTGGTTTCATAAGAGGGAACAACAATACATCACGAATAGATGCAGAGTCCGTTAAGAACATCACTAAACGGTCGATACCGATACCCAAACCTGCAGTTGGTGGCAAACCGTATTCCAACGCTGTGACGAAGTCTTCATCCATACGGTGCGCTTCATCATCACCCGCTTCACGTTCTTTCAATTGATTTTCAAAACGTTGTTTTTGATCGATTGGGTCATTTAACTCGGAATAGCCATTGGCCAATTCACGACCATAAATAAAGATTTCAAAACGTTCTGTAGTCAATGGTTTCTCACGATTTTGTTTTGCCAACGGGGAAATTTCAACTGGATGTCCATATACTACAGTTGGTTGCATCAAGTTTTCTTCTACATATTCTTCAAAACACAAATTCATGATTTTACCAATACCATCGGCTTCACCATATTCTACATTTAAGCGATCTGCAATGGCACGCGCTTCGCTCAATGTTTCAATAGCATCAAAATCTTCCCCAGTGTATTGTTTAATACCTTCTTGCATAGTAATGCGATTCCATGGTGGAGTCAAATCGATGTCCATGCCTTGGTAATTGATTTTTGTTGTACCTAGTACTTCTTGTGCACAGTAAGATACCACACCTTCTGTTAAAGCAATGGCATCTTCAAAGTTACCATAGGCTTGGTAGGATTCCATCATAGTAAATTCTGGATTGTGACGAATAGATACCCCTTCATTACGGAAAGAACGGTTAATTTCATATACGCGTTCTAAACCACCAACGATCAAACGTTTTAAGTATAGTTCAGGGGAAATACGCATATAAATATCAATGTCTAAGGCATTGTGATGCGTAATGAATGGGCGAGCTGCCGCACCGCCTGGGATGGCATGCATCATAGGAGTTTCTACTTCCATGAATTGCTTGCTGTTTAAATACTCTCTAATTTTTGCTACGATTTTCGTACGTTTTACAAATGTATCACGAACGCTTGGATTTACGATTAAATCCACATAGCGTTGGCGATAGCGAAGCTCTGTATCTTTCAAACCATGCCATTTTTCTGGTAATGGACGAAGGGATTTAGACAATAAAGTCAATTTGTTGACCTTCACTGTAATTTCGCCTTTTTGTGTTTTAAATACATGACCTTCGATACCTACAATATCGCCCATATCAAGCATTTTTACATATTTGTAATCTTCTTCTCCCATCACATCTTTACGGAAGTATACTTGAATATCGCCAGATAAATCGCGCAAATTAGCGAAGGCTGTTTTACCATGAGAACGAATTGTCATCAATCGACCAGCAATCACAACTGGTTGACCATCAAAATCACGGAATTCATCCTTAATTTGGAGTGCCTTATGTTGAACAACAAATCGTTGTCCAAATGGATAGATATTATCCTCTTCATATTGCGCCAACTTTTCGCGGCGTACCAACATTTGATCGTTTAAATCCAATTGTTCCGGCACATGTTTTTCTTCGCTCATGAGGGGCCTCCTTATACTTCTTTACCCTTATTGAATGCTTAATATTTTAAAACTCACCATACCATCTGGTGTGTTTACTTCTACTTTATCACCTTTTGCTTTTCCTAAAATCGCAACGCCCACAGGGGATTCGTTAGAAATACGATTGTTGAAAGGATCCGCTTCAGAAGAACCTACAATAGTGTATTCTAATTCTTCATTAAACTCTTCGTCCAATAAAGTTACTTTACTACCTACTGTCACTGTATCACCTTTTACATTTTCATCAATGATTTTAGCGGTATTAATTTTATTTTCCAACTCGATGATATGACCTTCGATGAAAGCTTGTTCGTTTTTCGCATCATCATATTCAGAGTTCTCTGAAATATCACCATAGGAAATAGCAATTTTAATACGTTCTGCCACTTCGATTCGACGTACAGATTTATAATGATTTAATTCTTCTTCTAGCTTCTTCAACCCTTCGGCTGTAAGTAAGGTTTCTTTTACCTCTGCCATGTATGTCTCTCCATTTCTATTCCTCATATACAGAAAACAGTGCCACATGACACTGCCTCCCTTATGAAAAAGTTACTTAAATTTCTTATTAACAATAGCTATAATTATACTGACTTCTCTTATAAATGTCAATGTGAAAGCCTATCCTACTGGGACACACATGTAAGTTTACACTATTTTTTATAAACACTTTCATAGATTGCTAAGGCATCCGCAGCTGTAAGATGACTGTATGCTGTGGGATAGCGGACGCAACTATTGGCAATGTCTTTCAAAGATTCTTTAGGAATCCCCACTTCTTCTAGTGTAGATGGCGCTCCTATTTCTTTGAAATATGCTTCTAAGGCTTCGATACCAGCTAATGCATACTCTGTATCACTCATAGATCCTTGTTCAATGCCCCATACTTCTTTAGCAAAACGCATTAACCGTGCGGTCGCGTTAGGTAATATCCAACGCAAATACGCTGGATGCATAATCGCCAATCCTGCCCCATGAGGAATATCATAAAAGGCTGATAGAGCATGCTCTAAGGCATGAGTCATCCAGTCTTGATCTTTGCCTAATCCTAAGGAACGATTCAAAGCTAAGGTAGCACCCCACATAATATTAGAACGTGCTTCATAATCTTCTAAGTGTTCCATAGATTTCCGGCCATTGCGCACGATATTTTTAAAGATTCCTTCAATGGCAGAATCTGTCACATTATCATCATCTGGTGTAGACACATATTGTTCCAATAAATGGGACAACATATCTACAATGCCATAGGCAACTTGCTCTCTCGGCAACGTGTAGGTATAGGTAGGATCTAACATAGAAAATTGTGGAAACAAAGCCGGTCCATAACCACTTAATTTTTTCTGTGTTTCCCAATCGGTAATCACACCACCGTTATTCATTTCACTGCCAGTAGCGGCCATCGTTAACACGACACCAAATGGCACAGCCTCCGTCACTGGCTGATGGTCTAAAAAGAAGGTTTGCCAAAAATCAACCGTAGTTGGTAACGTAGCACCTCCGGCAATGAATTTGGTGCAATCAATAACAGAACCACCACCGACGGCTAGAATAAAATCAATGTTATGTTCTTTGCATAAAGCAATACCTTCACGTACTTTCGTAGTCCGTGGATTTGACATAATACCACTTAACTCAAACACTTCCTTACCTGCTTGTTGTAAGGCTTCTTTTACCACATGATAAATGCCATTCTTTTTAATACTACCTCCACCATAGGTAAGTAGCACTCGTGTTCCAAAGTGACTTAATTCAGTTGCTAATGATTCCTTCACACAGTCTTTACCAAACACTATTTTGGTTGGATTATGGTAAATAAATGATTTCATTCGACCCTTGTCTCCTTACTATTAAATACGCCTATCTGTGATAGAATGAATAGGCAATTGTTCTTTCATAGACTGTATCTGCTTTAGTCTTGCTTTCACCATTCATATTGATATCATTCGGCACAAATTGTGGTTCAATGGCAATGCCTGCATGACAGCCATAATGACGATCTCGGCCATCTTCGTTTAACCAATTTCCTGTATACACCTGAAAGTGTGGTGCATCTGTATGGAATACGGCTGTCACATCCTTACCTTGTAACACCGCAAAAGGCACAACAGAATCTGCTGTACTACTTTCCTCTATTGGAGCCGTTACAAAATCATGGTCATATCCCTTATATTGACTTAGATCCTCAGCATAATGCTCCAATGCTTTTTGTAGATCCATGCCTTTTCTAAAATCGAATGGTGTTCCTTCTACAGATGCTAGCTTAAGTTGAGGAATTTGGTGGTCTCCAAACGGCATATACTGATGG
This sequence comes from Veillonella sp. VA139, assembly GCF_003992005.1. Lineage (GTDB taxonomy): Bacteria > Bacillota > Negativicutes > Veillonellales > Veillonellaceae > F0422. The sequence continues at coordinate 5,963 of NZ_RQVL01000027.1, read as the reverse complement.
GCTCCTAATTCTAATACATGGTTAGATAAGTCGCCTTCTCCATGCAAATTAAAATATACATGATTCGTCAAATTTACAAAGGAATCTTCAGAGGTTGTGTACACATACGTGACTACTAGTGTCTGTGCTACCAATCTGAACACAGCTTCTACATACAAATCGCCTGGAAATCCGTCTTCTTCAGATGTAATGGAATACGATAGATGTACCACTGTATCAGAACAATTCTCCTTTACAACATCCCATAGACGATGTCCAATATTGCCTTTGCCACTATGTAATAAGTTTGGACCATTATTCGCTGTTAGTTGATGGACTGTACCATTCCACGTATAGGCTGCATTGGCAATACGATTTGCCACACGCCCTACAGTAGCACCTAGTTGGCCATGCTTTGTTTCATAGTCTTGTACAGAATCATAGCCCAATGCTAAATGGCGCTGCACCACTTTGTCATAAACAGCGACAATGGTGGCACCATAATCGCTTATTTGTACTTTCAGTGCATCATTTTCTATTGTATAGACATGAGCCTCTTGGCCTGTTTGCAATCGTCCAAAAGATTCTACTTTCATCATAACTCCTAACCGCCGATACGCCACATAGGACGTTCCACTTTTTCAATGGAATTTCCATCATGACTCGCGTATCGACCTTGTAATGCCTCTTCAATGCAATGCAATATAGTTTGTGGTGTGCCCCCATTTTGTATAAGTCCACACAAGTCTAAATCTTCATCACGCAGTAAACATAAACGTAGCGATCCATCTGCAGTAAAACGAATGCGATTGCAAGAAGAGCAATATTGATTAGACAAAGGAAAAATAAAGCCAATTCGTTGTCCATCTGGCAATTGGAAGTATTGAGCTGGTCCAAATCCCAATCGTTCTGTCACTGGAATTAACTCAGATCCCACAATGCGTTCAATCTGCTCCTTCCACTCTCCAAAAGTAGGCACATGACTTTGTTTCCCTTGGAATGGCATGTATTCAATAAATCGCCATACCACATCCCACTCTTTTCCATAATGTAACAAGGTTTCCACTTCCTTGTCAGAAAATGGCGCTTGCACTACGGTATTAATCTTTATGTTTTGAAAGCCTACATTCTTTGCAGCTTCTATACCACGAAGCACGCCAGCTAATTGTCCATTGCGCCCCACAGCTTTGGCAAAACCCTCTTCTTCCACAGAGTCTAAACTAATATTTAATCGCTGTACCCCTGCTGTAAATAAACGTTCCGCCTGAGTTTCTAATAGACTACCATTGGTCGTCATAGAAATATCGGAAAACCATTGGCGGTCCTGTATATGCTCTAACAAGTCATATAGATGTGGATACAATAAGGGCTCTCCCCCTGTTAATCGCAAGGCTTTGACGCCTCCTAAGTGCAACGCCTCTAACAAAGGCAACCAAAAGCTCGGCGGCAACACAGGCGCCATAGCTTCTGTAATCTCCTGAGGCCGACAATAGGCACAACAAAAGTTGCACGCTTCCGTTAAGGAGATACGTGCATACTCAATAACACGCCCTTGGCTATCACGCATTGACTGGCTCCTCAACAATACGCACTGCATCGCCTACTTGGATCTTTCCGCCTTCTAGCACACGACCAAAAATCCCCTGTGTAGGCATAATGCAACTTCCTACTTGTTGCATAATTTCGCAACCTTGATGGCACTCTTTACCGATTTGAGTCACTTCTACAATCGTTTTACCTAAGGCTAATTTAGTACCCACTGGCAATTGGAATAAAGTCAAGCCTTCTACGGTAATATTTTCTGCAAAATCTCCAGGGTTCACATCAGCCCCACTTTTACGCATTAATTCGATACTTTCAATACCAAGCAAGCTCAATTGACGATGCCACGGGCCTGCATGAGCATCTCCTTCAATACCATGATTAACTACTAACTCCGCTTCTGGGATGTTTGTTTTCTTTTGTCCTTTTGCTCTGCTAATTGAAATAGCAATAATTTTTGCGTCCATTATATCTCCTTAGATTATTATATTTAAAATTACCTATATGGTTTCTATTATATCACGTTTACGCAGTAAATCTATAATAAAAAGCACGTCATCTTGAACAGCAATAAATGCATTTTCTTTAGAGACGTGCTCATTCTTTCATCAACGTTTACAGGTGAAAGCAATTATTCTTTTATATCTGTATGACCAAGTCCGTTGAAGACCATGTTTAATACAACAGCTAAGATACTGCCAAAGGTAATACCACTTTCAAAAATAATTTTTGCAGCAGGTGGAAAATTATGATAAAACTGGGGCGCTCCGATAGGAATCATAGCCACACCAATGCTCAATGCTACAATCATCAAATTATGATTATTTTCGTAATCTACCTTTCCCAAAGAGCGAATACCACTAGCAATAATCATACCAAACATAGCAATCCCAGCACCACCCAATACAGGACTCGGAATGGACGCTACCACGGCAGCCAATTTAGGGAACAATCCTAAGACCATTAATATCACACCTGATGTGGCTACTACAAAACGGCTTTTCACATTCGTTACCGCAATTAATCCGATGTTTTGTGCAAAGGCTGTATAAGGAAAACTATTTAAAAAGCCACCAATACAAGTAGACAACCCATCCGCTTGTAAGCAAGAGCTTAATGTTTTCTTGTCTACTTTTTTATCTACGATTTCACCTATGGCAATGGCATCTCCTGTGGTCTCTACCATACAAACAGACATTACCACAAGCATGGCGATAATGGAGCTTACATCAAAGGTAGGTATACCGAAAGCAAGTGGTGTCACTAAGCCTAACCAGTCGGATTGGCTCACCTCAATAAAATTCACTTCCCCTAAAGCATAGGCAATCATAGTTCCACCTAATAACCCGATAAGAACTGACAAATTACTTAGAAATCCTTTAGCAAATCGATTCACTAACACTACGATGAGTAAGGTTAATCCGGATAGCCACAAGTTGGTAGCACTGGCATAGTTCGGATCTTCTGGATTGACACCAGCGATCCACACAATCGCTACGGGCATTAAACTAATGCCAATAATCGTAACGATAGTTCCCGTTACGACCGGTGGAAATAATCGAATGAGACGACTAAAATAAGGAGCGATGAAAAAAGTAAATATTCCTGCCACTATAATAGCGCCATACACAGCTGGTAAACCATGTTCTGTTCCAATAATAATCATAGGTGCTACCGATGCAAAGGTAACCCCTTGAATCATAGGTATGCGTGCGCCCACAGGCCCTATCCCCAAGGTTTGAATCAGTGTGGCAATACCACAGGCAAATAAATCAGCATTAATGAGGCGAATTAAATCCTGCGTGGATAAGCCTAATGCATTTGCTAGAATAATAGGAACGGCTACCGCCCCTGCATACATAGCCAATACGTGTTGCAATCCATAAGAAAACAACTTAGATAGGGGTAACATTTCGTCAACAGGATGGACCTGCTTAGCGATTTCACTCATGCCATTTCTCCATTCTTTAATACATTTTATTAAGAAGTTATGCTAATCATAATACTTTTATATTAAATCACAACTTATATAATTTGTCAAAAAAATAAGCCTACTCTGTAACGAGTAGGCTAACACTAGTAGACCAATTCTTATTTACGTGTATATTCTTTTATAGAAGGATTGTGATCTTTCATAGCTTGTTCTAAGCCAAAGATAACCATCTCATTCATATATGTACGTAATTCATCATTGTGCACTTTCTCAGCATGACGAGCTAAAATTCCTAAGAACTCTTCTTTATAAGTATCCACTTCATTGGCTGGCACATAATGATGACCATTCAAATAATTTTGATAATCTGCGTATAAACTATTTAACACTTTTCTTCCATAGCTATCTTTTTTCCAACGATGGCTTTCAATGTAAAAGTTTTTTCGTACATTCATATAGTATAATGCATTAATCGCATCTAATTGGCCTGCTGAAACCACTTGATGTGTTTGTAATTCAAATGATTGCTTGCTATGCTCTTGACCGTAATTAGCAAATGTATCCACTACGCGTTTTACCTCCCAGTTAGGGCTCTCCACGGTGATGTTAGCTTGTATTTCTGAAATAACTTGTAAGCCCTCTTGCTCTGGTAACATTAACGGATCTTGTGCCGCATACGCCGTTTGACCTAAGGCTATCACACCAACAATGGCAGCACCTAATAACCAACATTTACTTTGTGTTTTCATACAAAGCTCCTTTCAACTATTGATGTAACTCGATTGATTTTGATTCTATACTCTTATTATACAGATTCTATCTTTTTTATTCAACGTGTAATTCTATATTGAACGAATCTATGTGAAAGTCTTTCAATCTTGACTTTTATGTTCTTATCTATTACGATATACATAACTATGATAATATCTATCATTATCAAATCTTTGTGATGGAGGTGTCCATGAAATATTTTGAATTAGAACCACTGCCTTATTCTGATCACGCCTTAGAGCCTGTCATCGGCAGAGAAACACTCGCATCTTTGTATACTGATGTATACAGCCATTCCGTCTCTAAACTTAATGAACTAGTAGAAGAGTTCCCTGACCTTCGCTTTGGTCATATCGACTGTCTGCTAGGAGGCTTAAGCCATGTGCCACAAGAAATTCGCCAAGACATTCAGTGCTATGGTGGAGCCTATAAGAATGTAACCTTATTTTTGCACACGTTGACAAGCCCTAATGCAAGTACCATCAACGGACCAATCAAAGATGCTATCAACCGCTCTTTTGGATCCTTAGAAAAGTTCCAACAACAATTTACAGAGGTGGCTCACACTCATGTCGGTAATGGTTGGACTTGGCTTGTGCTCAACCCAGACAATACGCTTGCTATTACTTCTACAAAAGAACAAATCAATCCGATTATGAACATGCAAACTGCAATCTTAGGCATCAATCTATGGGATTACATGTACGTCCATTCCAGCCGCGAAGAATATATTAACAACTTCTTCACCATTGTGAACTGGAAGATTGTAAATCATATCTATGAAGAGACTTTAAAAAATCCAAATCGCTTTGGACACGAATAAGATAAGAAAAAGCTGTCACCACGTCGCCGTGGATGACAGCTTTTTTCTATTCTTCTGGTACAGTACCTACATGGACTGCTACAATGCCACCTGTAAGTTCATAATACTTAGCATCTTGTAGTCCCACATCTTTAAAAATTTGAAGAACACCTTCTTGCCCCACATAGCGGCGCAGTGATTCTGGGAGCCACGCATAAGACGATTGATCGTGACTTAATTTACCCAATACAGGCAGAATCTTCTCAAAGTACAAGTAATAAGCCTGCTTAAATCCAAACATGGTAGGTTTTGCCAGTTCCAAGGTAACCACTTTACCGCCTGGTTTAACAACACGCTTCATTTCACGAATGGTTTGTTCAATACTTGGTACATTGCGCAAAGCAAAACCAGATACAGCCCCATCAAAGGTATTGCTATCATAAGGTAAGTCCATCGCATCCCCTTGTGTAAGGGTCACCCGATCTGTATACCCTTCTTTCTCCAATCGATTTTTGCCAACCGCCAACATTTCAGGACTAAAATCGAGTCCTTCCACATGTAAAGACGGAATTTCTTGTAATGCTGTTTTTGTTAACATACACGTACCACAAGCAATATCCGCTAGTCGCATACCTTCCGTTAATTCTAATTGTTCTATGGCAAATCTACGCCACCGTGCATCTTGGTTAAAACTCAATAATGTATTCATTACATCATAATGCTTCGCAATATGAGAGAATACATCTTGCACATAGGCTTTTTTATCATCATGTGTTTTAAATTCCACGGTATACCTCCAGTTATTTTCTACCGCTACTCATTATACACGAATGGTTATGGATATTCCATAATTTATATTGTTAGTGTAAAATGTTTGTGGGAAAATAAAATAGCAAAAGAAGGTCATCCTTTGTTACAATGAATGTGTTCAAATAA
>NZ_RQVL01000026.1 GCF_003992005.1 Veillonella sp. VA139 | reverse complement strand
TCAGCAAGAACTTTAGTGATTGCTGCTGTTAAAGTAGTTTTACCATGGTCAACGTGACCGATAGTACCAATGTTAACATGTGGTTTATTACGTTCGAACTTTGCTTTTGCCATTGTTACAATAGCCTCCTTCATTACAAAAAAACTAATTACCTTTATTATATATGATTACATAGAGAAATACAAATACGGTTTACTTATTTTATAGGAATTACAGGTGTTTTCATTCCACTTTTGGATATTTCTGTGAAAGTCTAACCTATGCTCCTCATTGTATTTTGTATAGATATTTCAACATACATTCTAAAATAAGTTGAACAATACCCGTAACTAGCAATAATAGGAACGCTTTCATTTTGCTACTTTTAATCACTCGGGCCATAAGGGATATATTCATGTAAAAAATCCAGATAACCACGGCAAAGAAAAATCCTAGGAAGAGGAAAAAATGTCCCATGCCGTAGACCAGTGCTGGGAAAAGCCAGGACCAAAAGTACGGAAGTAAGAGCAAGCCTAATACGACGCCATACACATTGGTGATGACCTTGCCGTAGATGAATCCTTTCATCACATCCGTCCATGTTGCTTCGCCAGTTGTGAGCTTGTACAATCCATAGAAAATAGCGCTGTTAAAAAAGATAGATGCCGCTTGGAATAGGAAAAAGACGATAGCCAAACCTATGATAATGGCCGACCCTAATGCGTCAATCTCACGATAATAGTAAGGCATGAAAAAGCCCACTAGCGGTAAGACTAGCGTAGCTACTAACAAGCAAAATACCAGCTCAAGCCCAAAATAGGTAAGTAAACCTTTCTTTACCGTCCCATGCTCGGCAATTTGATCAAACCCTTTGCTCTTAGGGTGCCAAATTAATTCTTTTAAATCATTAAACCATGTTGTCATATGTACCTTCTCTCTTTCATAGACATAATATCATTTATAATACGCTATCAATTGCTGAATCGCATAGATATCCACCGCATCTAAATCACCAATTTTGCTTTTGAAGTCTGTTATTATTAATTGCAACGGTTGACTCAGTCTAACAGTTGATGGCTTAGTTAATCCTGCATCACTCCAACGCATTAAATCATATTCCCCAGGATATGTATCTCTCGGCTTATGACTAGTTACTTTCAACGAAATAATAAATGCCTCTTGATTCTCTAATACAACAACTGGTCGTACCTTTGATTCTTCTGAATTTTCAAACTTTACAATCGCCCACCATACTTCCCAACTATTCGGCATATTCATACTCCTGTGGTAACACTAAATGGTTAGATTCATCTCTTGTCCCAACGAAGTCTTTCTCTGTAAACGGCAATGTAAATTTATCAACAATTTCAATATGTCCATAGTATTCTGTAATTCGATGTTTTGGAATAATTTTATCCCCAGTAGAATAGTACACTTCATACCAAGGAGTCCCTTTTTCGTGAGATTTATTCACCAAAGAAGATGTAGACATTGTGCTATATTTACGCAACACATCTAACAAGTATAATTGCTCTTCTTTGGTCAACGCTTGTCGATCAAACGATTGATTAACAATCCCATTTCTTCCATATTCTTTAAAGGTTTTATAAACAGATTTAACAACTGGGCCTAAATCCCATGCTTCAAAATCTTCTTCAATAAGAGTATAACCTAATGATGAAATGCTCCCAGCTTGAGCAAAGTACAACAGTTTATTTAATCGCAAATTAGTCATCGCATCTTCATTAGGAGTATTAGCAACAATTTCAATAAAAAATTTCGCCACATCTATCGCTTTAGCCATAGAGCCACCACCTTTCTATACTCTCATTATACAAAGTCAATCTATGGATTTCAATGCTTATCCAATTCCAGGCATAAAAAAATCCCCACCTAAAGTGAGGTTATTGGTGGCGGCACACGGATTTGAACCGCGGACACACCGGGTATGAACCGATTGCTCTAGCCAACTGAGCTATGCCGCCAAGTATATGGAGCTAGTGACCGGGATTGAACCGGTGACCTTATCCTTACCAAGGATACGCTCTGCCGACTGAGCTACACCAGCATTCTTCAATCACTAACGAATTAACATGGTTGCGGGGACAGGACTTGAACCTGCGACCTTCGGGTTATGAGCCCGACGAGCTACCAACTGCTCCACCCCGCGATGAAAATGGTGGAGGGAGAAGGATTCGAACCTTCGAAGTCGAAGACGGCAGATTTACAGTCTGCTCCCTTTGGCCGCTCGGGAATCCCTCCAAAAAAATGGAGCTGGCGATAGGAATTGAACCCACAACCTGCTGATTACAAGTCAGCTGCTCTACCGATTGAGCTACGCCAGCACATTCACATGCATTAGTATACATGTCTTTATGTAGTTTGTCAAGAACTTTTTTCTACTCTGTAGTGCTGTTCCTGACTACTTGTATATAATAACATACCCCTATTTATAATGCAAGTGTTTTAGTTAAAATTTTTTAAATTTTTCCAGAAAATTTTGTACTTCCCCATTAGAACGCCATTTGGGATAGAAATAGGTATGTTCTTTATTACTTTTATTACTGCCGCATCAAAAAATTTAGCTTTATTATATAGAGCTTGCCGTTGCAACAGTAGTATTTTACAACAAAATATGGTATACTGAACATATAAAAGAAGAGCCATCAACGTTTGACCGGCGTTAGGCTCATCTCAAGAAAGTTTGAAATGAAAATATGCCTAACGTATTAAGGTAAGCAGACCTTATTCGTTAGGCTTTTTCATTACTTATATAGTAAATCTAAAAGTGCTATGATCAGCATACAAATTTGTATTAATAACGATAATATTGCAAGCGTCTTCATAGTATCACCTCCCTCCTATAATGTAGGAAGAGATGAACCTAACAATACGTTAATAGCCCTTCTAATACTATTATTATACCATAAATTTCTCAAATCGTTAATTTTTAATAATTCAAAATTTTCTAAGGAACGCCATTTTGGTTAGAAATAGCGTGGCATTCTTTTCTTTACATTTGCAAACCCAAGAAGAGCACGGCGTGCTCCGAACAAACATTATGAAATACCGATTGTGAGGAGTATGCCGTGCGCTTCTCCCCCCAGCGACGCAGTTACGCATAGTAGCCTTGTGGCTTTCTCTTACTGAGCAATTCACACAAATGTAAGAAGACCGTAACATACCCCTGAACAAGCATAACCACTGTATAGCTTGAGAAGGGGTGTGTTACGGTCTTCCCCCCTCCAGGCGATGCAGTTTTGCGTAGTAGTCTTATGGCGTTGCTATATCAATTTTATACAAACACAAGAAGAGCACGGCGTGCTCCGAACAAACATTATGAAATACCGTTTGTGAGGAGTATGCCGTGCTCTTCCTTTTTGCATAAATAACGTCATTACAACGCCATAGACTTCATAGCCGAAACAAGTTCGCTTTTCTTTTGGTTGGACAACAATATGTCTCTGACAAATCCCTCATCCAATGTAAACAGCAAATACACATGTTCTAACAATGGATGACGGTATCCATAGACTACACCTTTCGTACTATCATGATGATTAGCAGGTTCTTCAAAATCTGGCACTCCGTAGAGATAGAGCAGTAAGTATTTAGAATCTCCTAGTGAAATGCCGCGTTTCGTCGTACCAAGCGATGAGTTGATCATGACACGAGTGATTTCGTGTTCCTTGTTATATGCGATAACTACATCCTTATAACCTAAAAACTCTTGACCGTACAGCTTACCTCTTTCTTCCCAAGATCGATTGGGATCATTGGTAAATATGTCACCTAATCGGTAACCCATCAAAGAGAAATCTGATTCTGTCATTGTATTGGGCTTAAACGTTTCTAATGTAGTGGCTGGTATAGCAAAACGAGGCCAGTCTTGACCCGTAATCATTCCCAAATGTGTCACTTTCCCATCTTTCAAGGAAAGCCACACATAACCCACAGAACTGTTAGAACCTGCTAAAGAGTCACTACTATATATATTCTTCACTGACTGTGAAAACTCCTCTAAATGCATAGCAGTTTTTTCGTTTTTTGTTATAGTTTTTTCTTTATAAAATGTACCTTCATATAGCCACAACAAAGAACCATCCCCATTATCACGCCACATAGCCCGCGGAGCACCCCACGCAAAGAGCACTTCCCCTCGTGTAGCCCCTACATGTACGTCCTCGTGCAAGAAGATGTTCTCCTTATCTGTCCATAATAGGTCGATAGGGTATTTCGCTTTCTTAATTTCTTTTGTATTCTTCGTATCCTCTTTAGTCTTTTTAGATGATGCCTCTACTTTACGCTCTTCTTTACTAGCAGCAGAGCTATCCCCACGAGTATCCTTATCACTATGTTCCGCCTCGTGGCTATCTCCCTGCTGATTCATAGCAGTATCCGTAGATGGACTCCCCTTATCACCAGAATCTGCCTCTTCCTTGCTGCCAGCAACCATATCTACGGTGGTAGCATCTTCGTCCTTTGATTTCTCCAATTCCACATCATCAACTACGATGTCTGATGTTTTTTTTCTAGAGATTGCCTCTAGCTTTTCTTTCAACAGGTCCACTTTGGGGAACACCCATGGCTCACGTTGTTTTGCTTCTACACGCGCTTTTGCTTCCTCTTTGAGGGCTTTCACAAAAGTATCTGTGATTACAAGCGGTGGAATCCGTTTTGCTGTAAACGTAGTTCCCACATTCTCTAAATTTTCTTCCTCTTGTTCCACAAAGGACGCTTTTTTCTCTTGTAAGAACTTGCGCAATGCCAACTCTTCTGCCACCTGTTCAGGCGTCAAATCAAGGGTCACTGTTCCTACGGTCACCTTCCGTTGCACAGCTGTGCTATTATGTTTCGTCTCTACTACATTTTTTTCTTGCACCACATCCGATATGGCTTCTTGCTTCACCTCAGAACTCGCCTTCTGTTTTTCAGCAGTATCTTTCTCAGAAGCAATGGACTCCACCTGTTTGTGCACACCATTATCATCTTGCTCAGAAATAGGCGCTGCGTTCTTATTTACAGGATTCGCTGCAACATCATGACCCAGTACGACCTGCGTTTGTAATCCCACCATGCCTACTACTGCCATGGCCGCCAAGGTAGCTTTCCAATTAGTTTTCATGGCAACGTCGCTCCTCTAATTTTTCTTTCACCCATGCAATCCACGGTGAAAGCCCTTCCTCCTGTGTGCAGCTCACTTGAAAGATAGGTACCCCCGGTTGTAGGGAGTTAATATCTCGAATGGCTTCGTCCATTTTGAACGGCACATAGGGCAATAAATCCACTTTATTTAATAGAACCGCAGCAGATTCTTTGAAAATTAGCGGATATTTCAGTGGTTTATCTTCCCCTTCTGTAATGGAGAGAACCGTTACTTTCATATCTTCGCCGATGAAAAATTCTGCGGGACATACTAAGTTACCTACATTTTCAATAATAATTAAATCCAAGGCATCCAAATCTAGTTCGCCAATAGCCTCACGAATCATATTCGCGTCTAAATGGCAACCTCCCACAGTATTGATTTGAATCACTGGTACACCTGTAGCATGAATACGCTCTGCATCTTTATCCGTGAACAAATCACCTTCAATAACAGCAATGCGATAGTCCTTGGACAACGTTTGTAAGGTCGCCTCTAGGAGAGATGTTTTCCCCGCCCCTGGAGAGCCCAATAAGTTCATCACTAAAATGCGTTTTTCTTTAAATTGTTCTTGTAGTGTTTCTGCAATGGCATCATTTTTAGCCAATACATTCGTCATTACTTGTACTTCCATAGTACTCCTTTAATCCATATCGATGGATGCCACACGCAATTCTCGACCTTGCAGTTCTTCGACGGCAAAGCTTTCACAGTGAGGGCATACATGACGATACTGTTCCATTGAAAATATTTGATGGCACTCTAAACAACGTCCTTTCATAGGGATTGTTTCAATTTCTAATGTGGCTCTCTCTGCCGGTGTGCCTCGAGTCACCGCATCAAAGCAAAAGTGTAATGCCTCTGGCTCTACACCAGACAACGCACCAATCTGTACTTGTATAGCATGGATGATGGTGCCTTCATTCGCTTTCAGAGTGTCTAGCGCCACATCCACAATCCCCTCAGCAATGGCCATTTCGTGCATGATACGCCTCGTATAATCCTTCTAACATCATAGTAGTCGTCACAGACCCAACGCCACCTGGCACAGGAGTGATGGCAGATGCCACCTCACTAGCAGAGGAGAAGTCCACATCCCCTACGGTCTGTCCCTCTAATTCATTGATTCCTACATCAATCACAATGCAGCCCTCTTTCAGCATAGATCCATGCACCATATGGGCCTTACCAACCGCGGCAATAACCACATCTGCCTGTGCTAATTCAGCTGCTAGGTTTAGTGTTTTAGAATGGCAAATCGTCACTGTCGCATTACGTTCTAGTGCCAACAACGCCACTGGTTTACCCACCACTTGGCTACGGCCTAGAACAACCACTTTTTTGCCTGCTAGTTCAATGCCATAATGGTCTACGATAGCCATGCACGCTTTCGGTGTACATGGCACGTAGCCACCTTTACCAGAGCTAACCAATCCAATGTTATAGGTGGTTAACCCATCAATATCTTTTGCTGGGTCTAATCCACCAATCACCGCTTCACTGTCAATGTGTTTTGGCATTGGCATCAATGGCAAAACACCATAGATACGTTCATCTGTATTGAATCTATGAATCACCGCCTCTACCTCTTCTTGCGTAGCAGTTTCTGGCAATTCTACTAACTCAGTGCCAAAGTTTGCCCCTTTCGCCACTTTTTCCATGAACGTAGCATACATTTTGGCTGCACCATCATCACCCACTAATAAAATACCTAGAGTGATCGTTACACCTTGGTCCACTAGTACTTGCATCTTCTCCAGTAGCACAGCCTTACGAGCCTGTGCTACTGGTTTTCCTAATAATTCTATCATGATATCCTCACATTCATATTCTCATAGCGTATCCCTATGTCATATCTATCTCTGTATACATACACAGCCTACGAATCTTACCGGCTAAAATGCACTGTAATCGATTCTCCTTGTTCCAAGGTACTGCCTACTGGCTCATCCTGTGAAATCGCGTAACCACTGCCGTTCGGCTTGAAGGTCAAGCCCGCTTCATGCACCCAATCGCGCACTTCTCCATAGGCATGACCTGTAAAATTCGGCACAATAATCGATCTATCTTGATTCCGCTGTACCGTTAATACCTTTGCAGTCGCTTTCGCTGTATCTTTGTCGCTATGCTTGCTCCGTGTTGGTGAAAGCTTATAGTACCGCACTAATTGTGACATCACATCTTGGAATACTGGCGCTGCAATTTGACTACCATAGTATGTACCTTGCGGGTCATCAATCACAACTAAGGCAACAAAGTGAGCATCTTCTACAGGGCCGTATCCAATAAAGGATGCAATATACCGGCCATTCAAGTAACCACCATGTTCGGCATCTAATTTTTGTGCCGTACCTGTTTTACCGGCAAATTGGTAGCCCTCTACGTAGGCTTTATGGCCGCCCCCTTCAGAAACTTCTTTTTCCAAAATATCTGTAATCTGTTTGGCAATACTTTCAGGGATAGGTTGGCCTTGCTCTATATCTTGTGCTTCTCTGAAAGTAGATCCATCTGGGTTCACGATGGATTTAATAATATGAGGTTTCATCATTTTGCCCCCATTTGCCAAGGCCCCAAAGGCTTGTACCATTTGCAATGGTGTTACCGCAGTCCCTTGTCCGATAGACATAGTGGCAGTATCTAATTTACTCATTGTCTTCGGATCAAATAGGATTCCATCTCCCTCAGCCGGCAGTTCAATGCCTGTGGCTTTACCAAACCCAAATCGTTTGACATAATCTGTCAAAATATCTCCACCGGTAGTCGTACCCATGTACACCATGCCCGTATTAATGGAATATTTTAGAATATCTAGTAAGCGAACTTTACCTCTGCCTTTACCGTCCCAGTTTTTTATCGTATGCCCATCGATTAGAATGGTACCCGTATCATTGTACACTGTATCTAGTTGCCATTTTCCAGCTGCCAGAGCGGAGGCGGCAATAATCGGTTTGAACGTAGACCCTGGTTCATAAATACTTACCACCGCATTGTTCCGATAATCCTCAAATTTCAGTTTATTCACATCCGTAGACATGCCTCGATTTTTGTTCGCCATTGCCAAGATTTCCCCTGTTTTAGGGTCCATAATAATCATGGCTGCACTGCGAGCCTTTGTATCTGCCATCGCTTTATCCAGTGCACGCTCTGCAATAAACTGCACCGTAGTATCAATGGTGAGATTTACAGATTTTTCTTGATCTGGTAAAAATTGAGACTGTACGGACTCAAAGACAGGTCTACCTGCTGTATCGTTATAAATGCTGACTTTTACCTCATTACTGCGAATCACATCATCTAAGGCTGCCTCTAATCCTGCCTTACCTTCTGCATCAGCTTTGCCATCTTCATTGAATCCTACAAATCCAAGGACCTGCGCTAATAAAGTATCATTCGGATAATAGCGACGGCTCTCTTTATGTAAGGTAATAAAATTGAACTTTGCTTCCTTGATGGCTGCTTCTATACCATTGGAGTTCGGCACATCTAAGAGGCGATCAATCCAGACAAAGGCTGTATCTTCATTTAATTTTTTAATAATTTCTTCTCTGGAAATACGCACATACGGTGCCAATACATCTGCCACCTCTTCCGGCGTTTTCTTAGCCACCACCCGCATCATCGTAGGGTCCGCACTAACGGAATTGACGGTGACACTTAATGCCAAAGGATTTCCATTGCGGTCATAAATAGTCCCCCGTGGCGATTGCAATACTCTATCGGTTGTGAATTGGCTAGAAAATCGTTTAGAGTAAGTATCATTGGCTACAATTTGTATATACCCATAGCGCAACGTAATCCCTATGGCAACGCTCAAGATGACGGCAAACCATATCCAAGCATTATCATCTAATCGTTTTCGTGCGTCTTGCCTATTCATGCATGTTGCTCCTTTTTCTGTAATCGCTTGTACTTCGCCAGACCCGCCTCTTGGATGACCTCTGGCGTGTTGGGAATATCTCCCGTTTGCACCCGTTCCAATACGGTTTGCATAACCTCTTTAGTATACGGTGCTACTTTCGATGGCAACTGACGGTCATAGTGCAAATCTTTCGTATGCACTGGCATCGACTTCGCCATCTCCACCATGCGTGCCCCATATTGGGCTGTTGGCTTAGCATCCTTCGTGCCACCCCCTAGTACATCGGCCACACCTAAGGCATGCAAATATTCCACAGCTTCCACTAAATCCTTTGTTTCTCGAAATAAAGATTCCCTACTTTCTTTGTGCATCCATTTTCGCAAATCTGCCGATGCATTGGCCACGTAAAAGTGAAACCGCATATGCCGTTCCACGAGCCATGTCACTAAATTCACAAACTCTTTGGCATAGCCCAAACGAGTCAATATTTCTCTTGTCATCTTGGCGCCTACTGTATCGTGGTTGCGATCCGTAATCCGCCCATTGTGAAAGCCTCGAACGCCTTCCACGCCTTTTCCCACATCGTGGAGCAAAGCAGCCCAACGCAATACTAAGTTTTGTGGTACTGCTTTCACCACTGCTAAAGTATGGCGCCACCCATCATGAATATGATGTTCTGGGGCTTGTGGCAAGTCCACTAAATGCGTTAATTCCGGTAAAATCGCAATCCGTCGAGACTGGCCCTCGCTGGTTTGTTGACAATATTGGTCGTTTAAATGACTGCCCACCAACGCATCCAAGGCAAGGTCCACATGGTCGCTAAGCAACATTTTTTCGATTTCCGCCCGCACTCGTTCTAGGGATAAACCTTCCACTCGATACAGGTTCGGCTCGATGCCTGCCCATGTGTTCGGGTCGATGGTAAATCCCAACTGTCCTGCAAATCGGCATAACCGAAACATGCGCAACGCATCTTCTTGAAAGCGCTCTTGGCTAGACCCGATGGTGCATAACCGGCGTGACGCAATATCTTGTAGCCCCCCTACTTCATCCCGAATTTGGCCACTTTCAGATAAAGCAAGACCATTGATGGTAAAGTCCCGTCGATGCACATCCTCTAAAAAGGTAGACGGATACTGCACCGCCACAGGACGATGGCTGTCGTCGCCATACTGTTCGCTGCGATAGGTCGCCACCTCGTAGGCATGATCCCCGCAAGATACCACTACGACACCGAAAGAGGCGCCCACTACGTTGGTTGTAGTAAAGCCCGCTGTCCGCAGTACATCGATGACCACCTCTGGCATAGCCGAGGTGACAATATCGTAATCATGGGGGATACGCCCCATCTGGATATCTCGCACAGCACCGCCCACAATATATGCTTCATGGTGTGCTGTTTTCAACGTGTGCAAAATGTGCAATGCACCTTGGTAGGCGGATGTTTCTTTGTATGCTACTGTTTCCATCCTAATTCCTCTCTACTTCTGATGCGCCAAACGCTTCGTAATCTCCATGCCCGTTTTCGTTTTAGCAAGGCCTCCTTCGCTCGTTTCACGCAATGCTTCTGGTAACGCTCGACCTATAGAATCCATAGCACCGATGACTTCGTCTGCTGGAATGCGACTGCGCAAGCCTGCCAGCGCCATCTCTGCCGCTGCTAAGGCATGAACTGCATAGATGCCATTCCGCTTTACGCAAGGCACTTCTACGAGACCTGCCACAGGGTCGCAAACCAAACCGAGTACATTTTTCATGCACAAAGTCATAGCCGTTACCACTTCTTCTGTAGTGCCACCCATCATCGCCACAGCACAAGCCGCCGCCATGGCTGCCGCCGTACCCACTTCAGCTTGGCAACCACCCACAGCACCTGCTACGCAAGCTTGGTTCGTCACCACATTACCAACTCCAGCGGCTGCTAAAAAGCCATTGATGTAGGCGTCGTCATCGCAGTTGTACACTTCCCCCACTGCTTGCATGACACCTGGTAAAATACCACAGGCCCCCGCCGTAGGACATGCCACAATGCGGAACATCTTCGCATTCGCTTCATTCACGGAAATGGCGTATCGCAACGCCCTGTATGTAAGGTCACTCAAAAACACTGGTTTTCGCTCATCTAATTGTTTCGCCTGTCCACCAGACATACCGCTTTTACTTGTTCTCGTATCTGCTATTCCATCGCGAACAGACTCTTTGAAAATCTGGATGCGACGACGTATTTCATCCAGCACGTCCTCTTTCGTTGAGTCCGTACTTTCTATTTCTGCCCGCAAGACCACTTCGGAAAAGGAAATACTTTCACGGTCTGCGAGACGTACAATATCTTCAATAGTATCGTATAAATAACTCATAGTATCCTCTATTCCAATGGTTCAAAATACATCACCGAGGAAATTCCCGGCACTTCCTTAATCTGTTGTAATGCCACTTCGTCTACATCGGAGTCCGTGGAAATGAGCATCACCGCTTCTGACCCTTTTCGTTTACGGAATACGCGCATACTAGAAATATTGATGCCCGCTAAGCCTAAAATATGAGTCACCCCTGCAATCACGCCCGGTTGATCCGTGTGGAATGCAATGATTTGATGCTCTTCCCCCGTGATGTCTACATCGATGCCATCAATGTTGGTCACCGCTACTCGACCACCGCCAAGAGAAGAACCAGTGACGGACATGTGCTTGCCATCTTTGCCGTACATGTTGAACCGTACTGTATTGGGGTGACCAGCATCCACTTCGGACTCGATGAATGTATACTGAAAGTTCTCTTGCGCTGCAATCTCCAAAGAGTCACGGATGCGCGCATCATCCGCATCCATACCCAGCAAACCTGCCACCAAGGCACGATTCGTACCATGACCACGATAGGTCTTCGCAAAAGAGCCATATAAAGTCATAGTCACACTGTCAGGGCGTTCATGAAACATAGACAGCGCCATCTTTCCCAAACGCGCCGCCCCTGCCGTATGTGAACTAGAAGGACCAATCATAACAGGTCCAATAATATCAAAAATACTACTCAAAGTAGTTACCTCCCATTATCTATGTAGGAATATCTTATGCCTTATCTGTACCTTATATCATACCATATTTGAGGCCCTCTCGTAAAAGAATAGTACCATAGAAAAAGCCTAACGCATTAAGGTGTACAATACCTTATGAGTTAGGCTTTTTTATTAATTGTTTAAAAGCAACTGCTTTTCAATTTCTAATATATTTGGAAAAATTAATTGTATCCCTTTTCTTTGTAATGCCAAAACTTTACGAGCTTTCTTTTCTAATTCTTTCTCTAGTCGCCCATCAACTCTAACAGGCTTATGATAAATAGCATCTATATATTCATTTTTAATATATGAAATACTAACCGGACACATATTTTGAATTAGAAAAGCTTTTTCATGCCCTAGTACTTTTCCAAATAAAATAGTATCACATTTTCCATATTTATTAATTTTCGTATCATATATTTTTTGAAATTTAGCTATTTGTGAAGAAAAAGGTATCATCCAATATAAATTAGTTGATACATCTAAAAAAGCATAAAAACATGGTCTATCATGTGCTTGACCATCTATAGTTTCTTTATTTTTCATTAAATATGGATCTGGAAAATCTACAAAATATTGATCGTTTATATAATAAAAGTGACCTGTTTTCATAAACCCTCCCTAAAAAATAGACTCCATTCTTTCGAATGGAGTCTACATATTTGAGCTCGAACACTTATTGAGTCGCATATCGAGTAGCGACAACCATTTGAACTTAATCTTATTTTAGTTGCTTATTAAGTAACAACAATTATTTGAGATAGTACTCTCTATACCCATAGTATACTCGTTAAAAAAGGTGAAGTCAACACTAACCTTTTTTCCAAAAGAGATGCATTTAGCATTGCGCTCCTTTCTATCAACATCATGAAAACATAAAAAGAGCACGGTGTACCCCGAACAAACATTATGAAATACCGTTTGAGAGGGGGATACCGTGCTCTTCCCTTTGCCATATTCAGTTAAAACACCACAAGACTACATAGCCTTACAAGTATTATCCATTCATGCGTTTGAACAATTCTGCAATTTGTGCTTTCATCAAGGCCAATTCTTCACGTTGTGCTTCATTCTCTGCTTTTTGGGCAGCATTTGTTGCACGTAGTTCATTCAATTGATCTTTCTGAATTTGATTTTGTGCTTCTAAGGCAGATACCTTATCTTGCAATGTGTAAGATGCACTGATAGGTCCTTGACGGAATGTATCTTTCACAGCCGTTTCATCAGCACGAGCACCGAATTTCCAAGTCACACTAGCGTTCATCATCGTTTCATCCCCACGACCATTAAAGGAGGCCCCCATATGGAACATAGTAGATTCATTTTTGAAATGATTTACGCCCAATGCTAACGCGCCAGCGCCTTTGTAGTAACCTAGACCTGCAGAAATTTGCGTTGGCTCCAATGGATCATATTGAAGACTTTGCAAGCCTGCCAATGCTGCCGCTTGTGCACCTACACGGTTCACGCGATTATTGACATTCATCACTACATTCGCCATGCCTTTTAATTGAGATACGTTAACTGCATCCGTATCTTTCGTACCTGGTGCTACATTGTGAATTTGTTGCATACCGGCAGAGATACCTTCTGTCATGACAGGTTTTCCATCTGGACCTTTCACAGGGTTACCATTCGCATCCAACACAGGTTTATCCATACCGAAGGAGATAACACGGGTAGTATCTACTACATTTGGTTTTAAGGATCCACTACCACCAGTATATTCCTTACCTGGTTTACCATCTTGGCCTACATATTTGTACTTGCCATCTGTATCTTTCATGACTGGCTTACCAGTTTTGTCTAAGAATGTAGGATTACCATTCGCGTCACGAGCTACCGTGCTATTTGGAATCACCTTCAACCCTTCATTTGTATACTCTGTGGAATTACCAGGGTTTTTAATCTTTGGTTGATTGGTTTTTGGATCGATCACCGGGTTACCTTTTGAATCTTTTTCGATTTCATCAGTTGTGGTGAAAGCAATCTTATCGCCAGACATATGAGATGTTTTTTCTACGCCAGTGTTTGGATCTTTCGTATTCAATAATAAATCGTTGTTTGTCAACTTAGATGTATTATTACCATCTTTATCTCGCAAGACAATTTCTTTAGGTCCTACAGTTGTAGTATTTTTATCCTTATCGGTATACGTAGTTCCTGTTGCTGTAGATGTATTGGTATTTTTATCTTTATCTTCCAAAGTGATCGTAGTCGATGTGCTTGTGTTAGTATTACCATCTTTGTCTATTAACTCAGATTTATCTGCTGTCAGAGTGGATGTGTTACCATCTTTATCTTTTAAGGTAATACTGTTAATACCAATCTCCGTAGAGTTTTTATTATCTTTATCTTTGATAGAGATACTGTCTCCTGTAATGGATGTATTCTTACCATCCTTACCATTGACACCGATAGCACCTTCTCCATCTTTAGCAGTAATCGATACACCATCTTTGCCATCTTTGCCATTTACACCGAAGACACCGCTGCCGTCTTTGCCAACTGTAGCAGATACCACATCCTTACCATCAGCATTTTTCACGATCATTTCGCCATCTTTAGCTGGAGAAACTGGTTTTGCATTAGCTTTTGGTTGTTTTGTCACTGGATCAATGTCGGACTCTTCGTAGTACTTGTCGCCCACTTTTACAAGGTCCTTACCATCTTTGGCAGGAGGAACTGGTTTTGCATCAGCTTTTGGTTGTTTTGTCACAGGATCAATATCGGACTCTTTATAGTAATCATCGCCTACTTTCACAAGATTGTTACCATTTTTATCAACCACTGTGCCACCAGTTGTAAGAGAATCAATTTTTAGATCTCTGTTTACATCTACTTTCACAAAGGTCGTTGCTTTCTTAGTACCATCCTTGTTAAGAGCGTCCACAGTCACCATAGATACATTAGCATTAGCACCGTCGACAAATTTCACATCGTCATTTGGATTTACTGTATCGTAAACCTTTGCTTCTTTGTTGAAATCTACTGCTGTACCATCAGATTTCTTCACATCACTGATATTTGCTTTACCTACATTCCAACCAGAATCTTGGATCGCATTTGCCACTGTATTACCAGTCACAAAGCCTGCACCATTGTTAGTCACTTTGTCTTTAGTTGGATCAATTGTTAATGGAGTGCCTGCTGGTTTACCATTTTCATCTTTATCGAATCCTATTGGTTTACCATCTTTATCTACTTTATAGTAGTTATCTCCAATTTTAACAGCATCAGTTTTTGTACCATCGCCATGAGTGATTGTTACTTTATTCGTAACTTCCCCTTCTTTGATACCCACCGTAATTTCACGAGTGCCGTCAGCCAATGTATTACCCGTAATTTCAATGCCTTTACCGCCTTTGAAATCTACTACGTTAGCATTTTTCACCACATCTTTGTAGCCATTGCCATCTTTCGCAGATACAACCCAGCCCATATTTTGTAGGTCACCTACTGTAGCTGCCGCATTTTTGTTGACAGGCGCATCATCAGTGCCCTTCAAGTCTACTAAATGAACATCTTCAGTTTTCGGTGTTGTACCTGGTTTCGTTGCTGTACCTTCTGGATTTGTTTTGACCACATTTGTATTCAACGTAGAACCTACACCTGTAATTTGTGTTGGTTTGCCATCTTTCGATGTGATATTCAACGCAGAAGATGGTGGCGCATCCGTACCGTTATTCGTAGCTGGTTTCGCCGCTTCTGTTTTCATCGTTACAGGGCTTACTGGTTTCACTACTACGTCCGCAGGAATCGTTACTGGCGTTGCCCCTAGTTTAGGTGCCCCATTTTCTACATCACTTGGATTGTAATAGTCATTGCCCACTTTCGTGTACGTATTACCTTTACCATCTGTGAAAGTATTCGGGCTACCTACGTTCAACGTACCAGTATCCACAGTTTTGAAAGTTACATCATCTTTCGTAGCATATGTGATTTTACCATCTGTGTCCTGTTTCACAGTTAAATTATTGCCTGCTACCATTTCCACAGTATTGCCCGGTTTAATTAACTCGCCATCATTTTTAGTGCCTGTCGTTAACTTTTTCCCACCATCAGCTTCAGATGTTTTCAAGTTAAAACCAGCATTGTTGATCGCTTCCGCTACATTTTGTACAGTAGCTATTTTATTCAAGCCTGCATCGTCATGAGCTTTTTGAGCGTCATTCACTGGTGTTTGTTTAGCCGCTACTTCTGCTTTTTTATCTGCTACATCTTGTTGCAATGCTGGGTCAGTTGGATTTTTTGCTAATGCTTCTTCCGCTGTTTTTAAAGCATCTTTCGCTGTGGCTAATTCTTTCACCGCTGCATCTAACGTAGCTTTTAACTGTTTCGCCGTTGCAGGGTCTGTTGGACCTGCTACAGAACCATTCGTGTTAGATGTGATTTCACCTGTGGTTACTTTCACACCATCTTCGTCCACAGTCACGGAACTATTTGCTGGTTTCACGTTGAAAGTCACATCACTTGTGGTGTTACCCTCACGAGTTGTGACCACAGCCGTTGTACCACGACCGTTAATGAAGTTCACTGTATCATATGGTTTCACAAAGTCTTTTGCTACACCATTACCTTGTAAGTTCCAACCTGCATTCAATACGTCAGACACTGTGGCTGCGTTGTTGCCAATGTAGTTAGGATTTGCTGTACCGTCTGCTGTTTTAGGGTTAGACAATTTAGCAGCATCTTCTGCTGTTAATGGCGCTTTGTTGATGTTTTCTACATCGCCTGCTTTTTCTGTACCATCTGGAGCCGTAATCGTTTTAGATCCGTCATTTACATTTGGAATGTTGCTCTTCACATTTTGTAGTGTTGTCGGCGTAGTTGTACCATTAGGGCCATTCACAGATGTCACTACATTGCTAGGATCGATAGTTGTATCACCTGTGCCTTTACCATCTGGAGTTGTATGGTATGTTACATTGCCAGCATCATCCTTCACTGGATATACTTTCTTACCATCTTTCGTAGTGAAACTTGTTGGCATGATCGCATTGTTCGTAGATACTTGGTCATCTACTTTCACAGTAATTGTACGAACACCGTCCACTGTTTTACCGGATACGATAGCAGTACCTTTACCTACGAATTTCACTTCGTTAGCATTTTTCACTTGCTCAGTGTAATCCTTAACAGTAGCTGTACCATCATCATTAGTAGTTTTATCAGAAGATACAATCCAACCCATGTTACGTAAGTCACCTACAGTAGCCGCTGTGTTGTCGCTTACTTTTGGTTCTCCTGTAACAGGTTTAGATAAATCGATTAAGCCTGTATTAGCAGGTGTTGTCCCTTCTACCGGTTTACCATTTACTTTGTCACCATATTTTTGTAAGCCAGATGTAACATTACCTAATTGTGTAGGAGATGTCGTTTGTTTATTCGGCTCTGCATCGGAATTACTTACATTTGGGTTCACCAATTTGGAGCTCAATGGGGTTGCAGCAGTATTAATTGGTTGAATTACAACACCATTTTCATCAAGAGGTTCACCGTTGTTATTAACCTTAGTACTTGGTTTACCATTCGCATCCACTGGTTGACCTTTTTCGTTGACTTTGTAATATTTATCTCCAATTTTAGATACTGGTGTGCCATCTGCTGTAGTGTATGTCATAGGTAAGCCTGTTACGTTGAAAGTCACATTACTTGCCGTACCCTCTGCATTCGTTGTCACCACAGCCGTTGTGTTACCACCGTTTACAAAGTTAACAGTATCATATGGTTTCACAAAGTCTTTTGCTACACCATTACCTTGTAAGTTCCAACCTGCGTTTAATACGTCAGAAACTGTAGCTGCATTACTACCAATGTACTTAGGGTTAACTAATCCATCTTTTGTTTTTGGATTTGCTAATTCTGCTGCTTCTTCTGCTGTTAATGGAGCTTTGTTGATGTTCGCTTGGTCTGGAGTTTTTGCAACTACAGAGCCGTCTGGTTTTGTAATTTCTTGCGTTCCATCATTTACATTTGGAATGTTGTTTTTCACATTTTTCAATGTCGTTGGACTTGTTGTTCCTTCTGGACCATTGATAGATGTGATAACATCACCTTTTGGAACTTCATTACCAGATCCATCTGGATTTTCAAAGAATTTAAGCTCTTCTTTTCCAGTCACTGGATTTGTCACCATCTTAGGATATACTTTGGTACCATCTGCTTTTGTGTAATTAATAGGTGTTACAGAGTTATTCGTTGATGTTTGGTCATCTACTTTCACAGTGATGGTACGTACACCATTTACGTCTGTTTTACCAGTTACAGTCGCTGTACCTTCGCCTACGAATTTCACTTCATTGGCATTACGTACTTGATCGGAGTAGTTGTTACCTTCTGCAGATACTACCCAACCCATGTTTTGTAAATCGCCGATAGTAGCAACGTTATTAGGGTTAGAGTTAGTGAAATCGATTAAGCCAGATTTTTCAGAGTTAGCAGGTTTAGCTACTGGTTGTTGTACAGTCGCTCCATTATTTGGTTTACCATTTGTTAACTCATCAGCTTTATACCATTTACCATCGTTACCTTTTTCAAGAATATCGCCGTCTGCATTTTTAGGAGCCAATGGGTTAGCTACTGGTGTCACACCATCTTTTGGTTTACCATTTGGTTCTACTTCAGATGCTTTATACCATTTGCCATCATTAGCTAATTTCACTGGATCTTTCGCATCTGCTGTAGGATCTGTACCCGGTTTCAAAGCACCGTCTTGTACTTTGTCTGCTGGATAGAATTTATCACCTACTTGTACAAGTTTTGTACCATCAGCTGCTACTGGAACAAATGTTTTCGCACCGTTCGCAACATTACCCAATTGGTTAGGAGTGCTTACATTATTACCTGGGTTATCTGTTGTGTTATCCACATTTGGATTTACCAAGTTAGTATTCACTGTTGTTGGTGTTTTACCATTTTTTGGCGTAATAGTTGGCGGTTGTGTTGGATCCGCTGCTGGAGTCACATTGACATCTTCACGTGGATACAATTTACCATCATTTGCACGTACATAACCATTTGTTGGTTTACCAGCTGCATCTCTTACGATGTTTGGTGTGCCATCTGGATTTGCACGGTAGAACGCATCGCCTACTTTTACCACTGGTACTTGTTTACCTGTTGCTGGATCTGTGATCGTGTTAGATACAGGAAGACCAGTTACATTCACTTGTACATGAGATGTTAAGTTGTCATCTGTTGTAACAGATACCGTTGTATTACCACCATTACGGAAGTTTACAGTATCGTACGGTTTCACGAAATCAACAGCTGTACCATTACCAGTTAAATTCCAACCAGCATTCAATACGTCAGATACAGTGGCCGCATTGTTGCCCACATAATTTGGATTGGTGCTACCATCAGCTAATTTAGGGTTTGCTAGTTTTGCCGCTTCCTCTGCTGTAATAGAACCTTTTGTAATATTTTCTTTATTCGGTTTCTTGTTCACTACAGTGCCATCTGGTTTTGTAATGACCTCTGTACCATCGTTTACGCTATCTAGGTTATTTTTCACATTTCCTAAGGACGTTGGGCTAGATACAGAATTATTTGGTGCTGCATCCGTATTACTTACATTTGGATTGGTTAATGTATTACTGAAAGTAACTGGGTGTTTATCTGCTTTTGGTGCAATAGTTGTTGCATTCGTAGCTGGATCTGTGTTGTATGTTACATCTCCTGCTGGATAGTAATTGCCATCATTTGCTTTCACATATCCATTCGTTGGATGACCATCAGCACCCGTTTGGATATCTGGCGTACCATCACCTTTTACAGGGTAATAGTTGTCGCCAACCTTAGTTAAATGCACTGGACCCGTAGGCGTACTAATCGTAGTCGCTACTGGCAAACCTGTGACGTTGAAAGTCACATCGCTTGTTGTGCCATCTGCTTTTGTTGTTACAACAGCTGTTGTATTACCACCGTTCACGAAATTTACTGTGTCATATGGTTTAACGAAGTCTTTCGCTGTACCATTGTTTTGTAAGTTCCAACCTGCTTGTAATACATCACCTACTGTGGCTGCATTATGCGTATTTACATAATTTGGTTGTGCCGCATTTGTTGTATTTGGTGCATCATGCTTATCTGTTGGAGCTTGTGTACCAGTTTTAGCACCATCCAAGTTGCTTTCTACGTTAGATAATGTAGTTGGTGTCGTTGTACCTGTTTTACCTGTATCGGATTTTGGATTGACTACCGAGGTTATTAGCGGATTTGTTGTAATATCTAAGTCAGGAATTGGTTGTCCTGCTGCATCCACTGGTACCCCATTTTTATTGAACTTAGTCACTGGGTTACCATTCGCATCCACCGGTTGTCCTTGATCATTTACTTTATAGTATTTATCTCCAATTTTAGACACTGGTGTACCATCTGCTGTTGTGTATGTCACAGGCAAGCCTGTTACATTGTACGTTACATTACTTGTAGTTCCATCATCCGATGTAGTGACTACCGCTGTTGTATTGATACCATTTACAAAGTTTACTGTATCATATGGTTTTACGAAGTCTTTTGCTACGCCATTACCTTGTAGATTCCAACCTGCGCTTAATACATCACCTACTGTAGCTGCATTATGTGGATTTACATAATTAGAGCCTGCTACATTGTTTGTATTCGGTGCTGTTGCTTCTGTCGTTGGTGCTGTTGTATTTGTTTTAGCTCCGTCTAAATTACCTTCTACGTTAGATAATGTAGTTGGTGTTTTTGTGCCTTTTGGTCCATTTACAGACGTGATTACCTCACTGTCTGGTACTTCTGTTCCTGTTCCATCTGGATTCGGATAGAATTTAACAGTTTTACTTCCATCTGCATTGGTAATCTCTTTAGGATATACTTTCGTACCATCTTTTTTCGTATAGTTCACAGGTGTAACCGCATTGTTTGTAGACGTTTGATCATCTACTTTCACAGTAATTGTACGTACATTGCCATCTGTTTTACCAGATACGATAGCTGTACCTTCACCAACGAATTTCACTTCATTTGCGTTTTTCACAGTGTCAGAGTAAGCCGTAGTCAAGGCATCCGTTGTTTTATCGGAAGATACAATCCAACCCATGTTACGTAAATCGCCTACTGTAGCTACTGTGTTGTCCGTTACATTTGTATTGGTTAAATCGCGCAAACCATTTTTAACTGGGTCTTTACCATTCACTGGTGCACCATTGTAATTTGTTAATTTGCTAGTCACATTATCCAATGTAGTTGGGCTTGATGTACCAGTTTTACCTGTTTCTGGCGTAGGGTTCACTAAGGATGTTTTTACTGGGTTATTGGTTGTATCAATTGGGTTGATTACATTACCAGCATCGTCCACTGGTTTACCATCGTTGTTTACCTTAGTACTTGGATTACCATTCGCATCTAACGGTTGACCTTTGTCATTAACTTTGTAGTACTTATCACCAATTTTGGATACTGGGTTACCGTCTTTGTCAGTGTATGTAATCGGCAAGCCAGTTACGTTGTACGTTACATTGCTTGTTTTACCATCTACTGTAGATACTACGGCAGTTGTATTCAAACCATTAACAAAGTTCACTGTATCATATGGTTTAACGAAATCTTTTGCTACCCCATTACCTTGTAAGTTCCAACCAGCATTCAACACATCGCCTACTGTGGCAGCATTGTTAGGATTTATATAATCATTGCCAGCTTTATTCGTTGTATTTGGTGCTACTTGAGCTGTGGTAGCATTGCTTGGACCTGTTGTAGCATCGTTATTTTTCGTATCAGGAAGGTTAGATTTTATATTAGACAATGTTGTTGGTGTCGTTGTACCTGTTTTACCTGTATCGGCTTTTGGATTCACTAAGGATGTTTTCAATGGATTATCTGTAATGTTAATGTCAGGAATTTCATGTCCAGTTGCATCAAGTGGTTTACCATCTTTGTTGAACTTCGTAACTGGTGCACCTGTGCCATCTACTGGTTGCCCTTGATCGTTAACTTTATAGTATTTGTCACCAATTTTAGTCACTGGTGTACCATCTGCTGTTGTATATGTGACAGGTAAGCCTGTTACATTGTACGTTACATTGCTTGTAGTGCCATCATCAGATGTTGTTACAACTGCTGTTGTATTTAAACCGTTCACGAAGTTTACAGTGTCATATGGTTTCACGAAATCTTTCGCTGTACCATTGTTTTGTAAGTTCCAGCCTGCATTTAATACGTCAGATACTGTAGCTGCGTTGTTGCCTACGAAGTTAGGATTTGCTGCACCATTCACAGTAGGTTTCAACAAGTTGGCTGCATCTCCTGCTGTAATTGGCGCTTCTGTATTGTTTTTGCCACCAATTACCGTTCCATCTGTGTTATGAGCTGTTTTATCTTCATCATTTACTGTTGGAATGTTGTTTTTCACATTGCTCAAGGATGTTGGTGTATTTGTACCGTTTGGTCCGTTAACAGTTGTTTTAACAGGACCTGTTACAGTATTGCCTTTTCCATCTGGTTGAGTATTGAAGATTTCATTACCATCTGGAGCCTTTTTACCAGTTGGATATACTCGGTTGCCATCTTTGTCTGTGTACACAACTGGTGTTACCGCATTGTTAGTGGATGTTTGGTCATCTACTTTCACAGTGATTGTACGTACATTTCCATCTGTTTTACCAGATACGATAGCTGTACCTTCGCCAACGAATTTCACTTCGTTTGCGTTTTTCACAATGTCGGAGTAATCCTTAGTCAAATCATCTGTATTTTTATCAGAGGATACAATCCAACCCATGTTACGTAGGTCACCTACAGTTGCCACTGTGTTGTCACTAACTTTTGGTGTAGAACCATCTGTTGGTTTGGATAGGTCTACCAAGCTATTACGCACTGGTGTTTTACCATCTACTGTTGGATCATTGTATTTTTCCAATTTGCTAGTTACATTATCCAATGTGGTTGGGCTAGATGTACCAGTTTTACCTGCTTCAGGGCTTGGGTTCACTAAGGATGTTTTTACTGGATTATTGGTTGTATCAATCGGATTGATCACATTACCAGCATCATCCACTGGTTTACCATCGTTGTTTACCTTAGTACTTGGATTACCATTCGCATCTAACGGTTGACCTTTGTCATTAACTTTGTAGAAATTATCTCCAATTTTGGATACTGGGTTACCATCTTTGTCAGTGTATGTAATCGGCAAGCCAGTTACGTTGTACGTTACATTACTTGTAACGCCATCTACTGTAGATACTACAGCAGTTGTATTCAAACCGTTAACGAAATTCACTGTATCATATGGTTTTACAAAGTCTACAGCTGTACCATTACCTTGCAAGTTCCAACCTGCGTTTAATACGTCACCTACCGTAGCCGCATTATTTGGATTGATATAATCAGTGCCAGTTTTATTCGTTGTATTAGGTGCCGCTTGCGATTTTGTCGCATTACTTGGGTCAGCTACTGTATTAGCTTTGTTACTATTTTGTGTTTCAGGAAGATTAGCTTTCACATTCGTAATCGCATTGCCACCATTATCTAAACCATCTTGGTTCAACTTCACATTCTTTTCTGGTGTGTTTGTTGTCGTATCTGCTGGTTTTGTAATAGTAATGCCAGTTGGCGTAATATTCACTGTATTCTTATTAGCATCTTTAAATTCAGCACTTGTTAAACCAGTTAGTGTTTCTTTCAAAGAATAAGTAAAGTTTTTGCCTGCTTGAGTAATTGCTAAATTATTGCCTGCTTTATACACAACAATATCGCCTGCTTTAATTAATTTAGGACTACTAC
The DNA here is from genome assembly GCF_003992005.1 of Veillonella sp. VA139. Taxonomy (GTDB): domain Bacteria; phylum Bacillota; class Negativicutes; order Veillonellales; family Veillonellaceae; genus F0422. The sequence goes on along the minus strand of NZ_RQVL01000026.1, from coordinate 8,828 downwards.
CAGTTGCAGTACCAGTTCCTTCTGCCTCTGAATTAGCTGTCCAGGCTGCATTATTAATAGCATTCACTACAGTATTAACAGTAGCTAATTTATTACCATCCCCTGTATTAGAAACAACTTTACCAAGATCTCCATTGGTTCCTTCGTTGATTGCTCCCGTAATCGCTTGTAACGTTCCATCGTTTGCTTTACCGATTGTCGTACCATCAACATTGACAGAAATACCACCCGCAGTAGAACTAATAGAACCATCCGCTGCTTTAACAGCAATCTTATTATTAGCATCTTTTTCCAAACCATTACCAAGGTTAACACTGTATTTTACAGTAGATGTTTTACCATCTGCACTTTCCACTGTTGCTGTTGTACCATCACCATTCACAAAGTTCACTGTATCGTATGGTTTTACGAAGTCTTTCGCTACTCCATTACCTTGTAAATTCCAACCAGCATTTAATACGTCACCTACTGTGGCTGCATTGTTTTTATTAACTTCATTAGCCCCTGCCCCTAATGTCGGCGCTACCTGAGATTTCGTCGCATTACTTGGATCTGCTTCTGTATTAGCCGTTGTGCTATTTTGGGTATCAGGAAGATTAGATTTCACATTAGACAATGTCGTTGGCTTTGTCGTGCCTTCTGGGCCATTCACAGATGTAATGACTTGATTTGCTGGAATTTCTGCACCAGATCCATCTGGATTTTCAAAGAATTTAACTGTCTTAGTTCCATCTCCATTATCTACTTCTTGTGGATATACTTTTGTACCATCTGCTTTCGTGTAGTTTACAGGAGTTACAGTTTTATTAATACCTGTTTGATTATCTACTTTCACAGTGATGGTACGTACATTACCATCTGTTTTACCAGATACGATAGCACTTCCTTCGCCAACGAATTTCACTTCGTTTGCGTTTTTCACTGTGTCGGAGTACTCATCAGTAGTAACTGCACCATTTGCTCCTGTAGTTTTATTAGAAGATACAATCCAACCCATGTTACGGATATCTCCTACTGTAGCTGCATTTGTATCAGGTACCGCATTATTATCGAAGTTACGCAATCCATTTTTAACTGGAGCTTTACCATTTATATGAGGGTCATTATAATTTTCAAGTTTACTGCTCACATTCGTAATTGCATTACCACCATTATCTAAACCATCTTGATTCAACTTCACAGTCTTTGCTGGTGTATTTGTTGCCGTATCTGCTGGTTTAGTAATAGTAATGCCAGTTGGAGTGATGTTTACTGTATTGTTATCATCATCTTTAAATTTAGCGCTTGTTAGACCTGTTAATTCTTTTTGTAAAGAATAGGTAAAGTTTTTACCAGCTTGTTTCACAGCCAAATTATTACCGGCTTTGAAAGTCACTGTATTGCCAGCTTTGATTAATTCTACTGTAGCATCTGTCACTGTACCATCATCATCCTGACCTGCTGTAGCTTTCCAGCCCATTTTTGTTAAGGCAGTCACTAATTGATCCGCAGTCACTAATTTGCCATCAGTTGTATTAGCTGTCGGTACTCCATCATTACCTGATGTAATTGTACCAATTTTTGGAGTTAATGTGAGGGTATCACCTGCTGCTGTTACATCTAACAACGCCCCATCGCTAGATTTAACAGTAAATTTAATACCGCCTGTTTTATCTAAACTTTGTTCATCCGTTTCAGTAGCTGCTGCCGTCCCATTTTGACCCGCTAATTTAATCGTGTTCTTGGCTACTGCATGGAATTGACTACCGTTAATAGCATCTTTGGATGTTTTAGAGATATCACCGTCTTTTACATTTGTAATTTTTACAGGTTCTGTACCATCTTTATCGGAAACACTAATATTTCCATCAGCTGTTTTAGAGAATTTAGGACCTTCACTACCACCTACTTGAATAGTGTTGAAAGAAGGATTCTCTACCGTAGCAAATGTGATTTTACCGCTAGTATCATGTTTTACATCTAGGTTTTTACCAGCGATCATTTCTACAGTGCTACCGGCTTTAATGGATTCACCATCCGCATCAACACCACTATCTGCATTTCTTGTACCACCTGTCGTAGCACTTGCTTTCAATGTGAAAGCAGCATCATTCACGGCCTTAGCAACTGTATCTACAGTAGCGATTTTACCAGCATCATTATCTTTTACCTTCACAGTGCCAGCAGTAGTACCAGTTGTAACAGGTTCAATATCGCCAGTGACAACTTTTAATCCATTAGTACCATCAGTTGTAATCGTAGTACCATCCGTTTTAACTTTCAGTCCATCTGTGGTCGTTTCAAGAGAGGAGTCTGCCTTTTTCACAGTCAAACCTGCAGTGGTAGTCTCTAAGGATGTATCGCCTGGGTTCACCTTAACACCATCAGTACCTACTGCTAACGATTTATCCGCTGGTTTTACAGAAATTGTATTGCCCGTTGTATCTTTTTGTAAACCATTACCAAGGTTCACACTGTATTTTACAGTAGATGTTTTACCATCTGCACTTTCCACTGTAACAGATGTGCCATCGCCTTTGACAAAGTTCACCGTATCATATGATTTTACAAAATCTACCGCTGCACCATCCCCTTGTAAGTTCCAACCAGCATTCAATACATCGCCAACAGTGGCTGCATTGTTTTTGTTTACTTGGTTAGTTCCTGTTCCCAATGTTGGTGCTGTTGCGCTAGTTGTTGGTGCATCTGTACCTGTTTTAGCGCCAGCTAAATTACCTTCTACATTAGATATAGTAGTTGGTGTACTTATACCTTTTGGTCCATTAACAGTTGTTTTCACAGGACCTATTACAGTAGTTCCTTTTCCATCTGGTTTTGTATTAAAGATTTGGTTACCATCATCATCTTTTTTGCCAGTAGGATATACTCGGTTACCGTTTTCATCTGTGTACACAACTGGTGTTACCGCATTGTTTGTGGAAGTTTGGTCATCTACTTTCACAGTGATGGTACGTACATTACCTTCTGTTTTACCAGATACAATAGCACTGCCTGCGCCAACGAATTTCACTTCGTTTGCGTTTTTCACTGTTGCGGAGTACTCATCAGTAGTAACTGCACCATTTTCACCTGTAGTTTTATTGGAAGACACGATCCAACCCATGTTACGGATATCGCCTACAGTAGCGGCTGTATTGTCGCTTACTTTAGGTTCTCCTGCGGTAGGTTTAGACAAGTTAACTAAACCAGTGTTTTTATCCGTTGTACCTGGTACATTACCACCATACGTATCCAATCCAGATTTCACATTCGTAATCGTATTACCACCATTATCCAAACCATCTTGGTTCAACTTCACAGTCTTTTCTGGTGTATTTGTTGCCGTATCTGCTGGTTTTGTAATGGTAATGCCAGTTGGAGTGATATTTACTGTATTGTTATTAGCATCTTTAAACTCAGCGCTTGTTAATCCGCTTAATGCTGGTTTTAGGGAATAGATAAAGTTTTTACCCTCTTGTTTAATAGCTAAATTATCGCCAGCTTTGAAAGTCACTGTATTGCCAGCTTTGATTAGCTCTGCACTAGTACCAGTAACAGTACCAGTGCCAGCGCTGCCTGATGTAGCCGTCCATGCCGCAGTATTCACAGCACTTACCACTGTATCTACAGTAGCGATTTTACCAGCATCGTTATCTTTTACCTTCACAGTACCTGTGTTAGTACCAGGGTCAGCACCAGTTTTAACAGGTTCGATTTCACCAGTGACAACTTTTAATCCATCAGTATTGTCAGTTGTAATCGTCTTACCATCTGTTTTAACTTTTAAACCATCATTTGTTACTTCTAAGGATTTATCCGCTGTATTAACAATTAAACCATCCTTTGTTGTTTTTAATGACTTATCCCCTGGGCTAACTTTTACACCATCTTTGTTCGCTTCTAAAGATTTATCCGCTGCTTTGACAGCAATCTTATTATTAGCATCTTTTTCCAAGCCATCCCCAAGGTTTACACTGTATTTCACAGTAGATGTTTTACCGTCCGTGCTTTCTACCGTTGCTGTTGTACCATCACCATTAATAAAGTTTACTGTGTCATATGGTTTCACAAAGTCTACGGCTGCGTTATTACCTTGTAGGTTCCAGCCTGCGTTCAACACGTCAGATACTGTGGCTGCATTCGTTGGATTTACTTCATTGGTACCCGATCCTAACGTTGGCGCCTCTTGGGATTTTGTCGCATTGCTCGCTCCTTTAGTGGCAGTATTATTTTTAGTGTCTGGTAAGTTACCTGCCACGTTAGAAATCGCATTGCCACCATTATTTAGACCTGACGTAGTTAAAGAAACAGGTTGTTTTCCCGTGGTTACTGGAGTCACAGTCACCCCCGCACCATTGATGACAGTTGTATCTCCTGTATCATTTTTAAAAGTCGCACTCGTTAAGTTTTTTAACACTGGATTCAAGGAGTACGTGAATTTAGACGTTATACGTGTTCCCGTTTGACGATTCTTATTATCTGGATCTTCATAGACTGGTCTAGATGTATCTTCTTGATTTAACACCAAATTATCGCCTACACGGATTTTTACTTCATCGTTAAGACGAACTTTATCTACCTGACCTGTAGCTGTGCCAGCCTCTCCATTTGTAAAACTTTTACCGTCAACTGCGTAGTTCACACTTTGTCCTGTTGCTTCAGTACCTTTTAGTTTCAATACACCGGTACTATTGTGATCTTTTTCACCTTCCACAGACCAGCCACTGGACATACGTTTCGTAACGGAGTTCAACTGAGAACCGTTGATGGCATCTGTAGAATCATCGGCAATACGACCTGCTGCTACGTTTTTCAACTGACGTTCAGCCCCTGGTGTACCAAAGGATACTACGTCACCTTCGGAAGTATTCGTACCGCCTGCCCAATAGAATGTATAGGCTACCTTTTTACTATCAAATGGAACAATATGGCCTTCTTTATCATAAGAAATATCTGTTTGACGAGTACCAATAGACTTTGCATCTGCTTTAGAACCCGTACCAATAGCCACCCCATTTTGTAATTCAGAGATAGCCCCTGTACCTAATGCTACGCCACCTAATTTTGTGACACGTGCACCCGTACCAATCGCAGTACCTAAATCACCTGTGGATAAGGAGTGAATCCCCATCGAAATAGAGCCATGACCATTTTTATTAGCAGGTAAAGAATAATTTAACGTAGTCGTAGTTAAAGTAGCGCCATTTGTTAACTCTCTATAGGCGTCTTGAATGGACCCCGTTGCCGCTTCCGTTTCTACAGAACGAAACGTACGGTTTACATATTCCCCACCAATATGTTCTACCTTAGTTGTCGTTTTGATAACTGTATTCCCAGATTTATCTTTCTTTTCTTTTTGGTATTTAACAGTTTGCGCTGCTACTTTAGTGATTTCAGAACCACCGATCATGATGGAAGAGTCACCTTGTGCCTGTGTGCCAAGACCTACCGCAATGGCACCTTGTTCACCAGAGGCAACGGCACCTTGACCGACCGCAATATCTGCTACTTTCTGAGCTTTTGCTGACTGACCAACAGCAACGGAAGAGTTAGTTGCCTCAGAGCTATCACCGACAGCTACCGCAGATTCTTTTGACACGGATTTGTTACCTAGGGCAACTGCCTTTGCCTCAGCTTCAGCATGATAACCTGCGGCCACCGCAGATTCTTTTGCCTTTGCTGCCGTACCTGCAGCCACCGCATAATTACCTTGTGCTTGCGAACCCATACCGATGGCTACCGCAGCCTCCGCATTCGCGAATACGGATGCCCCAGAACCGATGGCTGTGGCACCAAAAGCACCTTTTCTAACGATGGAGTTCGTACCAATCGCCACACCTAATGGAGTCGTTGAATGGGCCTGCATACCGATTACGGTCGAACCATCTTGACCATAGCTAGAACGATAGGAGTTATCTAATTTTTCACCTACTAGTTCTTTATATTTGTTTGTGATCGTAATTGGATTACCATTTTTATCAGTACCAGGTGTTGTCTCTGCATTAAAATCATTCACACCTGTGGCTGCTGCGCTATTCGGGTCTGCGGCTTTAAAATATTTCTTTCCATCATAGGCTTGAATATCATTACCACCGATTACGATAGAACCCTGACCTGCTACAGATTGGGCGCCAATGGCTACCGATTGGTCACCAATAGCACGAGCATTACGACCTAAGGCTGTGGCTTCATTAATATTTACACCTTGAAATGAAAAGAATCCTTCAGCTTTGGCCTTTCCTGCATTTTTGAAATAACTTAAATTACCAGTAGTACCACCAAAGGCTTTCACTAATACCGTAGCATTATTATCCGCATCGGTAGCATTGTCCGTCGGTAATCCATCTGTATCCACCTTGCGGTATCCAGCACCGGCACCAGCCCCTACTGCAACAGAAGAGTTTAGAGAAATATTAGTTTTATTTACCCCAGTATAAGCACCAGTACCAATAGCTACACCGCCTGCATCATTACCATTAAGATTTTTCCCAGGTTTGTTAGTTCCCGACATAGCACCATAACCAATGGCAATATTATTACCTTTACCTTTACCGTCATCTTGATCTCGAGTTTCAGCTTCTGCACCCAAAACAATATCATACTTTCCTCTTGCTGTACTTTGTCGACCAAAAGCCATTGATATCTCTCCAATGGAATTACTTCCATAGCCTATGGCATAACTATCATGACCTGTAGCTTTCGATCCCATTGCCAATGCTAAAGATGTAGCACCAAGTGCTTGTGAACCTTTACCGATAGCTACCGCATTATTATGTTGAGAACTAGCACCCGCACCGATAGCTACAGTAAATTGTTTATCTGCTGTCGCTTGATAACCTAAGGCTATACCACTTTCTCCACTGGCTTTTGACTCTCTACCGATGGCTACAGTATTTTTATTTTCTGCTTTCGCCTGATTACCTAAGGCTATATCGCTATCTCCACTGGCTTTTGACGCTCCACCGATAGCTATAGCATTTGCATTTTCTGCTTTCGCTCCTTTTCCTATCGCTACCGAATCAGCAGTATTCGCTTGAGAACCTGTACCCCATGCAACACCAGCAGTTCCTGTACCTTGGTCATTCAATGCTGCTTGCGCAACAGATCCTGTCAATGCAGTAACTGCCAAAACAGCAGCCACCGTACCCGTTTGTACAACCGCTGCTTTTACTTTATTACGACCTACTCGCTTTGCTAATTCAGACACAACCACATAGCAGTGCTTTGTCTTACTCCAAATAACTTTATACACATGATTTAATCCCATCTGTATGACCTCATTTCAACAATCAATCTAACTGTTTTCAAACTGCTTTCAAACTATGTTTAACAATCTCTATATCTAATATTACAAACCACAAAAACTATAACCCTTATCTATCAAAGTTATAGTATATCAGTCCATGATTAATCCAATACTAATCACCTATATTTTCGTAGGTATGTCTAATCATTTTCGCAAGCACATACCTAAGAGATACTTTCTAGATAATATCCCACTTATTTAGCATATTATATACAATTTGACCACTTATCACAGACCACTTATCACAACTATTTATTTCGATATATGTCAATTTGGCATAAATTACATATTCACAATATAGTAATAGGCCATCACCATTTCACTCAATCTCTTTATATTTATACATTTTATATTACCGAGCAGTTGAAATGTTTTTTTCAATTCACTTTTGAAAGTATGAGTTATCTCTTCCTCTTTATACCCCTGGCTAAACAAGATTGTTTATTTAGCTACCCTTTGAAAGTATTAGTTATCTCTTTATATATCCGTATATAAGTGTACTATATTAGAATGGCATTACAAAGAACACTCACCCTACCTTTTACCACCAAAGAAATAGTTTGTATATATATGCTTACTTTTACAATTTTGAAAACCGTTCTACCCCCCCCATTATGAGTAAAACGCATAGATAAAATTACCTCTTCATGGTTTCTTCATATACTAGTCATCCATGTTACCATTCACAAGAAGTACAATGGGTAATTGATTTTGCGTTTACAGACCTAAACTCATCAAACAATAACAAGGAGTCCATAAGAAACGATGCCTCTGTCATGCATGCAGAGGTCCCCTTATACCTCTCCAGAGGAATGCCGTTAGGCGTAGCAGCCTTTGTGGCGTCCCTTACTGCCTACATCACACAAACACAAGAAGACCGTAACATACCCCTGAACAAACATAACCACTGTATAGTTTGAGAAGGGGTGTGTTACGGTCTTCCAATCCCCTGAGGAACGCCATTACGAGTAGCAGCCTTTGTGGCACCCCTTACTACCTAAATCACACAAACGCAGAAGACCGTAACATACCCCTGAACAAACATAACCACTGTATAGTTTGAGAAGGGGTGTGTTACGGTCTTCCCATTATCTTATTTAGTTAACCACGCCAGAAGGCTGCATAGCGTCGCAAGAGACGATGCATAGCGTCACAAATGACGATTGTATTGCACCTATAACCTGTGCTATAATTAAGTCAATAAAGGAAGAGCCATCAACGTGTAGCTGGCGTTAGGCTCATCTCAAGACAATAACAAAGATGAAATTAGCCTAATGTGTGAGGTGGTCAAGACCTCTTTACGTTAGGCTTTTTCATTGTCTATAACAGCAACAAACAATTTCTATGATTACCATAGAAAATCGAACCTTTATATACATGTGTAAAAGCAATTCTGTCAAGCACAAATTAATTTGTCATAAAAAATAACTAAACATAGGCGTAATTGGAAATCAAGATAGTATTAAGTCATAAATTTATCCTGTGTATAACAAGCTTCATCAAAAGAGTACTCGTAACGTAACCTATGTACTTCATAATCAAT
>NZ_RQVL01000025.1 GCF_003992005.1 Veillonella sp. VA139 | reverse complement strand
GCTCACTTACTTTCATCCATTTAATTGCTTAGAGCATTTATTTCTTAAAGAGTTTACACAAAATTCTTGACAGTACCTGCCTTCACAACACAGAATCATTATGTAGAATAATATAGAATAAAAATAATTTTCTTACGTAACACACATATATTCATCCTCATTATATCCCCACTACAAATCCCCCATAAAATGCTATAATATACTCAACAACTATCAATGCTTTTAATCTATACAATAAAGGAGTTATGAATGATTCGTATTGCTTTTGGTCAAATTCAGGTGCACCCTGGTGAGCCTGTTACAAACTTTCAATCTATGATGCATGCCATCGACTATGCCAAGGCGGTGAGCACGGACATCTTGATATTCCCCGAGTTGTGTCTCAGCGGGTACATGATAGGCGACTTGTGGGACCAAGTGCCTTTCATAAATGATTGCCTCTACTATGGTGACGAAATTGTGAAAGCCACGGCTAACACCAATCTTACGATTATCTTTGGTAATGTAGGTATTGATGAAAGTCTCAGTAATCTAGACGGTAGCCTTCGTAAATACAATGCTCTGTATGTGGCATCCAATGGTAAGTTGGTGTCGAATCCAGACCAACCCTATCCGTTTACCATAAAAACCTTATTGCCATGTTATCGCTATTTCAATGAACCTCGTCACTTTACTAGTGCCAATGTGCTGGCAAAGGAACGCAATCTATCCTTGTCGGAAATCAATCAGCCTCTTACGATTTCCACGCGTCACGGAGCTTTCACCATTGCTCCTGTTATCTGTGAGGATAGCTGGGATACGCATTACCCAGATTGTCCGACGAGTCTTATGGTGGAATCTGCAAAAGCGAAAGGTCAGCATATCGATTTAATCGTAAATTGTTCCTCATCTCCTTACACAGTTCATAAGCAAGAACAGCGCCGCGCCCTGTTCAGCAATCAAGCCAAACGATACAATACCCCTATTGCCTATACAAATCACGTGGGGATTCAAAACAACGGCAAAAACATCTGCATCTATGACGGTTGCTCTACTTTATATGATGTTAACGGTTCTATTGTGGAAGAAGTACCTGCTTTTGAAAATACTGTGCGCCCTACCTTGTTGAAAGATACCTTATGGCAGCCGATTTCACATAATAACACTAATCATAAGTATACTTTCCAAAATCGCACCGCATCTCCTCATATATCAGAAAATGATAGAGGTGATAAGATTAACATATACACTGCATGTGATACACATGATTTAGATAATTTAGATAACTCACATGTTCCAGCTAATTCAAATCATACACTTGCAACAACGCCTAATTATATCTCTATCCTATTCAAAGCCTTGCAATACGGCATCCGTCAATTTTTAGCACAAACGGGTATTAAGAACATCGTCATCGGTGCCTCAGGAGGTATTGACTCTGCTCTTAATGCTGCTTTATACAGTACAGTAGTTGCTCCTGAAAATATATACCTTGTGAATATGCCGAGTCGTTACAATTCGGATATGACAAAAGATTTAGCCTATCAACTAGCCAAAAATATTGGCTGTCATTATGGGGTATTTCCTATCGAGGAATCTGTGAATGCCACCATCGAGCAACTTGAAAACACTAGCTTTACAAAGTATAACACCCATGTCATCCCAAAATTACATGACCATGGTAATGTGCATGCAACAACTATGCAAAATATAAAAGAAAACACTTTAGAGGAATCTGTGAATACAACCATTGTACAACTAGAAAGTCAACCTTTTACAAAATTCCCTCTAAAGACCTCTGGTCAAGCACATAAGCATATACCAGCAGATGATTCTACTATCTCCAATTCTACTACAGATACTATATGTGAATCCCAGCAAACTACTACAAGCTATACTGAGCAAACTCATGTGGATACCGACTCAGATACTACCACATTCTTACAGCTATCCACCCTTGACAAAGAAAACATCCAAGCTCGTGATCGTTCGTCTCGCATCTTAGCTGGTATCGCATCCGCTGTGAACGGGGCTTTCACATGCAATGGCAATAAAACGGAGTTTACTGTCGGTTATGCTACCATGTATGGTGATTTGGCGGGTTTCCTCGCCGTGACGGGAGATGTGTGGAAAACGGATGTGTATGCTCTAGCTCGTTATATGAATGAACACATTTTTAAACGGGAGGTCATTCCTCAAGGGTCCATCGATGTGGGGCCTAGTGCGGAGCTTTCTGATGCACAGGATGTAACACAAGGTCTTGGTGATCCATTGCAATACGAATACCATGATTGCTTGTTTCGTGCCTTCGTAGAGGGTACACCTCATACACGACCTCATCAGCGCTTGACCCCTGAGGATATCTTGGGGGCTTACGAGAACGGTACATTGGAACACCTTTTAGGATTGCCAAAACCTATTTCTCACTATTTCACGTCCGCAGAACAGTGTATCAACGACCTCGAACGGTGGTGGAAATCTTTCAACGGTTTAGCGGTGGCTAAACGTATCCAGTCTCCGCCACTGTTCCTCATCAGCGAACGTGCCTTCGGTACTGACCTTAGTGAAAGTCAATTAAAACCATACTTCTCACGTGAATATGAGGCTTGTAAATCTCGATTGTTAGAAAAACAATAACATATACATGTAAAAGAGCTATCTGTCCGATGATATTCCTCATCGGTAGATAGCTCTTTTGTGTATGAAAATAAGAATTTTAAATGCTGCTAGATGATATACATAAGAACTGCTTTATTCCGCAATTCTAAGTGATACACCTATTCTTAACCATCAATAGATATGCAATTAGTTACGGTTCAACAACTGCGCTGTGATTTGTTGCAATGCTTGAATTTGTTCATTTTGTGCTTTCACTTGCTCAACCAATGCTTGCACTTGACCTTTCAACGTACCGTTTTCTTGTACCAATGCTTTGATTTCAGTTTTCATCACTGGCACGATAGAAATTGGTCCGTAATGTGTATGTTTCAACTCTTTTTGTTCTTTTTCTGAAAGTGTATCCACATTGACATTGAATGTATCTGTGTCTTGGTTATACAAAGTAGATTGGTATGCATCAGATTTGGAGCGAGATCCCACTTTAAGGCTCATACCCACATTGTACATTTTTTCAGAGTTTCCTAATGCCATACCTCCATGAAGTAATATATCTTCATTTGGATAATAACCGACGCCTAGGGCTGCACCTGTGGAACCTTTGAAATGTCCTACACCAGCCATGATTTGGAATTTGTCATCTGCATCAAAGGATAGTGGTTTTAGAGCAGATAACGCTGCGTTTAAAGCACCAGATGTGTTTACTCTGCGACCTAGTTGATCTAACTTCGTTTCTACAGAGTCCATACGTTTGTGAACTTCTTTAACTAAGGCTTCGTCTACACCGCCTTTACCACCTTGTGGGCCTTGTGGACCTTGTGGGCCTGCTGGTCCTGGTGCTCCATCTTTACCATTTTTGCCATCTACTCCGTCACGACCTGGTGCACCTGGCGCTCCTGGTGCTCCATCCTTGCCATCTACTCCGTCACGGCCTGGTGTACCTGGTGCTCCTGGCGCTCCATCTTTCCCATCTGCTCCTTTAGGTCCCGCTGGTCCTCGAGCTCCATCCTGCCCATTTGTACCATCTCGTCCATTTGTACCATCTCTACCATTCGTACCATCTCGTCCATTAGCACCAGTTTCACCTTTTGGTCCTTTAATATTTCCTGCTGGCTCCCAAGCACCATCTTTTTTAACAAGTACATCTCCTGTTGTTGTGTTGATGAATGTATCCCCATCTTTTCCTACAGTTGCTGTTGGTGCACTTGTACCGTTTAGTATATCTTTTCCGTCACGGCCTGGTGTACCTGGTGCTCCTGGCGCTCCATCTTTTCCATCTGCTCCTTTAGGTCCCGCTGGTCCTGGTGCTCCATTTGTACCATCTCTACCATTCGTACCATCTCGTCCATTAGCACCAGTTTCACCTTTTGGTCCTTTGATGTTTCCTGCTGGCTCCCATGCACCATTTTTCTTGACGTGTACATCGCCTGTTGTTGTGTTGATGAATGTATCCCCATCTTTTCCTTCTTTGGCTGTTGGTGTCGTTATTCCATTTAGAACATCTTTTCCGTCACGTCCATTTGTTCCATTTGTTCCATCTCGACCTGGTGCACCTGGGGCTCCATCTTTTCCATCTGCTCCTTTAGGACCTGCTGGTCCTGCTGGTCCTCGGGCTCCATCCTTACCGTCTACTCCGTTACGACCTGGTGCTCCATCTCTACCATTCGTACCATCACGTCCATTTGTGCCTGCTACACCTTGTAAGCCTCTTTCGCCTTGTATACCTCTTTCACCTTGTTCCCCTTTGTCCCCTTTCGGGCCTTTAAAGTCAGGATCTTTCTTTAAAGCATCACGGTTCAATTCGACGGTCACATATTTTTTATTATTAGCATCTGTTTTTTCTACGACTTTAAAATCGCTAGATTTAAAATCCAATCCTTCGATAGCACCTGTGTTCACCACAGTACCATGGGTAAATGTACCAGCTTCATTGCTACTACCACCGGTGTAGATATTCCAACTTGTACCACCAGTCAAGTTAGCCAGCTTATTGTTAATGTCACTAGCTAGGCTATATAATTGGCTGCCATTGATAGCATCTGTACTAGAAGGACTAATTAAACCTGGCGCCACGTGTTGGATACGGCGAGTTTGACCCTCTTTACCAACGCTGACCACACCTGTTACGGTAGTACCTCCAGCAAAGTTCAATGTATACGTTTTTGCCGTTGCGCCTTTTCCTAAGGTAAAAGTATCACTAGCATAGGTGTTATCTGTACCTTTCGTACTTGCACTAGCTGCTGCTACCGTCTGTGCTTCACTGCCAAGGGCCACACTTCTTGCTACATTGGAGATAGCTTTATGTCCCAATGCTAAGGAATCTTCCTCTTGTGCTTCACTTTCATTACCTACGGTGGCTGCGTTATTTTTCAATGCCTTCGTACTTTTACCTATGGCAATCGTGCTATCAGCTGTCACCCCCCCCGATTTTTGGGTATTCGCCTCTCTACCTATGGCGATATTATCGCTACCAGTGAGGGTATTTCCTGCCTCATGACCTAGCGTAATATTATCACTACCGTTGATGGAATTACCTGCTTTATAGCCCCCTGCGTAGTTATTACTACCTGTAACTTTGTTACCTGCTTCTGCACCTGCTACAAAGTTGTTGCTACCGCTGACTTTCTTGCCACTCTCATAACCTAAAACAGTGTTATAACTACCGGTAATTTCAGCACCTGAACCTTTACCGAGTGCCACATTACTTTCACCATCTACGAGTCGACCTGCATTAACGCCTGCTGCAATATTATCTTGTCCTGCAACCCATTGTCCAGCACTGAAGCCCATAGCAATATTATGTTCTGCTTTATCAATTGTACCTGCATCACTTGTACCAGTTATATTTCCATCTGCATCATAGGTATTCGTCCATCTATGACCTACATACTGACCAGCATTTTCTGAAAAGGCAATATTAAAATTACCTACTACATTGGATCCAGCGTATTTACCAAAGGCAATATTATTAGTCCCTCTGGATTGTGAACCAGCGAAACGAACATCTGGATCAGTACTACTTGCATTTGTTACATAGCCATCTACATTCTGTCCCGCCCCTAGACCTAGAGCAATGTTATACTGTCCTTTAACTCCCGTGCCGGAGTTCTGTCCCATAGCAATATTGCGACTACCAGTCATATCGGCTCCGGCATCTTGTCCGTAGATGAAGTTATGATTTCCCGTTACACGATTACCTGCATGATGACCAAGGGCAAAGTTATCGGAACCCGTCATTTCTTCGCCAGCATGGAAGCCAAAACTTACATTTCGACTACCTTTGTTGTTGTAGGCAGCATTTTGACCAAAACTGAAATTATGATTACCTGTAGACACAGCGTCTTGAGAATAGGCATTTTCACCAAAACTAAAGTTATAATCACCAGCAGCACGACGTCCTGCACTATCGCCGAATATAAAAGCATATGTGCCACTACCAGCCCATCCCGCAGCATCACCAAGAATAAATTTATGCGTATTGGTGCCCCACATAGCTTCCCCAGCATTGTCTCCCATTAGCATAAGGTATTTAGAAGTACCTGTAGCATTGCTTGCATCATAGCCAGCATGATAGCCTAAAACCAAACTGTAGGACGCACCAAACAATTTTGTCCCCATGGTATTCATAATATTATTTTTTGCATTACCGTAGAAACTAACACCATCCCCTACGGTAAGGTTATTCGTATTGGACGCATCACCTGTTTGCGCTCCACCCACTGCTAAGTTATCTGTATCCGCAGCCCAACTAAGAACACTTAAATTCGCCAACACAAGGGCTGTTAACGCTGTGACCTTCTTTCGTTTCATAGTCATCCCTTTTCCTAACAACACATAACACACACGGCACAACACACAATCTGCACCCATATAGTATAGTATAGTGAATTGTAACATTGTAGTCAATATAGTAGCTATACTTTACGTGTAAAATATATGCACTGTGCATCCGATTAGTGCATGCTTGACCATTTACTCATACACCACTTTCAAAAACGATATAACCCATGCTAAAAATTATATTGTAATGATAATTATTATAGATTACAATAAAGTTAACCCTATGGGTTGCGTTTTAATGTGTATTTGGAGGTATATTATGCAACAAGCATGGAAAGACTTCAATACAGGTGTATGGGATAAATCCGTGGACGTACGCGATTTCATCCAACGAAACTATGTGCCTTATGTAGGCGATGATTCTTTTCTAGTAGGTCCTACAGAACGAACTACTAGACTTTGGCAACGGGTATTAGATTTATATGAGGAAGAACGACAAAAAGGTTCTGTCATCGATGCAGACACTGATGTTGCCACTCATATTACGGCGCATGCCCCTGGATATATTATTAAAGAAGATGAGCAAATTGTAGGTCTTCAAACTGATTATCCTTTGAAACGTGCCATGTTCCCTTATGGTGGTTTACGAACTGCTAAAAGTGCTATCGAAGAGTACGGTTACAAAATGGATCCAACTCTTGAAAGCTTCTTTAAAACTCATCGTAAGACACACAATGATGGTGTATTTGATGTATATACACCTGAGATGAGAGCTGCTCGCTCTGCTCACATTATTACGGGCCTACCTGACGCGTATAGTCGTGGCCGAATTATCGGTGATTATCGCCGTGTAGCCTTATATGGTATAGACTATTTGATCAAAGACAAAGAAGATCAATTTAACATTACCATGGGCGATATGATGCCAGATGTCATTCGTGACCGCGAAGAAATTCGAGATCAAATCCGTTCTTTGAAAGAATTAAAAGAAATGGCTGCGTCCTACGGATTTGATATCTCCAAACCTGCTACCGATGTGAAAGAAGCAATCCAATGGTTATACTTTGGCTATTTGGGCGCTATCAAAGAACAAAACGGGGCAGCTATGTCCATCGGACGTAACTCCACTTTCTTAGACATCTATGCAGAACGTGATTTGAAATCTGGTAAATATACAGAAGAACAAATCCAAGAAATGGTGGATCACTTCATTATGAAATTGCGCATGGTTCGTTTCGCACGTATCCATGAATACAACAATTTATTTACTGGTGATCCTGTATGGACAACTGAGTCTATCGGTGGTATGGGCACTGACGGACGTACATTAGTGTCTAAAATGGCATTCCGTGTCCTACATACATTGCAAAACCTTGGTCCTGCTCCTGAACCAAACTTAACAGTACTTTGGTCTCCTTCCCTCCCTGAAGGATTCAAAAAGTTCTGTGCGAAGCTCTCTATTGCAACATCTTCCATTCAATATGAGAACGACGAAATCATGCGCCCTAACTCTGGCGATGATTACGCTATCGCTTGCTGCGTTTCCCCAATGCGTATTGGTAAAGAAATGCAATTCTTTGGTGCTCGCTGTAACTTGGCAAAAGCCTTACTATACGCAATCAATGGTGGCGTAGATGAAAAGCTGAAAAAACAAGTAGGTCCAAAATTCCGCCCTATTATTTCAGAATACCTTGACTTCGACGAAGTGATGGAACGCTTTGAAGATATGACGGAATGGCTCGCAGGTGTGTATGTAAATGCATTAAATATCATTCATTACATGCATGACAAATACGCCTATGAAAAATTGGAAATGGCATTGCATGACCGTAAGGTGACACGTTGGTTTGCCACAGGTATCGCTGGTCTTTCCGTAGTAGCCGATTCCCTCTCTGCTATTAAATATGCAAAAGTAAAACCAATTCGTGATGAAAATGGTATTGCTATTGATTTTGAAATTGAAGGCGAATTCCCTAAATATGGCAATGATGATGATCGTGTAGATGATTTAGCAGCTACGGTGGTATCTGGTTTTATGAACAAAATTCGTAAACATCCTACCTATCGTCAATCTGTTCCAACTATGTCACTATTAACGATTACATCCAATGTAGTATACGGTAATGCTACTGGTGCTACTCCTGACGGACGTAAAGCAGGTATCCCATTTGCACCAGGTGCTAACCCTATGCATGGTCGTGACGAACACGGTGCTGTATCTTCCTTAGCATCCGTTGCTAAAATGCCATGGCGTGATTGTTGCGATGGTATTTCTAATACATTCTCTATTATTCCAGATTCCCTTGGTAAATCTGGTGAATCTATGGTGACATTAGGCGACTTAGACCTAGATTTGGACCTAGGCAACATTGAACATGCCTTAGCCGATGGTTGTGAAAATCTAGCGTGCCGTGAGCCAAATGTTACTTTCCCTGAAGAAAAGGAGTAACTATGACAAACGAACAACAAGTAGATAATTTAGTACAGTTATTAGATGGGTACAGCAAAAAAGGCGGTCACCATTTAAACGTAAACGTATTCAATCGTGAAACATTATTAGATGCTCAAAAACATCCTGAATTGTATCCACAATTGACTATCCGTGTATCTGGCTACGCTGTGCACTTCAACAAGTTGACAAAAGCGCAACAAGACGAAGTAATTTCTCGTACATTCCATCAATCCATGTAATGCACTATGGTAGGTCGCATTCATTCCATTGAGACCATGGGTACTGTGGATGGCCCGGGCATGCGATTTGTCCTCTTCCTTCAAGGTTGCCCATTGCGATGTGCCTATTGCCACAACCCAGATACTTGGGATCCCTCTACGTATGCCCAAGAAATGACGGTGGCAGATGTGTGGACACAATTTGAAAGGAATCGAGACTTTTATAATACCGGAGGCATTACTGTCACTGGTGGCGAAGCATTGTTGCAACTCCCTTTTATCATCGAACTCTTTACTTTCTTTCACGGAAAGGGAATTCATACTTGTTTAGATACAAGCGGGATTTGCTACACACAGGAACAGGCTAGAGAGTACAAACTGCTTCTTGACGTAACGGATTTAGTCATTCTTGATGTGAAAGAGATCGATTCCTCTATACACGAAACACTAACCGGCAAACCTAATGATGCGGTCCTAGAGTTCGCTAAATTTGTAGACGATCATGGCACTGATTTTTGGGTGCGCCACGTGGTAGTCCCAACCATCACAGATAATCGCGATCGCTGGTATCGGCTTGGTTTCTTTCTAGGTGCTTTCAAACATTTGAAAGCTGTAGATTGCTTACCTTACCACGTCATGGGGGTTAATAAATATGAAAGTCTTGGCATTTCCTATCGCTTAGATGGAATACCTCCCCTCTCAAAAGCTGACGCACAGCGTGCACTCCGCGTTGTCCTTTCTGGAATACGCGACTACCGCAGACGATTATGGTGTCCTATTGCAGATGCTCCACAATCGTAAATTCATATATACTTTTCCTGATTTTTATAAAAGCGCACTATCCTTCGTGGATGGTGCGCTTTTTTGTAACTCTATTTTTTAGTATGCAGTTATGTATAATCTCATGATTCTAATTACAAGAATAGATTGATGATTTCTACACCAATTAATCCACATACGGCAATCACTGTTTCCACCATACACCAAGAGCGTAATGTTTGTTTGACAGATAATCCGAAAAACTCTTTAAATAACCAGAATCCTGGGTCATTTGGCGGGCTAAAGAATACAGAACCAGCACCTACTGCGATTACCATCAACTCAGGACTTACACCTGTTAATGGAATTAACGGCGCCACAATGCCGCCAGCTGTCATAGCTGCCACTGTAGCAGAGCCCACAGCAATACGAATCACCACAGCAATTAACCAAGCTAATACTAATGGAGATACATTCACTTGCATCACTAATTCACCGATGTAAGTACCTACACCACTATCAATCAATACTTGTTTTAAGGCTCCACCAGCCCCTACAACGAATAGAATCATAGCTACTGTTAAAATTGCTTTTTCGGAAGTAGCCATAATCTCTTTCATAGATTTGCCACGAGCGAAGCCAAATGTATAGAAGGCAATAATCAAGGAAATTGTTAACGCCACAGATGGATCACCAATGAAGTTAAGAATGACCATAATAGTAGATGTTTTTGGTAAATTCATCATTTTACCAATCGCTGTAGCTGCCATCAAGATAACTGGTACTAAGGCAGTAAAGATAGATACTCCAAAGGATGGCATTTCCTCTTCTGTAAATTCTTTATCATTGTGAAGACCTTCTGGGATATCTGTTTTGATATCTTTCACAGTATCATACAATACTGGACCTGCCAGAATAACTGTAGGAATACCAATTAAGATACCATATACCAAGGTTAATCCAATATCGGCATTGAACAATACAGAAATCGCTGTAGGACCTGGATGTGGAGGCAAGAAACCATGTGTCACAGATAAGGCTGCTACCATTGGCATACCTACCTCTAACAATGGAATATCCGCAGATTTAGCAATGGTAAAGATTAAAGGAATCAATAAGACGAAACCGATTTCATAGAATAAAGCAATACCTACAATGAATCCAGTTAAACATACGGCCCATCTTACATTATTACGACCAAACATGTTGATCAAGGTAGTAGCAATACGTTGTGCTCCACCACTATCGGCCATCAATTTGCCTAAAATAGCACCAAAGCCTACTACGATTGTTAAACCACCTAAGGTAGCTCCTAAGCCTTTTTGGATAGTTGGAAAAATTTTGTCAAGTGGCAATCCTTCTCCAAAGGCTAATAATACACAGACTAATAGCAATGATAAAAAGCTATTCATCTTTACTTTTACGATTAGGAAAAATAGTAAAATAATTCCTAATGCCAGAATAACTAATGGCATTTCTAGTCTCCTTTCTAATTATAAACGACTAAATGGATGTTCCTTTTGGAACTGAACAAGACGTGCCAAATCGTCTTTCATATGAATATACAAACTTTCATAAATAGAGAAAAGTTCTTCATATACGGCTTGATGTTGCTCCTTAGGGTGATAGATACATTCAGGCTGTACCAGCTCTGCTGTATCCTTAATGTCTGATAAAGTTCCATCAGAAATAAACCCTAACACAGCGGCGCCAAAGGAGGCACCTTCACTATTATTTGGTAAGGTGATATGTTCACCAAATATGTCACTCATAATTTGTACCCACAATTCAGATTTAGTGAAAGAACCACTAATACGGATGTCTTTCACCTCTTCAAACTCACGTAATGCATCAAGAACAAACCGTAAGCTATAACAAATGCCTTCCATGGTGGCACGAATCATATAAGAACGACTATGATTTAAGGATAAACCTACGAAAGCTCCACGCAGATCAGAGTTCCAATAGGGAGCTCGTTCACCAGTAAAGTATGGCATTAATAACAAGCCACCAGATCCAGCCGGTACATGTCTTGCTTTCATAGTCATTAAATCATAAGGATCCACCGATAATTGTTCCATTTGGGAGCCATGATAATGGAGGATACGATCTCGCATCCAACGCAAAATCATACCACCATTGTTGATAGCTCCACCAGCTACCCACATAGTATCTGTTAAATTATAGCACCAAGTGCGACCTTTAGGATCCATTTGCGGCTTTTCTGTGAGCATGCGTATAGCACCAGATGTACCTATAGTAGCACTTAACTGCCCTTTAGAAACAGCGCCAATACCAACATTCACCAGTACTCCATCAGTAGCACCGATGACAACCGGTGTATTCACAGGTAAACCTAAACGTTCTGCCACAGCTGCTACTAACTTTCCACTATAGGTTGTGGATACTACCTTAGGTAGTTGCTGTTCTTGAATCCCTACATATTCTAAAATTTCTTTGTCCCAAGTTTCTGTAAAGGCATTAAATAAACCAGAGCTAGATGCCACGGATTTGTCTGTTACCCATTCTCCTGTCATCAACCGGAACATGTAATCTTTAATAGATCCAATATGCGCCATAGGACCGAAGATTTCAGGTTGATTTTCTTTGACCCATATGATTTTAGCCAATGGATAGGATGCATGTAGCGGACAGCCTGTTCTAAAGTAGAATTGTTTACATGCTTCATCTTGTTCCATACGGTGTACAATGTTGGAACTTCTGCTATCTGCCCAAGTAATCATATTCCCTAATAAGTCAAACTGTTCATCTTGAGGGATAAAACTATGCATCACTGAACTCAAAGCAATCCCGGATATAGTGACTAATTTATATTGTAACTCTTTTACAACTCCCGCAATGACTTCTTCTGCAGCATCATATATTTGTTGAGGGTTCTGCTCTGCTCGATCATATTGTGGTGTTTCTAATGGATAAAAAGCATCTCGTACAGCTACAGATTTACCTTGTGCTGTATATGCCATAGCACGCACGCCTGTGGTTCCCACATCAACGCCTATCCATACTGCTTCTCTAACTTCTGACATATATACCTCCTATCATCCAAACAAACTCATTTGCTCGTCTTCTGGTAAGTCGCCTAAACAACCTAATTCTACCATGCGGTTGGCAATGGTTTGCGACATTTTTGTACGTCTCCGTAAATCTTTAATGGACAAGAACTCTGCTTGCTCTCGTTCTTCTACGATGGCATCTGCTACCTTTTCGCCTAAACTAGTAACGGCTACAAATGGCGGTAGTAAAGAGGTTTCATCTTTAATCATAAACCGTCTTGCTTGCGATTTGTATAACTCTACATTGCCGAAGGAGTATCCTCGCTGTTTCATTTCCAAAGATACCTCTAAAGCAGACATTAAATCTTTTTCCTTTGGTGATGCTTCATACTTCGCAGCTAAGGCTTTCAACCGTTTAAATTCTTGTTGCTGCTCTTCTAAGGAGCCCATCATAATTTTCAAGTCAAAGGCTTTTGCCCGAATCGAAAAGTATGATGCATAAAATGCTAATGGATAATTAATCTTGTACCAGGCAATGCGGAATGCCATCATAACGTAAGCCACTGCATGGGCTCGAGGGAAGAGATAGGAAATCTTTTTACAAGAGGCGATAAACCACTCTGGTACTTGAGCTGCTCGCATTTGGTCTTCATAATCTGTTTGAGCAATCCCCTCTTTGTTACGTTTTTCGATACCCTTACCTTTACGCACATTTTCCATCACAGAAAAGGCTACATTATCTGCTACCCCATGATTGCGCAAAAAGTTCATAATATCATCACGAGTGGAAATGGCCTCATTCAATTTACATGTCCCAGTTTTAATCAAGGTCTGTGCATTGTCCACCCACACATTGGTGCCATGAGAGAAACCAGATATCCGCACCAAGTCAGAAAAGGTTTGTGGTTTAGAATCTTCCAACATAGCACGAACGAATCCCGTACCAGATTCAGGTACTGCCAAAGTTGCTACTTTATCCCCTTGTAATTGAGCCGGTGTCAAACCTAATGCTTTCGTGGAGGAGAATAGGCTCAATGTAGCTGGGTCATCAAAAGGAATGCTGGTGGACGGAATGCCCGTCATATCTTCTAACATGCGAATGATGGTCGGATCATCATGACCCAGTATATCTAATTTGGTCATACGACCTTCAATCGAGTGATAGTCAAAGTGGGTCGTAATAATCCCACTTTCTTTTTTATTCGCAGGATATTGGACTGGCGTGAAATGATGCACATCCATATCTCGAGGGCAAACCATGATGCCCCCTGGATGCTGACCTGTGGTATTCTTTACTTTTGTAAAGCCTGTAGATAACTTTTCAATAAAGCCCCGTCGTTTTTGTAAGTCATTCACATCTGCATATTTGTAGGCATAGCCAATAGCTGTTTTGTCCGCAATAGTACCAATCGTTCCCGCTCTAAATACATTATCTCGTCCAAATAATTCTTCCGTGTATTTATGAGCACGGCCTTGGTAATCTCCAGAGAAGTTCAAGTCAATATCTGGGACCTTGTCCCCGTGGAATCCCATAAAGATAGCGAAAGGAATATCGTGACCATTCGCGATGAGTGGCGTACCACATTCAGGACAATTACGACGTGGCAAGTCAAAGCCCCCTGCATATTCCCCTTTTAAATAGAACTCGTGCCATTTACATGTTGGGCACACATAATGTGGCTCCAATGGATTTACTTCTGTAATATCTGCCATAGTGGCTACGAAGGAGGAGCCTACAGAACCACGGGACCCTACGAGGTACCCATCATCTAAGGATTTCTTTACTAGTTTATGAGCGATATAGTACAACACACCGAACCCATTGCCAATAATACTTTTTAGCTCGTAATCCAAACGTTCCTGTACTGTTTTAGGCAATGGATCTCCATAAATTGACTTTGCTTTGGCATAACACATATCTTCCAAGGCTTTATCGGCCCCTTCGATTTTCGGAGAATAGGTGCCATTGGGGATAGGTATGATATAATCTATACTTTGCTCTATGGCTCTCGTATTAGTCACCACCACTTGGTAAGCAACGTCTTCTCCCAAATAAGTAAACTCTTCTAGCATTTCATCAGTGGTACGCATATGCTGTTCTGCTTTGTCTTTAGGGTCTTTCACGCCACTGGCAGTGAGCATGATTTCACGGTATAGTTTGTCTTTTGGATCCATATAATGCACATTCCCTGTAGCTACCACAGGCATTTGCAAGGTATCCCCTAACGCAACAATACGACGATTAATCTCTTTTAACTCTTCCTCATTGTTTAACAAGCCTTCTTTAATAAAACTCTTGTAATTATCATGAGGTTGAATTTCTAAGTAATCATAAAACTTAGCAATCTCTTGCAATTCTTCATCGGTGGCGCCGTGAGCAATGGCTTGAATCAATTCTCCAGATTTACAAGATGTTCCTATCAAAATCCCTTCACGATGGTCTTCAATGACGGCTCTTGGCAATCTAGGATATTCGTCGAAGTAATTCAGATGGCTAATGGAGATCATCTTGTACAGATTCCGTAAGCCTACCATATTTTTTGCAAACATAATGATGTGATGCGGTACAGCTTGGTCTTCTTTTTCGATTAAATAGGCTTCTACACCGTAGAGAATCTTCACTCCTTTTTCCAAAGAATAGGCCTGAGCTTCTGGGAACGCTTGCACCACCCCATGGTCAGTAATGGCTACTGCTGGATGTCCCCACTCTTTCACACGGTTTACAATGTCTTTCACTGCTACTAAGGCATTTTTCTCGGACATTTTCGTATGCAAATGAAGTTCTACCCTCGTTTCCTCATGGGTATCGGTGCGTTTTGCATTGTCTGTATCCTCTACAGATCGCACAGAATCCATGTTTAACACATAGTCCCTTACATATTGCTCATCGTAGATAACTTCCCCTTTGATTTGCACCTTTCCAACAGATTTCAAGATTTTTAATAATTTCGGTCCATCTTCAGAAGGACTGGTAAATCGTTTAATAGCCAAACTATTATGATCGTCCACTAGATGTCCAGTAATAATATACCGTTTTTTAGGTTCCTCACCTTTTTCACGTGCTTTTTGTACCGCCTTGCTATCTTCCTTAGGGCGAATTTCTCGTATATCTAAACTATGAAAGTACCCAGAGATAACAACGTTTTCTCCTGTCCTCACAAAGAAATCATCTGTTCGATGCGAATCTGGTTCATCAAAGGCAGGACCTAATAGCATGCCATCTTCGGTAGTTAATTTTCGTCTTCGCATAGGATATGGAGAGTTGCTAGCCATCGTCGGAGTTGGCGTGTTTGGACGATCAATGACAACTGGTGCATCGTATAAATCATCATAGTCAGATGACGTCTTGATAGTGCCATCCTTACCTACATAGAGCTCCATTTCATCGAATCGATTCTCTTCATCCATGTCCCAATAGATATCGTAATCCGATAGTTCGTTGGCTTGTTGCAAAAATAGATACGCATCATCATCTGTCACACTAGGTTCTTGAACGTAGCTGGTATAATCGCACTCTTGCCTATGAGGCATCCGGGTGAGAACAAGCTGGTTCATGAAATCGCCAGTATTCACAATTTCACAGGTGCAGCCAATGGAATCGCAGATTTCCTCAATACGTGTTTGCACTGCCTTATCTAATGTTCCTGTCAACTGAGAACCAAATATATGCAATTTTCCGTTTTTCAAATAAAAGTGAAAGTCTACTTTAGACTCTCCCTTTAGTACCATATGATAATATTTCATAGTACATCTCCTTTACGGATTTGACTTCACCGGATTAGCTTTAATTTTTTTCACCACATTAGGACCTGTGACAATAACCGTATCTACAGGTTCATAATAAGAATTAAAGGTATACGTAGAAGATCGCCCATCTCCATATACTATGGTTCTCGTCGTATCTACAGAAACTCCCTCATGACCTGATTCTTCTATAGATTCTTCTTTCACAGCCTCATCGATTTTTTCTATTTTTTTATTAGGAATTCTTTGTTCTTTACCTTTTGTAATCGTTACAGACTGTGGTACATCTTCCTTAGCTCCTAATATAGTAATGGTCACATAGCCAGCACCTTCTTCGGCAATCACATAGATGGGATGAGAGTATGGATTTTTAAACTGAAAGTCAATATATCCCCACGCCACAGTAGCATCTAAGCCTACTGGTATATAGGAAACAGGCGCAAAATGCGTATCACGTTCTACAATATCCATACCAGATAATAAAGCTGTATTAAACAAGGTAGAACTTACTTGGCATATTCCACCACCAATACCTGGCACCAAACGCCCTCCCATGAATACAGGTGCATCATCATAGCCCGCTTCAGGAGTCCTTTCTCCTACAACTTGATTAAAGGAGAAAATACCACCTGCTGGAATAAAAGTTTGATGAATTTTTTGAGATGCTAAATGAATATTATGGGCTCGGCTTGTATTAGAGCCATCAAAATACGTCGTAAAGGACCCCAATATGGACGTGATAGACACTAAATCTTTATCCGTAATCGTAGGCTGTGCAGACTCATTAATAACAAGTTCTAAAGTCTCTACCTTACCTTCTTGCAGTTGTTCTTGCAATCGCTTCATAGTAGCCGTCACATCCAATTTACGGCCTACCTTAGCGGGCTGATGTACGACTTTATCACCCTCAAGGGTAATAGTTGCATTAGTTCCTACTTGTCCCATGGCCTTTGCATAATTCAAAAAATACGACTCAGCCACTGGTCCATCTACTTTATATCGAATGTTCATCGCTTTTCCATGAAGTAACGCATCTACTCGGTGCATGACATAGGTCATGACATCACTTTCATAGCCATAATCCATCACATCGGTTAAGGTTCCCACCCTATCTATGGTAATCCCTAAATCTGTTAAATTCATAGTCGTTTCTTTTCCCTTAGGATCCACTATACGAATCCTTTGTGACTGTGTGTTCCGCTCTTGTAAATAAGTGTCTACTTCATCCATACTTTGATGAGATATACTATGACCATCTATAGTTAATCCATAAATAGTGTTTCCAGTAGGCCATACAAGCCCTGTTATAGCTCCCCCAACGACAGCTATGAAAGCCGCCACAGTGGCAATATACTTTCGTTTCATACTTCTCCTAATTTGCACAATAGGCTAAACAAATATCTTGAAATTGACTCATATCTGCTATACCCTGACGGCTTTGCAAAATCAAATGATACAGCTGGCTAATCAACGTTGCCACCGCTGGGATTTGAATTTTTCGGCGAGCTTCAAAAGCTAATTTAATTGTATAGGGATTGGCTTTCATCCCTTTTTCCTTAAATAAGCTTTGAATCTCAGGTAATGTCATCCCATAATAGGCACATTCACTGACCATGAGTTGCAAATGCATTTGATTATGCACATAAGCCATCGCCATATCTACACTTTTATTCTTAAGCATAGAGGGAAATAAATCTAGTAATGTTCGTGCATCTTTCGCCAATAAAGCATCTTTAAAGCGGAAAATATTTTTCTCGCCAAAGTCCGTCATATGCTCTTTTAAAAATAGCCCTGTCATCGATTCCCCTTTTTTTAGTAGTAGGAACAATCGATCAAATTCTGTGCGTAAAAATGCTAAGGGCACATCTTTCCACAAATCTACCAAATCACGTAGATATGCCATGCCATCGGGATCTATCTTTTGCTTATGAGCCTTGCAATGTTGTTGTATCCACTGAAAGAGCGCTTCTCCCTCTACTTTTTCAAACTTAAAGGATTCTACGGCTCCCAAAAATGATTTATTTCCTTGCAACCGTCCATCAATAGTTTCTGGATACACTAAAATAATAGGATCCTCTCCAGTATAGCTTTGCAAATAGTCTCGCAAACCTTGCCATTCTGGAGCCAACTTTTTCTTTGGTTTATCAAAGATAGGCAAATGGACAAGCAGAAATGCTCGTGGCTCACCAAAGAGCGATACTTCTTGTAATTGTCCTAAAATAGAACCGGGACCTTGCTCCTCACGCAAGGTAAGCAAGGTCCGATCTGTATATTGATGTAAGAGATTCTGTTTTTTTTCTTCTAATAATTGTGGTTCATCTCCATAGAGTAATGTAACCATCTGTCACCTCTTATAATGTTACTACATTGTTTTCATCGCTACCTACAATATACACGCCTTCCTCCACATCAAATTGACTATGCAAGGTGTTCCACACGATAAATTGTGTCGCTCCTCGTTCTTGATAGTACAACAGTTGATTGCTATCAGTAAGGCCGTACATTGTATTTGTTTCTCTCTTAGTATTATACACTATTTCTTGAACTTTTTCTCCTTCTTTTCGAGGGTGAAAGTGAAACTTCTTCTGTCCTTTCGCAATGATTTCATAGCCTGCTTTCTGGTGAAGTTGTACGGATAGCCAATCTAGTGTTAGATCTTTACTGGCTTGTCCTTTACTGTATAGATGCTCTAAGGTATCTACGTGAGCATAACCCTTTTGATATCCCTCTACAAACACACCATTCCAACGACTAAACCCACGATGATGCAAGGCATCTACACATTGTTTCATCGCTCGCGGTGAAATATCGCCATTCTTAGCATCTATGTACAAGTACGCCTCCCTATGAAATCCTGTCTTACAGACCATGAAAGCTGGTCCTGAGGAGATAGCAATAGGAACCACTTGTACCACTGGTTTTACATAGGATAGTCCTAAAGGTAGCATACCTACTACCACAAGGGCAATACTAGCCATCCTATTCCATGCTACTTGAATAGGCTCTTTCAGTGCTAATAACCAATACACATACCCTACGCCTAGATACCATACTACCACTAGCCACAACGGCATGGGTGGTGACCACAATAGCCCTAGATTACGGATAGCAAATAAAAGAGACATGCTGGCTTTCAAAATAAAACCTAAGAGAGACCAACCCCATGTAAAGGTAAATACCACATTGAACAAAGAGAGGCACAGCCCTCCGATGATGGCTATATCTAGCAAGGGGCCTACTATAAGGTTAGAGATGATACTAAGGAAACTGAGGATATGAAAATAATATAATTCTATGGGAAATATGAGAACTTGGGCAGAGATACATAATGCCACACCTTTAGAAATAAGATTCGGCGGAAAGAGTCGATACACATAGGGATACAACCCAATGATACCCAAGGTAGACCCAAAGGATAAGACAAAACTAATATCTACTGCGAACAATGGTTTCCACAGCAGTAAACATAAGGCAGATAGTAATAGGGCATGCAAGGCACGGTAGGTACCTCCATGCATAACCACATACCCGCTTAATAGTCCCATCATGGCAGAGCGTAATACTGGAGGGCTCCAACCCACAATAGTACAGTATAGTAGAATCAAAGTACAGGTGATGGAAAATTCTACACCTTTACGTAACTGCAATCGTTGTAATACGGTAGAAATGATAAGAAATAAGAGAGCAATATGGGACCCTGACACCGACAAAATATGGATAAGCCCTGTTTCACTGAATAATTTCACCATCGTTTCTGGTAACATAGCATATTGACCGCCTAGCACCAAAGAGGATCCTAAGGTAGCAATGGATGGATCTAAATTTTCCTCAAATTGTTGTGCCACCCAGTGGTGGACCTTATCTAAGTAAGCACCGATAGCATACGCCGTATCAGCTAGCCATATGCCTAGAGTCTTCTCTACTGCATAGGTCCCCTCTATGGTCCCTTGGTACAAATTCCCTTGCAAGCCATCATTGATATGTCTCGTTTTCATAGACAGAGATCCACTTTGCTCGTAGTAGGTAAAGCCTTTCACGGTACCACGAATGACGTAGCGGTCTCCCATATGAATAGTTGGTTCTCCTGGTACATAGACACGAATACTGCCCTTCGCTGGTACATGTTCAATAGCACCATTTTTATCTATATCCATACCTTCTACATCAGCATCCACCACGGTCATAATCCCATCTAAGGTTACTGTAGGTTGTGGATTGCTAGTGAACTGCACATAATAGGCACCATCGGCACCATAATAAAAAGGTCTATCTTCAAAATAGTGTGTGATGACTCGATCTGTATGTACATATCCTATACCTGTAAACACACAAATAACACCCATCATGCTCACCACATACCGTAGTACACTATGGATAGGTTCCTGTCTTTGTTCGTACCCCCGTAATCCTATTAACCCTAACATGCCAAATATGGTAATGATACATAACCAATACATGAGGTAGGTACATAATTCATTTTCGTATACGCTCATACAAATCCCTAATAGCATGCCCAACACGCTGGTAATGCCTAGGTCTATTGGCTTTGGTAACCATTTCATAATCGTACTTTCTCCACAATTTTTTTATACAATACAGGTCCTATGCCCTTCACATGTCGCAATTCTTCTACACTTTTGAAAGGTCCATGTTCTTGACGATAGTCCACAATTTTTTTCGCCATCTTCGGACCGATACCAGATACTTTTTGTAAATCTGCTTCCGTTGCTTCGTTGATAGACATATTTTGTTTTCTTAGTAACTCTTCTGGGCTACCGTGAAAGTTAAAGTCTACATGGATATGTGTGCTTTCTTCTAAGGTATCTTGTAGCTGTAAATGATTCACATCTGCATAGGGCAATAGTCCTTTACTGGCCTCAATAGCTGACTTCACCGTCGCAGGACTTTGTAGCTCATACAACCCTGGCTCTTCTACAGCTCCTGTGACATACACCAAAATCGTAGTTCCTTTTGTTTCCTTCTCCACTGGACCACCTTGATTTCCTGTTTCTGATTGTTTGACAATCTTTGGACTATCCGACGGTGATCCATCGCCTTTCATTGGTGTATCTGCTATAATAAGATAGTATCCACATACACACAGTAGGAATAGGCATACAATGATGCCAATTCGTTTTTGATTTGTTACTTTCATTCTATCACATCCTTTCAAACAAAAGGTTCGTCATAGATGAGTAGTATCCTTTAAAATTCACTACCAGTATATATTTGGAGGTATTATGAAAGAAGATTTACAACAATATGCCCGACTTTTACTACAAGAGGGTGTCAATTTACAACAAGATCAACTGTTGGTCATCAACGGTGATGTAGAGAACAAAGACTTTGTGTACATCGTCGTGGACGAGGCTTATGCACTGGGTGCCAAAGATGTGCACATCAACTGGCGTAGTACGGTGACAGGGAAGTCTCGTTTGTCCCATGTGAAAGATGATGTCTTAGCCAATCCTGCGCCTTGGCTGAAAGATATGTATCACCATATCCTGGACTCCAACGCATGTATTTTATCCTTAATCAGTGCCAATCCATTTGCCTATGAAGGTGTACCCTCTGAAAAAATCGCTCTCGCCTCTCGTAGCATGGGCAAATTAACTAAATTTTACCACGAGGCCATCATGGATTCTACTCTCACTTGGTGCGTGGCTTCCGTAGCCACCCTCACATGGGCTGATTTACTGGGTTATGAGGGCACAGACGAAGAAAAAATAAATCGCTTATGGAATACGATCTTTACCTTATGTCGTATGAAACACGTACCAGAAGAAGAATCCTTCGCCAACCATTTAGATCGATTAGCTAAACGTACTAAAACACTAAATGATTTACAATTAGTATCCTTGCATTACACCTGTCCAAATGGTACAGACTTAACATTACAAATGCCAGAAGGTCACTTATGGTTAGGTGGTAAAGAATCTTCTAAGAAAGGTATTATCTTTGATGCCAACATTCCCACTGAAGAAGTATTTTCCGCTCCTCATTATGCAGGTGCCAACGGTATCGTATACTCTACGAAACCATTAATCTATGATGGAAACCGTATTGAAGACTTCCATATGACATTCAAAGATGGTAAGGTCGTTGACTACGATGCCAAAGAAGGTCGCGAGTACTTAACAAATCTCATCGAAACGGATGAAAACTCTTGCTATCTAGGTGAAGTAGCATTAGTTGACCACTACTCCCCTATTAGTCAGTCTAACATGATTTTCTTTGAAACCTTGTACGATGAAAATGCATCTTGCCACTTAGCATTAGGTGCTGCATATCCAACTTGCTTAGCCCATAGCGATGGATTATCTCAAGAAGAGTTACGAGCACATGGATTGAATACATCCTTAGCTCATACTGATTTTATGATAGGTCATGAAAAAATGAACATCATAGGCACCACTAAAGACGGCAAAGAAGTTCCTATTATGATTGAAGGACGATTGCAGGTGTAGGGGAACTCTATTAACATGTTCCCTATGAAATCATCAGAACTTCCCCTTTTTATTTGAAGATGCAAGAACTAACATATTATAATACAAAAAAGAGGTACCTCGCATGACAGCGAGGTGCCTCTTTTTATTGTGCTTATTTCTTTTTGATATGTAGTTGTATACTATTATCTGACGACCCTATAGCAAGCTAGGTCATAGAGCTTATAACAATGTATCCACTGCAATATTCACTAGTATATCGGATGGGCTTTCACAGATATAATCAGCACCAGCAGATTCTAATTCTTCCACTGAACCATAACCATAGGATACCCCCATAGCCACGCAGTTCAATTCTTTGGCAGCTTCCATATCGTATTTACGATCTCCCACCATATACCACCGGGAAATTTTATATTTTTGCGCTGTAATGGTCTCCATATCTTTCAAAGCTTCTTTCAGAATGTCTAGCTTATGGACTAAACCAATTTCACGATTGGCTCCACGAATTACTTCAAAGTATGGATCTAGTTTAAAATGCTTAATAATATCCTTTGCTTGTTCTTCTGGTTTTGCCGTAGCAATCCCAACATAAGCACCTGTCTTACGGAGTGCTTTTAATGCTTCCTCAATTTGAGGATACACTGCATTTTCATATTTTCCTACGGAATCATACCGTTCTTTGAAAAAGCTGTAGGCCTGCTCCACCTCTTCATCTGTCATATGACAATGTTCTTTAAAAGAATCTGCCAACGGTGGCCCAATAAATAATTGTAGCGTATCCTCATCTGGAATAGGATGATTCATACTCGTTAAAGCATGACGTATAGATTTTAAAATCCCTTCATGAGAATCTGTTAACGTTCCATCTAAATCAAAAATAACACAAATCATAATAACTCCTATATGTTATCTATTATAATACACTATGTAGTATCTATTGTTGGTTAATCACCTCTACTGCTCAATTCGCCTCGTATGATATTACCCGATAGTATCTACCAATCTAGGCAATACCTATTGCTAAATATACCTCCATTGACCCCTATCAGACTACGATATGGTAATATCGCTACTGTCTTTCATATGCACGATGAAAGTTCTTTACAATACTCATATTGAAGAGTATACTATATATAGAAAAGTTTCTATATACAGGAGGACAGTATGGAAGACAATCAAATTCCTACGGCCATTTTAGATAAATTAACAAAAGTTTGTACTTGCCGTAGTATAACACGAAAAGCAATTAAGGAAGCAATCCTAGACGGCTGCGACACATTCCCCAAAATTAGAGAACGCACTAGCGCTGGTACTGGTGCTTGCGGTGGTAAAGGTTGTGGTCCTCGGGTGGTGAAACTGTTAAAAGAACACCAAGAAGGACAATGGTAATCCCACAACATATCACAATACACGAATCTAGAAGATAGGTCCTAAGGGTCTATCTTTTTTCGATAAGTACACAAAAAAGGCTGCTCAAGAATGTAGGTCATTCTGTAGCAGCCTTCCTTTTATTTCTTTAATGCTTCACGTAATGTATGCCAAGCTAGCACTGCACATTTCACACGAGCAGGCATATTGGAAATATTTTGTAAAGCAATAGCATCTTCTAAGGCTTCTAATTCTTCTTCATCAGTCACTTCTTTTTTAATCATTCCTAAGAAAAGGTCCACTAATTGGAACGCTTCTTCTAAGGATTTTCCAGTAATCACATCGATCATCATAGACGCCGATGCTTGACTAATGGCACAGCCAGAACCAGTGTAAGCTGCATCTTTCACAATGCCGTCCACCACATTTACTTGCAATGTTAAATCATCACCACAACTTGGATTATGACCATGCTCACTAGCAGTAAACACATCTAATAAACGCTTATTACGCTTGTCTTGGTTATGCTCCAAAATCAGTTCCGTATACACTTGATCCATTTCCATGGTATTGTTCTCCTTACTCTGACAAGCCCATGGTTGGTCTAACTGTTTTTAGGGCTTCCAAAAATTGATCTAAATCTTCTTTTTTTGTATAAATGTACATACTAATCCGGTTGGATGCCGGTACTCCATAGTAAGCACCTAGTGGTTGCGCACAATGATGTCCAGAACGTAAGCATACCCCATGGCTATCCATAATAGTTGCTACATCGTGAGGATGTACATCATCCACAGTGAAAGCAATCACTCCATGCTTTTCTTCTGGATTGGCACTGCCCAACAAATGAATATGAGGCATAGCCACTAGTTTTGGTAATACATAGCGCACTAATTCTTGTTCATATTCATGGATGGCATCCATACCAAATTGTTCCAAATACTCAATGGCAGCTTTCAACGTGATCGCCCCATGTGCATTCGGCGTACCTGCCTCAAATTTATAAGGCACTTCATTGAAAGTGGTGGTTTGTTCTTTCACATATTCAATCATGTCCCCACCAAATAAGAATGGATCCATGTCTTCTAATAAGTGATATTTACCATACACCACACCAATGCCTTGAGAGGCACACATTTTATGCCCTGAGAATACGAAGAAATCACAATCTAAGGCTTGCACATCAATGGCTTGATGGGGAGCCGATTGCGCTCCGTCAAGGATAGCGATAGCCCCAACAGCATGAGCACGTTCCACCAACTCTTTCACAGGAAACTCCATACCTAGCACATTACTCACATGGGCAAAGGATACAATTTTCGTAGATTCGTCAATTTTATCCATTTCACCATCTTTAATGTGACCTGTTTCATCTAGGTACATATATTCCAAGATAGCACCCGTTACACGGCACACATATTGCCATGTCACCAAGTTCGCATGATGCTCCGCTACAGTAATGACGATTTTATCCCCTGCTTTGACATGCTTCAATCCATAGGAATGAGCAATTAAATTCAAGCTTTCTGTCGTGTTGCGAGTGAAGATAATTTCTTCTCGTTTACGAGCATTGATAAAACGCTGCACCACATCACGAGTACCTTCATAGGCTTCGGACGCTTCCATAGCTAGCACATGGGCCCCGCGGTGGGGGTTCCCATTGTGGTTTGCCATATGCGTTTCTAAGGCTTTCATTACCGGCACTGGAATTTGTGTGGTCGCACCACTATCTAAATAGGCAATGCGGTTACCTCGATGTGTTCTTGATAATATTGGAAAATCTTTATATGCCTCTGCTATTGGTTTCATACTATCCCTCTCAATTATATTTTTTGTCGTAGTACTGCTAAGGCAGTTTCTTCCATTTCTTCATGTCCGATACGATCTATCAATGGACGTAGCATTGACTCTACGATGATGTGTTTTGCTTCATCTTCATTGAAACCACGGCTCATTAAATAGAATAATTTAGCTTGGTCTAATTGACCTGCACTGGATGCGTGATTACCAGATACATTATCTTCTTTACATAATAATAATGGCAAAGAAATAGATTTTACTTGTGGTGTTAATAACAAGCATGTATCTTCTTCTGCACCTTCAGATGCGATACTACCACGCAAGAAATCTAAGGTTCCACGGAATGATTTTTTAGAAGCACCATTCAATGCACCTAAGTTATTAATATTACTGATTGTTTTTCTGCCGATGTGTTTCATCAACATAGCGACGTCAAATACTTGCGTACCTGTACCGCAATAGCCTAAATCATGTTCTACTTCTGCATAATCGCCAACCAAATCTTCTTGGTAGTTCAAGTAGTTTTCAGATCCACCCAACTCAATATTGATGAACTCAACATGACCAGACTCTTCTACTCGTGTATAACGATGTTCAAATTGTTGCACTTTACCAGTTAACAATTGCACTTTTTTGAACACCACAGACGCTCCTGTGTGGGATACGATTTCTGAAAGTAACCCCACATGACCATCAGTAGCTTCACCTTTCAAACAAAGTGTTAACTCTAAGGTAGAGTCTTTTCCCGCTTCGATTTGTAAGCGTGTTCTTTCACTGACAGCACCTTGTACATCAAGAACTATGGTCAATGCTTCTTTTGCACCAGCTGGCACTTGAATGTGATAGCCATGTGTAAAATGATGCGATGCATCGCGCAAAGCACCTGCATGAACACCTTCATAAGAAGGTTCTAATACTTCTTTATTTGTAATGTCTGTTACAATGTGCTTGGACCCTTCAACCGTCACTGTAGCACGTTCTGTACCAGCCCATACATTGCCTTCTGTATGATTTACCTTTAACCAACGGAAAGTCGGTCTAGGCAATTCATTAAAATGTAATGTGTTGCTCATCCTAACCTCCTAACCGATAGAACCTTCAAGTTCTAAGGTAATTAAATTATTCATTTCTACGGCATATTCTAATGGTAATTCTTTAGAAATTGGTTCTACGAAACCACGTACAAGCATTGCTCTTGCTTCTTCTTCACTAATACCACGAGTCATTAAGTAGAAAATTGCTTCATCGGAAATACGGCCAATTTTGGCTTCGTGCCCTAAATCGACATTATCATTTTCAATAGTAATAGATGGAATGGTATCGGATTGAGATTCTTGGTCCAACATCAAAGATTCACAAGATACTGTTGCTTTGGAATGGTCTGCATTTTTGCCGATGTTCAAGACACCACGGTAAATGGCTGTACCACCGCTCTTAGAAATAGATTTAGAGTTAACATTACTTGTTGTATGTGGTGCGGCATGAACAACTTTTGCCCCTGTATCTAAATATTGTCCTTCCCCAGCAAATGTAACGCCTGTGAATTCACAATGCGCTCCTTCACCAGCCAAGATACTCATTGGATATAAGCAAGATACCGCAGATCCGAAGGATCCAGATACCCACTCGATTGTACCATTTTTACCAACTCGACTACGTTTTGTATTCAAGTTGTACATGTTTTTAGACCAGTTTTCGATAGTAGAATACCGCAAAGTCGCATTATCTTTTACGAATAACTCAACACAACCAGCATGTAAGTTAGCTACATTGTATTTTGGTGCAGAACAACCTTCAATAAAGTGTGCTTTCGCGCCTTCTTCTACAATAATCAAAGTATGTTCAAACTGACCTGCGCCTGGTGCATTCAAACGGAAGTAGGACTGCAATGGAATATCTACAGTCACTCCTTTTGGTACATACAC
The DNA here is from genome assembly GCF_003992005.1 of Veillonella sp. VA139. Lineage (GTDB taxonomy): Bacteria > Bacillota > Negativicutes > Veillonellales > Veillonellaceae > F0422. The sequence goes on along the minus strand of NZ_RQVL01000025.1, from coordinate 6,039 downwards.
GAAGGAACCGCCAGACCATACTGCACCGTGTAAAGCTGCAAATTTATGATCTGTAGGTGGCACTAATGTCATGAAATATTGTTTTACAATATCCTCATGTTCGTGTAGTGCTGTCTGCATATCAGTATACACAACGCCTTGACGAATCAAGTCTTCTTGAATACTATGATATACAACCTCAGAGTCATATTGAGCGCCTACACCAGCCAAAGAAGTTTTTTCAGCTTCTTGGATACCAAGACGGTCAAATGTCTCTTTAATATCATCTGGAACTTCGTTCCAGTCTTCTTTCATATCAATTTTAGGTTTTACATAGGTAACGATATCAGCCATATTCAAAGCACTAATATCAGGTACCCAATTAGGAACATCTAATTGATTGTAAATTTCAAGAGATTTTAAACGGAAATCTAACATCCATTGTGGCTCATTTTTGTTAGCCCATATTTCACGAATGATATCTTCTGTTAAACCAGCTTCTGATTTATAGGAGAAATCAAATTCATTACGAATGTCATAGACGCCGCGATCCATCTCCTCAATTTGAGTTTTCTTTCTCGCTTCCATGAGATCCTCCTATGCTAAATTTTTGTATGCATCGTAGCCTTTTTCTTCGATTTCACGAACGAGTTCAGGGCCACCAGTTTTTACAATACGACCATCGATTAGGATATGTACAAAGTTTGGTTGTAATTTTTGAAGAATTTGATTGTGGTGAGTAATAATTAGCACCGCATTATCTTCGTTGTGGAAACGGTTCACCCCTTCGGATACGATACGAACAGCATCTACGTCAAGACCAGAATCAGTTTCATCAAGGATAGCCAATTTAGGATTTAAAATAGACATTTGAAGAATTTCATTTTTCTTTCTTTCACCACCAGAGAAACCTTCGTTTACATAACGATTTGCATAGGATGTATCAAAGGATAATTCTTCCATTTTCGCTTTCAATTCTTTTTTGAAAGCCAAAGCACGTACGTTTTCACCAGTAATTGTATTTTTAGCAGTACGGATGAAATTTTCTACTGTAATTCCAGGTACGGAAATTGGATGTTGGAAAGACATGAAAATACCTTTTTTCGCTCGATCGTTTACAGCTTCTTCAGTGATATTCTCACCATCAAATACGATGGAGCCTTCTGTTACTTCATAAGCAGGATTGCCCATGATTACGTTTGCCAATGTAGATTTACCAGCACCGTTTGTGCCCATTACTACATGGATTTCACCTTTATTAATTGTTAAATTGATGCCCTTTAAGATTTCTTTCTCTTCAATAGAGGCACGCACATTTTCTACGCGAAGTAATTCTGCCACGTATGTCACTCCTTATCAAATAAGTTACTATATACAAAAGAAGACTCGTTAGGTCTTAGCATATGTTGAATACCGTAAAAAAACGGATTCCACCAAAGTGTAATCCGCTGTCATATTCATAGTATGAGAACGCCACTTTGGCTTACATCTAAAATAGTAAATATACTATCTGTATTATACCTTGTATAGACGGGAACCGCAAGTTAATTTCTACTATTTCACTATGATTTTAATGATATGTTGATATACCATTTATTCATTTATAGCATATTGAAATTTAATTTCTCTACCCAGAGACTCAACAATTTTTATTATACCGAATCTTATCAATATTGTAAATGCTATTCCCTACTTTTTTTAGGGATATAAAGCATTTTAGGGTCTCCGTACTACTCTCCCTTTCTATAGGTATGGTAATAAGATTCTCACCTGTATGAAACCTATCTCTCAGTATCACGCAAATGGTTGAGCAAAATATGAATATATATCTCTAAGTTAAACTCCACCCTCTACTCCTCTATTTGCCTCGAGTGAACATAGTACATTTAGCATTCCTTTGGGTAAAATTAGATACAGAAATAGACATATACTCCATTACTTTGAGCGTTATAACAGTTTCTCAGAAGTACATAAAGCATATGTCTATATAAACCAAAGTCACTATGGTAAAGGATAATCCTCTACGTTTCTAATTATAAATTAGAAAAATCTAATGTAGCGAAATAATCGTCCAATGTTTCTGCTCGGCGAATTTGTGTGACACTTCCATCTTCATGCAATAACAATTCAGCAGATCGCAATTTACCATTGTAATTGAAGCCCATAGCATGACCATGTGCTCCAGCGTCATGAATGACAATGCGATCGCCCATGTCAATTTTTGGTAATTGACGATCGATGGCAAACTTATCATTATTTTCACATAAAGACCCAGTTACATCATAGGTCATCGTCACAGGCTCATTTTCTTTACCCATCACTGTAATGTGGTGGTAAGAACCATACAAGGCAGGGCGCATCAAGTTAGACATACACGCATCTAAGCCGATGTAATTCTTATAGATTTCCTTTTTATGGATCGCTGTAGCCACCAAGTAACCGTAAGGGCCTGTTACCATACGACCACATTCATAGGCTAACTGAATTGGGCTATGACCAGTACCCACGATTAAACAATCGTAAGCCTCTTTCACACCTGCACTTAACACTTTGTAATCCACTGGTGTTTGTTCCGGTTTATAGGCTACCCCAATACCACCACCAAGGTCAATGAAAGATACCTCTACACCCGTTTGATCTTTTACTCGCAATGCCAAGTTGAACATCAACTCCGCTGTGCCTACTAAGCCGTCAATGTCAAGTTCGTTGGACACCACCATCGTATGTAAACCGAAGTTCGTAATACCTTTTCCTTTTAGATAGTTGATAGCTTCCACAATTTGTGCTTCCGTCATACCATATTTTGCTTCTTCTGGAAGACCGATAATTGTGTTACCGCCCTCTTTCAACGAACCTGGATTGTAACGGAAACAGAAACGATCTGGCAAATCACCATGTTGTTCTAAGTATGCAATGTGCGTAATATCGTCCAAATTGATGATGGCCCCAAGGTCCATCGCTTTTTTGTACTCTTCGTACGGCGTATCATTGGAGGAAAACATGATGTCATCCCCAGTGATGCCAACCTTCTCGCTCAAAATGAGCTCCGCCATAGAGGAACAGTCGGCGCCGATGCCGATTTCTTTCATCATTTTCATAATATATGGATTTGGCGTTGCTTTCACAGCGAAATATTGTTTGAATCCTGGTGCCCAGTTGAAAGCGTCAAGAAATGCGCGCATATTATCCATAATGCCCTTCGCATCATAAATGTGGAATGGTGTCGGATATTGGGCGATAATCGTTTCTAATTGTTCCTTTGTAAATGGTGTTGTTTTTGCGTTCATCATAACTCCTATATGTATGTGTACTACACTACTTACAGCATTATACCCTAAGTAGTAATTCTTAAAACATTTGGTACTTCTCCGTACCATATATTCATGAGCATATCTGCCAGGTCGCTAACTCTAATACTAATAGATTTGTTAGTATTGAACTAAGGCATGACTATGTGCTAAGTCAATTACATAAATCCTACATAGGTCCTCTGTCTCAGCATGACAGAAATGACAATCCCTGAATACCACAACGTATTGTACCACAAATTCTATAGAATTGTAAACATTCTATAGAATTATTTGCATACAAAAAACAGCCATTCCATCGAATCGCTGTGCATCAATACATATTAAATTATAATCTCATACCGTATAACCATACGGTGTGCGTTTAGGCTGATTAGGCTCCTTGGTAAGGTACCCATTCGCCCAAATACGCTGGTCCATATAAGGCTAACATACATTCACATCCTTTCTACTCCACTACCACAAAAATCGGTCACGCCGATTAGTCATCAAGCGCACCGGAAAGTAATAACAATAAAAGTAACTCTTCCATAATTTCACCACCTTTCGTAACTGTGTACTTAGTATACCCTATGATGGTGGTTGTGAATTACAAAAGTCCCGATAGATGGAGTGATAAGTTGATGAAAATGATGTATTGTAGAGTAGCATTGTAGTGTTCCGTATTTCCTAATTCATGCAAATGCGAGAGGACCGTGCCCCCACCTGAGGAACGCAATTGCGCGTAGTAGCCTTTGTGGCGTTCCTTACTACCTAAATCACGCAAACACAAGAAGCCCATGGTACCACCTGAGGAACGCAATTGCGCGTAGTAGCCTTTGTGGCGTTCCGTACTTCCTAATTCACGAACCATAAAAGACCGCAATATGCCTCCGAAGAAACATTATGAAATACCGTTTCTGAGGAGGTGTATTGCGGTCTTTATTTTCACTGTATTAGGTAAGAACGCCACAGGCTACATAGCACAACAAGTTACTTCCCGAATAGGGAATGATCAACACTATATCGTCCACCGCCCATGAAGAATATAGCAAGTGCGGCAAAGCCCATTTGTGATGGGTAATCCCATGCGAAAAATCCTGCTGATAGATTCAATAAGGTTGCTGTAAAGAGCACCGCACATAGAAGCAATGCCCCAAATCGAGTAAATAAGCCAAATGCCACTAATAATCCCCCAAGGAACTCACTCATCGCCGCAAACGCTCCGAATACTTCGTAATATCCAGGCACTCCTAATGGCGCTAACATGGCGCCAACCTTATAAAGCCCTGGCGCACCGCCTAAAAACTTTAGATAACCATGGTACGCCATGGAGATACCTAGAGCCAACCTTAGTACTAACATACCGAAATTGACATACGTCGGTTTACCACGTAATAAAAAATGAATCATACTTGTATCCTTTCATTCATAGTATTACAACTAGATGTCTTATTGATGATGTATAGTATATCATACTTTGCATGCGTCGCCCATAGTAGACACTCATGCTAAGAATCTATTATTTACCTTTCAGAGAATGAAGGATAATGGAAAACATAATTTGAATGGGCGGCTCGTAGATAAACTTGCATATATCATGATAGCAGGACTCATCGCAGAACTCCGTCACCGTCGCATCCCCATGGGCAATCCCATTCCTCAAATCAACAATGGACTTCATGCCATTATCAATCTTGTATTGGTCAATACTCCGGCAAATCTCCGTGAACACTTCCTTCTTATCGCCTAAAAACTCAGCAAACGCTTGCAGCACCGAGCTTTCCTGTATATATCGTTCATTATTCACATCTCTTCCTATGAAAGGAATTGACCCCAATGTGACCGACCGTTGCAAACTTTTATGGGTGCCTTCCACTTTTTTAAATGTACAGGAAAGATCTTCAATGTTCTTAAACAATTCGCTCTCTCTGAAAGGCTGAAATACATTTAGTTCTAACTCACGTTCTACACTGCGTAATAGTGCCAACGTGGAAAACTCGCTGTCTTGCATCATTTCAAACATCTTAATAGATTTTGTAATATCATCTTGGCTGTGCTCTGATAAATTTTCCCATATGTCGCCAAACTTCTTCTTGAGCGTATCTCCGGTTAATTCATCAGGTAAACAATCATATAAATGACGTAACATACGGTCTATTTTATTTGTCCCGTCTGTGTCTTCTTCACTTTGAATTAAGGAAATGTTTTCGACTGTAGCACGATAACTTTTTATTAGGATTTCGTTAGTTCTTTCTAGCTCATAAATCTCATGACTTTGGTTTTTTGCTTTTTCTTCCAGCACTGTAATCTTTTCTGTCTGTGCCTCTACAATTTCTTTTGCTCGTGCTAACTCCTCATCCTTAATTTGATGTAAAGCCTCAAGTTTTGCTTTAAGATATTTAGCTAAATCGTCGTTTATATAATCAATCTTTGCTTGCACACATTTAATGCAATACTCAGTATATAAATCTGTTAAATCAGATATCAACTTATTTAGATCACTATCAGTCATTTTTTGTTCAGCAGAAATAGCGTAATATGCCCATTTATACATAACTTTATCAAAAACAGGTTCCTTACCATATTTATTTGTACTAAACCATTGCCAACCAAACTTACGGTAGATAGGGCTTAAAATGGAGTTGTATTTATGATCTATAATTCTTTCAATATAATCTCCATAGCACAAAAAGTACCACAACAAATATGTTCTATTAAACTCCAAAAGACTAGCAGCTAACCCTAATACTTTATAATAAGTATAAAACTC
>NZ_RQVL01000024.1 GCF_003992005.1 Veillonella sp. VA139 | reverse complement strand
ACGCAGGATTCTTTAGTGACGAGGAACCCTCTTTTAAAGCTAGGTAATTATTTTTCCAACAAAAACTTGACACCGTCCATTCACTAGCATTAATTGACATTCTATAGAAAATAGTTTACTATTATCAAATATAAAAGTTTATATTGTATTAAGGAGGTTTTACTATGACGGACTCGCAACAAGAGTTAAAGCGTGGTCTTAAAAATCGCCACGTTCAATTATTAGCCATCGGTGGTGCCATCGGCACAGGTTTATTCCTTGGCTCTGGGCGATCTATTAGTTTAGCGGGCCCCTCTATCCTCCTCACGTATCTAATTACAGGTATTATCTGTTTCTTCATGATGCGTGCTTTAGGAGAGTTATTACTTTCCAATTTGAATCACCATTCTTTCATTGACTTTGTAGAAGAATATTTAGGTGATCGAGCAGCCTTCATTACTGGTTGGACCTATTGGTTCTGTTGGCTTTCACTGGCCATGGCGGACTTAACTGCGGTCGGCTTGTACATGCAGTACTGGATACCGTGGATGCCACAATGGATACCGGCCCTCATCGTACTAGGCATATTGCTAGTTATGAATTTGACAGCAGTCAAACACTTTGGTGAAATGGAATTTTGGTTCGCTTTAATAAAAGTAATTGCCATTGTATCACTCATCATCATTGGTATTATCATGATTCTTACAGGATTCACTACCAATGCTGGTGCAGCAGCCTTTGATAACCTATGGAATTACGGCGGTTGGTTCCCAAATGGAACAATGGGATTCATCTTGTCTTTCCAGATGGTAGTATTTGCTTTCACAGGCATTGAACTAGTAGGTCTCACAGCTGGGGAAACGGAAAATCCGAAAAAAGTTATCCCTATGGCGATTAACAATATTCCATTGAGAATTATTCTATTTTATATTGGATCTTTGGCGATTATCATGAGTATATATCCATGGATTGCGGTGGACCCAAATTCTAGTCCTTTCGTGGCTGTATTTAATGCAGTGGGTATCCTGGCTGCTGCGAGCATCGTAAATTTCGTTGTTCTAACATCCGCAGCATCTGCTACAAACTCTGGCATCTTCTCCACGAGCCGTATGATCTACGCATTATCCAAACGCGGACATGCGCCGAGTCGAATGAAACGATTAACGAACCATGCCGTACCGTATCAGGCAACACTATTCTCCGCTGCGGCCTTACTATTTACCGTAGTCTTAAACTATGTCATGCCTGAAAGTGTATTCATCATGATTACGTCCATCTCCACATTCTGCTTCATCTATATTTGGGCCATCATCGTCGTATGCCACCTCAAATATCGGAAACAACAACCAGAATTGGCGAAGCAATCTACTTTCAAAATGCCACTGTACCCATTTATGAATTACCTGATCCTAGCGTTCTTCCTATTCATCTTGGTCGTACTAGCATTACAAAGTGACACACGCATCGCCCTCATGTTTACACCATTCTGGTTCATCCTACTATGGGCCTTCTACTCCATGTTGGCACCTAGCGAAGATGAAGAAACAACAAAATAAACAAAAAAGGTGTGACCATCCGTCACACCTTTATCTTTTTCACAGAATGTGGTATACCATACGTAAGAAAAAGAAGAGCCACCAACGTGTCGAAGGTGTTAGGATCATCTCTCAAATACTAAAGTATATACGCCTAACGTATTAAGGCCTAAGAACCTTATGTCGTTAGACGTTATCATTAACTATTTGAACAAATCAATGATTTCACTAAGGAATGCAGTTATACGTAGTAGCCTTGTGGCGTTTCTTTATTACCTAAATAACATAAGTCTGAAAAGAGCACGACATGTTCCGGAGCAAACCTAACCACTGTATCAGTTTGCGTAGGAATGTGTCGTGCTCTTTCCTTTATACTATTCACGTAAATCGTCACAGGCTACATAGAATTACAAGAGACGATACATTATGAAATACCGTTTGTGAGGAGTATGCCGTGCTCTTCCCTTTGCATTATTTTATTAACAATGCCACAGGCTACATAGGATTACAAATAACTATCTTTCATCGTGAAAAATGATTTTATATTTGAAGTTCCTCTATACATAGTATATAATGTGTATTGTGTTTTAACATTGAGTGTAAATGTGTAAAGGAGTGTGTCTATGATTCTCTACAGTATTTTATTTTTCTTCGCTCTGCGACTGTTCTTCTTAAAATTATCTAAAACCAATGAACAACGTATTCTACAAGACGGTGGCACAGAGTATGGTGTAAAAACAACAAAATGCCTGACTATTGTGCATATCATCTATTACTTAGCTTGCGTAGCAGAAGCAATCTATTGTCAGACCACCTTCGATAGCCTATCCGCCATCGGACTCATCTTGATGATTTTTTCCATGATTATGCTCTATATCGTTACTCGACTATTAAAAGGAATTTGGACCATCAAGCTTATGATTGTAAAAAATCATCAATTTAACGACCATTGGCTATTTAGAAACGTAAAACATCCCAATTATTATCTAAACATTGGTCCCGAATTAATCGGTGTAGCCTTACTATGCCACGCTACTTATAGCGCTATAGTTTTATTACCTATCTATGCATGGATACTCTACCTTCGCATAAAAGAAGAAAACTACCTTATCCAGCATATCATACTACCAAACACAGAAAAAAGTCGGTAACCCCATTCCCCTCGGCGCCCCACACTGTGTATGAGTTCTTTCCCTAGGGCATCAAAATTAAACTATGCAAGAAACGAGCAACAATCCTTAAGATATACTGCTAATAATACTGCCCTTGTGGCGTTTCCTTACTAACTAAATACAACAAACACAAGAAGAGCACGGTGTGCCCCGAACAAACATTATGAAATACCGTTTGTGAGGGGTATACCGTGCTCTTCCCTTTGTCAGGTAATCAATCGCCACAAGATTTTATAGCAAAACAAGTAACACTCTCCCTCCTCGGCGCCCCCATCTGTGGATGAGTTCTTTCTCTAAGGCATCAAAATTAATCTACACAAGAAACGAGCAACAATTCTAGCAATTATACCGAATCGTAGAATAATCTTGTGGCATTATCATTGTCTAAATAAAACAACACTAAAAACGAGCAACATGTTCCGGAGCAAACCTAACCACTGTATCAGTTTGCGGAGGGATATGTTGCTCGTTTCCTTTGCAATCTAACAAATATGCCACAAGATTTCACAACATAATCAAATGTTGCTCGTTTCCACTATTTTAAACGCCGAAAGAACTCATACACAGCCAAAGCCGCTTTTTTGTTCATCCCTTCCACGCTCTCCAATTCTTCCAACTCCGCTACTCGCATAGCATCTAAATTCCCAAAATGCTTATACAGCGCTTTTCTTCGTTTCGGTCCTATCCCCTCAATATGGTCGAGAACGGATTCTAAGTTCCGCTTTCCACGCAATCTACGATGGTAGGTAATAGCAAATCGATGGGCTTCGTCACGTATTTGTTGGAGCAATTGTAATTCAGGCGTATGATGTTCTAGAATAATACTTTCCGATTCTCCTTCTATAAATACTTCTTCAATGCGCTTTGCCAAGGATATGACGGGCACATCGGTAACCCCCATAGCACGGATGACAGGCAATGCAGCATTTAACTGTCCTTTACCACCATCTATGATAATCAAATCTGGCATAGGCCAATCTTTTTCATTACCATAGCGCCGTTCCATAATCTCCGCCATGGATGCAAAATCATCAGGCTTCCCTTGTACTGTTTTCAATTTGAATCGACGATACTCTCGTTTCGCCGGTTTTCCACCTTCAAAGACAACCATGGACGCCACCGTTTCCGCCCCTTGCATATGAGAAATATCATAACATTCCATGCGCTCTGGCAATCGTGGCAAGTCAAGCACTTCCGCTAATTTTTTCACAGCTCCACCGGCTTTATCAATCGTATATTGCCACTGACGACGACGTTCTGCCAAAAAGTTCTGGGCATTTTCCTCCGCCATCTTGATGAGGTCTTTTTTATAGCCCCGTTGAGGTACAGATACGTCCACTTGTTGCCCTTTCATAGAGGTGAACCATTCACTAAACAGTTCACGGTCCACACTGTCCATGGGCAATAGCAATTCTTTAGGAATGAATGTAGAGCCTCCATAATACTGTTTAATGAACTCCGTCATCACTAGCTCTGGGCTATCTCCTTCATGTTGGACAAAGTAATTTTCTCTTCCCAATAAACGACCACTGCGAATGAAAAACAGTTGAATGCAAGCCATAGGCCCATCAATGGCCATGCCTAGTACGTCCATATCGCCTCGCTGTGTAACCATACGTTGCTTTTCTTGTACCTTTTGGATACTCAACAAGTCATCACGATACTTAGCCGCTAATTCAAACTCCAAGTCCTCTGAGCCTTGCTCCATCTTAGACGTAATCTCTTGGATGACCTTAACTTGTTTCCCTTCAAAGAGGGCTACAATATCATCAATATATTTACGATAGTCCTCCACCGTCACATACTTCATGCAAGGACCTTCACAATAGTGCATATGATATTGCAAACAAGGTCGTTCTACTTTCATGCTTTTACAAGTGCGTAGTGGATAATAGGAGCGCAAGATGCGTAGTACATGATGCACCGCTGTCACATCTGTGAAAGGCCCAAAATACTTGGCTCCGTCACGTTCTAAACGACGAGTCATAAAGAGCCGTGGAAAGTCCTCTTGTACAGTGACTTTCACGTAAGGATATGTCTTGTCATCTCGAAGCATAATATTGTATTTCGGGTGGTGCTCCTTGATTAAGGTCGCCTCTAAGATAAGTGCTTCCATTTCTGTTTTCGTTTGGATTGTTTCCACATCCCAAGCACGGCGCATCATGGCTGTCACTTTCACAGATCGATTCACATCTTGCTGCACATAGGACCGCACTCGATTGCGCAAGTTGATGGCCTTTCCTACATAGATGATGCGCTGATACTTGTCACGCCACAAGTAGACCCCCGGTGTGGTAGGCAGATGGCTTACTTTTTCCAGTATATACGCTTGCTGTTCCGCATCGCCCATCATCATATCTTGTTGACGAGACGGCTGAAAGTTCACTTCTTCTGCTTGCAATTGTCTGTCGATGGGATTCATGGTGTGTCCTCAGTGTGCAACGGATGCTGTTCCATATAGGCCCTAGTTTTCTCCAACACTGGACCTAAGAATTTGCCCGTATAACTTTCAGGTAAAGCAGCAATCTCCTCAGGTGTACCAGTGCCAACGATAGTACCGCCACGGAAACCACCTTCTGGACCTAAATCAATAATATGGTCCGCCGTTTTGATGACATCTAAATTATGCTCGATAACCACCACAGTATCACCACCATCGGTTAACTTTTGCAATACCTCTAAAAGCTTGCGGATATCTTCTACATGAAGGCCTGTAGTCGGTTCGTCTAAGATATATAATGTTTTTCCTGTACTGCGACGAGCCAGTTCAGTAGCTAGTTTCACCCGCTGTGCTTCCCCACCAGACAAGGTAGTTGCCGCTTGTCCTAATCGAATATAGCCTAGACCTACTTCTTGTAAAGTTACCAATTTACGGTGAATTTTAGGGATAGCACTAAAGAAATCTACCGCTTCATCCACCACCATATCCAATACATCAGCAATGCTTTTACCTTTGTATTTCACTTCCATGGTCTCTCGATTGTATCGAGCTCCTTTACATACCTCACACGGTACATACACATCTGGCAAGAAATGCATTTCGATTTTGATGATACCATCACCACGGCACGCTTCGCAGCGACCGCCTTTGACATTAAAGCTGAATCGCCCTGCTTTGTATCCACGAATCTTCGCTTCATTCGTTTGGCTGTATAACTCACGGATGGCATCGAAGACCCCTGTATAGGTGGCAGGATTCGAACGTGGTGTTCGACCGATTGGACTTTGGTCAATATTGATGATTTTATCCACATACTCTAAGCCACGAATCTCCTTGTGGGCTCCTACCTTATGATGACTTCTGTAGAGTGCATTGGCTACGCCTTTATATAAGATTTCATTGATTAGTGTAGATTTACCAGATCCGCTCACACCTGTTACAACTGTGAATAAACCAATAGGGAACTTTACGTTTACTTGCTTCAAGTTGTTCTCTTTAGCACCACGGATTTCTAAGCAGGCTTTCGTAGGCTTTCTACGTTCTTTTGGTAATGGAATATACTTTTGACCACTTAAATATTGACCGGTAATGGACTCTTTCACAGCCATCACCTCTGGTACTGTACCTTGCGCCACGATTTGACCACCATGTTCACCTGCCGCAGGTCCAATATCTACCAAATAGTCCGCTGCTAGCATCGTATCTTCATCGTGTTCTACCACGAGTAAGGTATTCCCTAAATCTCGCAAGCCTTTCAATGTTTCGATTAAGCGATCATTATCTCGCTGATGTAAACCGATAGACGGTTCATCTAGAATGTATAAAACCCCTACTAGGCCCGAACCAATTTGTGTGGCCAATCGAATGCGCTGCGCTTCCCCTCCAGATAAGGTGCCGGCACTACGATTCATGGTCAAATAATCTAAACCCACATTGTTCAGGAATCCTAGGCGAGCATTGATTTCTTTCAAAATTTGAGCCCCGATAAAAGCCTCTCGTTCCGTCAACTGTAGATTGCCAAAATAGTCCACCGCTTCACTAATCGTTAGCTGTGTCACTTCATCTATATTTTTTTCTCCTACACGGATGGCAAGGGATTCTGGCTTCAAGCGAGCCCCCTTACAAGCTGTACATGGTTTAATAGACATATAGGATTCAAACTCTTCCCGCATGCTATCCGTAGTGGCCTCTGCATGACGGCGTTTCACCATTGGCAAAATACCTTCATATTCGGTGTGGAATGTTTTCACCTCTCCACGCATATTTTCATAATCAAAGGTCACTTTCTCAGTACTACCATACATGACTTCTTTTTGTAAGGCTGTAGGCAATTCTGAAAAACTTGCTTCTAATGTATATCCATGCGCTTTCAACAAGCCCTCTAATTGACGCATGAACCACGCATTAGGATTCGAACTCAATGGGGCTACTCCCCCATCTATAAAAGGAACCGTTGGATCTGGAATCACTCTGTCCTCATCTACCTCCATCGTGCTACCTAAACCCAAACAGGATGGGCAAGCCCCAAAGGGACTGTTGAAAGAAAACATACGAGGTTCAATTTCTGGTAAGGAAATGTGACCATTCGGACAGGTAAAATGAACACTAAATTGGTGGGCTGGGCCATCTACCTCTTGAATGATGACAAAACCTTCTCCATGATGAATGGCCGTTTCCAGAGAATCTGTTAAACGGCTTTCTAAGCCTTCCTTGATCACGAGACGGTCTACAACAATTTCAATATTGTGTTTCTTATTTTTATCTAAGTTGATTTCGTCCTCAAAGGTATATATCTCTCCATTGATGCGAACGCGAGAAAATCCATTTTTACGGATTTGCTCTAAGATCTTTTCATGGCGCCCCTTTTTACCACGAACCACGGGAGCCATCACCATAATTTTTGTACGTTCTGGCAACTTCATGACAGAATCCGTAATTTGTTCAATCGTCTGTTGGGCAATCTCTTCTCCACAAGTAGGGCAGTAAGCTCGACCAATGCGAGCAAATAATAAGCGCAAATAGTCATAAATTTCTGTCACCGTTCCCACAGTAGAACGAGGATTTCGACTCGTTGTCTTTTGGTCGATTGAAATAGCCGGTGAAAGCCCCTCAATGTAATCTACATCAGGTTTATCCATTTGCCCCAAAAACTGGCGAGCATAGGCAGATAAGGATTCCACATATCTGCGCTGTCCTTCTGCGTAAATCGTATCAAAGGCTAGGGATGACTTGCCAGATCCACTTAGTCCTGTTAATACAATAAATTGATTTCTTGGTAGAGCCACGTCAATATTCTTCAAATTATGTTGACGGGCTCCTTTTATAATTAATTGATCTTTCAAAATAACTCCTATTCTTCATTCATGTCTGACCAAATTTGGCGCAATCTTCCTAATTCATCACGTAACTCTGCAGCTCGTTCAAATTCTAATTGTTTCGCCGCTGCTTTCATGAGGCGTGTGGTCTCTTCAATGGCATTGAACACATCTTCCTTCGTTTCGTACTGCGGTTTCTGTGAAAGTGGTTGCCCCCTTTCTGCCACCACTTCTGTGGGTGCTGTACTGTCATACACCACAGGACCATCTGCTTTAGGCTTACGACCTTTTTTAGGTGCAGCAACTTCGCCTTCTACTTTGGTCAACTCAATTAAGTCTTTCACTTCCTTGCGCACTGTACATGGTGTAATACCATGCTCTGTGTTGTAGGACTCTTGCAAAGCACGACGACGTTCTGTTTCATCCATCGCTCGTTGCATAGAGCCCGTGATGCGGTCCGCATACATAATCACTTTCCCTTTTTCATTACGAGCCGCACGACCTATGGTCTGAATCAAGGACGTATCACTGCGCAAGAAGCCTTCCTTATCTGCATCTAGGATAACCACTAAGGATACTTCTGGCATATCTAAGCCTTCCCGCAATAAGTTAATCCCTACAAGGACATCAAAGACACCGGCCCGTAAATCGCGGATGATATCGGCCCTCTCAATGGTTGCAATATCGGAGTGTAAATAGCGCACTCGAATACCCATTTCTTTTAGATAATTTGTTAAGTCCTCTGCCATTTTTTTCGTCAATGTAGTGACCAACACCCGTTCATCAGATTTTGCGCGGTCTTTGATTTCTCCTAGTAAATCGTCCATCTGCCCTTTGATAGGTCGGATTTCGATGATAGGGTCTAATAGGCCAGTAGGTCGGATGATTTGTTCTGCCACATTGGTCTGTACTTCCATTTCATAGGGCCCTGGTGTAGCCGATACATAGACGATTTGATTGATTCGTTCCACAAACTCTTCAAATTTTAAAGGCCGATTATCCGCCGCCGATGGCAAGCGGAATCCGTAGTCGATCAAATTATGCTTCCTAGCTTGGTCACCATTATACATGGCACGAATTTGTGGCAAGGTCACATGGGACTCATCGATAATAATTAGGAAATCATCTGTGAAATAGTCGATGAGGGTCATTGGCGCTTCGCCTGGTTGCCGGTTGGACAACAGACGGGAGTAGTTTTCAATGCCTGAGCAGTAGCCCATTTCCTGCATCATTTCAATGTCATATCGTGTTCGTTGTTCCAATCGTTGCGCTTCTAAAAGACGGCCATTTTCATTAAAGTATGCCAAACGTTCAGCCAATTCTGTCTCGATGCGCCCAATGGCAAGGTCTAACTTTTCCTTCGTCGTTACATAGTGAGAAGCTGGATAGATAGCCACGTGTTTACGCTCTACAATAACATCACCTGTAAGCACATCAATTTCCACTAAACGATCGATTTCATCGCCAAACATTTCTACACGAATGGCTCTTTCACTGGTGCCAGCTGGGAAAATTTCCAACGTATCCCCTTGTACTCGGAAAGTACCTCGCACGAAATTCATGTCGTTTCGAGTATATTGGATGGACACCAATTTACGAAGTATGTCATCACGGCTATATTCCTGACCTTGTCGCAATGATACACAGAGCGTACTATAGTCCTCTGGATCCCCTAAGCCGTAGATGCAGCTGACGGATGCAACGATGATTACATCTTTCCGTTCAAATAAGTTCATTGTCGCCGAGTGGCGCAGTTTATCAATTTCTTCATTGATGGATGCATCTTTTTCAATGTATGTATCAGTAGAGGCAATGTACGCCTCTGGTTGGTAATAATCGTAATAAGACACGAAGTATTCCACTGCATTCTTAGGGAAAAAGCTTTTGAACTCGCTCGCCAATTGGGCAGCTAATGTTTTATTGTGGGCAATGATCAAGGTCGGCTTTTGCACCGCCTCAATAAGCTTTGCCATAGTATATGTTTTTCCCGTACCTGTAGCACCTAGTAATACCTGTGCCCATTCCCCTCGTTCAATTCCCTCTGCCAAGGACTGGATGGCCTTTGGTTGATCTCCCATGGGAGAGTACGGCGCCTCTACTTGAAAAGGTATGCCTTCTTCAGGAAAATGATGCAATCCGCTCATAGTCCCTCCTTATATCTTCTATATTTATAAATGTGAAAGTTCACTATCAATTCCATATCTAGTAACTTCTATATTATACCATGAATGACTAGAGTATTGTACTGTATGTTCGATACAAATATATAGATTTCCATGCGTTCCTACTGATGAAGGAACAGAAGGAGAATGCTGGTGAGACTCTTCAACGATGCCTATTCTTCTGGTGCTGGAGATGATATAAAAAGAAAAGCTGAATCAGAGATCCAACTTTTCTTTCACTATCTGCTATATGTTTATTGTATTACTAGACTCATTAAGACCTAGGAAATAATGCCCACAATTACTTACTATCTATTGTTGTATTTCTATTACTCCGCAACATACAGCTACCCTTTGCCACGGATACGTCGCAATTCTTCTTCTGTAATTGGTGTATCCCCTTGCAAGGTTTGTGTAGCTGTGTCATCTCCTTCTAACATTTCGATGAAGATGGCGATACCACAATCAGATAAATGATGAATTTCATCACTGTGGTCATGTTCTAATGACTGCTTCATATTTTCTGCAATACCCTGAACAAAATTCCACTGTTCATCGGTGTAACTTTCAATACGGCTAGCAATTTCTTTCCAATTACTTAAGAGTAAGCGTGTGAGAGGTCTGTACAAATCACCGCCTACAAATTCCATAATATCTACGGCGCATTCAATGCCTTCCTCGTCGACACCATAGCCATTCATTTCATTTTGGTCCACAACGTATTCATATAATTTCTTTCTAGTCATGGTCCACTATTCTCCCTTGTCGAAGAGGGCATTGGCAAATTCTTTTGCATTGAAAGGACGTAAATCATCCATTTGTTCACCTACGCCAATCCAACGCACAGGAACACCCAATTCTTCCTTAATGGAAATCACAACACCGCCTTTAGCGGTGCCATCTAATTTCGTCACTACGATCCCTGTGACAGGCACTGCTTCGCCGAATAATTTTGCTTGGCTCACCGCATTTTGACCTGTAGTGCCATCAAGTACTAATAAGGTTTGATGCGGTGCCCCTGGGATTTGTTTGTCTGCTACACGGCCAATTTTTTTCAATTCTTCCATAAGGTTCACTTTTGTGTGCAAGCGCCCTGCTGTATCTACAATAACTAAGTCTGCATCTTTAGCAACTGCTGAGGCACAGGCATCGAATACCACTGCTGCTGGATCCGCTCCTTCCTTATGTTTTACAATGGATACACCTACACGGTCTGCCCAAATCGATAATTGTTCAGATGCAGCGGCACGGAATGTGTCTCCTGCTGCGATGATAACTTTTTTCCCTTGCTCCGCATAGTAATGGGCTAATTTTGCAATGGTCGTCGTTTTACCAACACCATTCACACCCACTACCAAGATTACTTCTGGTTTATGGAGCTCTAACACTTCCTCTTGAGCCCCTAACATTTCTGTAATGCGCTCTTCCATGAAAGGCATAACTTCGTTGGTGTTGTTAATAATCCCTTCCGTAACACCACGGCGGATTTCTTTCATTAAATACGTCGTTGTTTTAGGACCTAAATCACCTACTAGCATAGTCGCTTCTAAATCATCTAAAAAATCATCATCAATTTCTGCATAACCGATAACGATGGTTTCTACTTTTTTTACAAAATTATTTTTTGTCTTTTCTAAGCCCGCTTTCACACGGTCAAAAAAACTAAATGCCATAATCGCTGTTCTCCTTTACTTCATCAAAGGCTACTGTTAATAGACGTGACACCCCTCGTTCCACCATAGTCACCCCTTGTAAGACATGAGCTGATTCCATGGTCCGTTTACGATGGGTCACCACGATAAATTGTGTGGCATCCCCCAAGTTATGCAAATATTGGCTAAATCGTTCCACATTGGCATCATCTAAAGCAGCGTCCACTTCGTCAAGTACACAGAATGGAGCTGGTCGATAATCCAGCAATGCAAACAATAATGCAATGACCGTCAATGCTCGTTCCCCACCAGATAATAAGCTCAATTGTTGGCGCTTCTTTCCTGGCGGTTGGATATAAAAATCAATGCCACTTTCTAAAATTGATTCTGGGTTCGATGCCACGATTTGTGCAGTACCGCCTCCAAACAATTGGGAGAAGACATGCTGGAATTTCTCACGAATCTCTGTAAGAACTCCTTGCAACTGTTCAGACATAGCCCCATCAATTTCAGCGATAACGCCTTCGAGTTGCTCTTTCGCTGTCACCAAATCTTCTTTTTGTGCATCATAGAATGCTAGCCTTTCTTCCGCTTCTTCATATTCTGCAATCGCATTAGGATTGATAGCCCCTAAGCTTTCAATCTGTTTTGCCAAGTTCGCCTGTTGTCGTTTCCACTCATGTACGGAGCCACCTAAGTGTATATTCTGTGCCTCTTGTTTAGTATACCCTAAAGCGCCCAATTGTTCCAATGCTTGTTCGCCTTGTAATTGATATTTTGTTAATCCTTCTTGTAGGTCTACCAATTTCTTTTGCACTATCCGTTGGCGTTGTTCTTTTTGGTTTCGCTCTTCTTGCAGTTGATTTAATTGCAACTCCCAAGCACGTACTTTTTCTTGTCCACCTTTACGAGCTTCTCCAATAGCTGCTACCCGTTTTTCTATTGCTTGCTTCTCTGATTCTAATGCTAACGCTGGTTCACCACCTAAGCGTATAACGTCTTCACCTAATTGGCTTAATCGTCTATCTAAGCTTGTAATATTTATTTCCTTATCTTTGATATGTTGTTCTAACTGTGATAATTCTTTTTTGCTTTGTTCTAACAACAATCTAGATTGTTCCCATCGTAAGCGTACTCCTTGCAATTCTTCATTTTGCTCACGTTCTCGGTCTTGTAACGTTTGCTCTTGAGCAACCAAAGTCGTGACTTGCTCTTGATGTCCTTCTCTATTTTCCAACTGTGAAAGTTCATCTGCCAGCCTTTTAATGTTAGCCCCTAAGGTAGTTTGCTTTTCTTGAGTCTTTTCTAGTTCCTCATGATAGGTCTGCGCCATTCCACTTAAGTTAGCTTGCTCACCTTGGGATCGTTGCTGCTCTTGTTGTAAACTACGTAATTGCAACTCTTCTTGTTCATAGGTTTGACGTAACCCCTTACCAGACTGTATCAAAGCTTCTATTTCTTTGTCTAGTCCTTGTAACGTATGTTGCAACACCTGTGCTGTATCACGTAATGTATGAATATCTTTCTGTAATGTGTCTTGCTCTTCTTTACGAGATAAGATAGATACTTTTTTCCGTTTTGTAGCACCACCTGTTAGAGCACCACCTGGTTGTAATTGCTCTCCTGTTAAGGTAACAATCCGCAATTGTTGATGATATTCTTTTTGCAATGCTAATCCATGGTCCAAGGTATCTACAATCAAAGTACGCCCTAATAGCTGATTAAATATGCCTGTATATTGTGTATCAAATTGAATGCAGTCTACACCTAATCCCAATACATAAGGCGATGTTAAGGCTTTATGATCCAGACGTTTTCCTCGTACCATATCCATCGGTAAAAACGTAACTCGACCACCTTGTGTGCGTTTTAAGTATTGTACTGCTTCAGAAGCAATCTTTGCAGTGTCTGTGATAACTTGATGAATAGCACCACCTAAAGCCGTTTCAATGGCCACTAGGAATTTTTCTTCCACAGTGAATACATCACCAATAGCTCCACGAATATGAGAAGACCACCTTTCTTTGGCTTGTAACACATGTTTTGTACCTTCTAAATAACCTTCGTGTAGCTCTTCCCAGCTATGTAACAGTTCTAAACGACCTTCTTTAGCTTGCAACTCTCTCTGAGTTTCTATAAGTTGCTGATTTGCTTGACTGCGTTTGCTCTCTATATTTGCCAAAGATTGACGGGCTGTCTGCAATGCTTCCTGTGCTTCACTAACAACCTGTTGTTGCGCCTCTAATTGTGCTTTTGCCTGTGTCATAGATTGCTCTAAATCTTGCAAGGTCGCTTGTAAGCGTTGCACATCATCTTTCTTTTGTGTTTCTAACTCTTTTGCTCTTGCTAATTGATGGCGAGCTTCTTCCAACTCACGAACAACACGAATATGACGCTCATGAGCATGTTGCTCAGCAACACGCATACCATCTAAATTAGCTTTCACCTGACTAAGAGAGTCTCGAGTATTTTTCAAATTAGATTCAGCCTGTTTCACATCTTTGCCAATGACTTCTAAAGTATTTTCTTCCTCTTTCAAGGATGCTAAATCACGGTCATACTGTTCCTCTTTTTCTTTCAGTTCTTCTTTCCAAGTTGTTAGCCGTTCTTCACCATCTTTTAATTCTTCCACCATGTTGGCTTCTTTTAGCCGTGCTACTTCAATTTGTCCAGTCAGTTCCCCTAATTTACCTTGTAAAGTGGCATATTCATCTTCCATACTTTGGTTGGTTTCACGAAATGATTGAAGCTCATTTTGTGTAGTCTTATAGGTCTCTTGAATGGCATCTAAACTAGTTTCTAATTCTTCTTGCTCACGTAGGTAGGATAAGTTTTCATTTTCTTGGCGTGTAAATAAACGATCCGCTGTTTTATATTCGTGAAAGGCTATAGCTCCATCATAGCTACGTTTATCTTGTGATAATGTATTGTACTCACGTGTCACATTAGCTTTCGCCTCTAATTCTATTAATTGATCGCCCAGCGTACTCATCACATCATCTAATCGTTCCATATTACGATCTGTACTATTGATACGCCGAATGGCATCTTCTTTATTCATTTTAAAGCGCGAGATACCTGCCACATCTTCAAAAATTAAGCGACGTTCTTCTGGTTTACTATTCAAGATAGCATCGATACGATTCTGCCCGATGATGGCCATAGAATCTTTACCTAAGCCTGTATCAGCTAATAATAGATGAATATCTTTTAACCGGCAATTTCTCTTATTGATTTGGAATTCACTTTCACCATTGCGATACATACGGCGTGTGATAACAACTTCTGCTAATTCTTTGCCCAAAGTGCCATCACTGTTATCAAAAATTAAGTTTACCTCTGCCGTATTGTGAGGGCGACGAGCTTCTGTGCCAGAAAAAATAATATCTTCTGCTTTTTGTCCACGCAAATGGCGTACATTCGATTCCCCTAAGACCCAGCGAATCGCATCAGTAATATTACTTTTACCACTACCATTAGGGCCTACAATCCCAGTCATGCCTGGAGAAAAAGACACTACCGTTTTATCAGCAAAGGACTTGAATCCTTTCATTTCTAGTCGCAATAATTGCATGACTGCTTCCTTTCTATGTATACATAGGTATGTTTCAAATTTAAACAATATAACATATTGTTCATACTATATACTAAGCTGATACCTATTTCCAACCTCTCATCACATACTCTCTACAGAATACTAGTCAATCCATTGTTATATAACCATAACCCGCTATTTAAAGAGGCAAGCTATATAGTATATGATCTATCATGACATGCAATACTCCAGTATTATTATTTTCCTGTTTTTCTTGCCAATTCCATTCTATCTGCTTATATTCCTGTCCAAAGTACTCTATATTTCTGTTCTTCAACCCACGTATCTTTGAGGTAAAAGGTCTTGGATATTCTACAATGACCTTATGAATCATACCAAATACTTCAAGGTGTTCTTCTATGGTTTGCTGGATAGCTTGAAGCCATTCATAATTGACTACCAATTCTCCAAAAGCAGGAGCATAGGGTCCTCCTACAATACCTCGACCAGCATCAAAATCTTCTGTACTTTGTAATCCTACACGTATGATCTGTGTACCTTTGCCTTCTAAATAGGATTTTAAAAAAGCACTATAGACTACCGCTTGTTCTATTGTTAATGGTACATAACTACCTTCACGGACACGATCAGCTAGTTCGGTATCTGCAATAACAATCACAGGATAAATGCGACATAAGTCAGCCTGTAATTGACCGGCTTTCACCGCCGTATTAACTAGTGTCGTCCATGTCTCACCAGGTAAACCTGGAAGCAATTGTATGCCCAAGGTTATCCCTTGTTCACGTATCATCTTACAGGCCTGTTCCACATCTTCTACCGTATGCCCTCGTTTAGCATCTACAAGCATATCTTCATCTAATGTTTGTACCCCTAATTCAATGGTTCTTACACCACTAGTATAAAGCTCTTTCAATCGATCTTCTCTGATCGCATCAGGTCGAGTAGACAAGCGGATTCCTTGAATTAATCCCTGTTGAAATGCTTCTGTAGCAGGCTCCAATAATGTATTTTGCACTTCTTGTGGTATCGCCGTAAAGCTACCGCCAAAGTATGCCACTTCCCATTGTCCTTTGTGACCTTGTTCAGATATTACCTCACGAATGGACCTACGGATAGTATCCACCGATACCATTTCTTGTTGTCCAGAAATACGTGGCTGATTACAAAATACACAAATATAAGGGCACCCAATATGAGGAATAAAAAATGGAAGTAGTCTAGTTTTCTCTTTTTTTACATTCCTCATAGGATCCCCCTTAACTATAGGTATTTCGTGTGTGTAAACCTCATCAAAGAAAAAGGGAGTGGTTCCCCACCCCTCAATCCTTACTATTGTATAAGCTTTTCATATGCTTCTTTTGCAGCTGCTTGAGCTGCTACTTTTTTATTTCGTCCAGAACCTACCCCTGATGGAATTCCATCAACGACCACTTCCATAGTAAAGAATTTATTGTGATCTGGTCCCTGTTCATCAATGACATGGTACTGAATCACGCATTCCCCTTTTTGTTGTACTAACTCTTGGAGTAAGGTTTTAAAATCTTTTCCTACTTTTCCTGAAAGTGCCATTTGGAGATATCCATGCAAATGACTCAAAACAAACTGTTTTCCCACTTCGTAACCACACTCTAAATAGATAGCTCCTAAGACAGCCTCAAAAGTATCTGCTAAAATAGAGTTTCGATTAGCCCCACCACAGTGACGCTCTCCTCTGCCTAATCGTAGGTATGTACCTAATTCCAAGGTACGACTACATTCAGCTAAAGAACCTTCACATACAGTACAAGCTTTTAAGCGTGTCAGTTCACCCTCAGTCATTTCTGGATATGTAGTAAATAAATATTCTCCTATGATGAGATCTAATACCGCATCCCCTAAGAACTCTAAGCGCTCATTATGGTGTTCATGGGATAACTTATGTTCATTCGCATAGGAAGAATGTGTCAAAGCACGATTCAAAGTGCCTATATTTTGTATTGGCAAATGTAAATTCGCAATAAGCTCGTGAAGTGATTCTTCACGAGCCTTGCTAATTACTTTGCTACTTTTAGGAACACTCACAACTATGCCTCGTAACGACGAACAACGATAGTACCGTTGTGTCCACCGAAACCAAAGGAATTGGAAAGAGCTACATCAACTTTCATATCACGAGCTCCGTCAGATACATAATCTAAATCCAATTCTGGATCTGGATTATCTAAGTTAATTGTTGGATGTACTTTGCCAGTTTCAATAGCCATTGCCATAACAATTGCTTCAATAGCACCAGCCGCACCTAATAAGTGACCTGTCATAGATTTTGTGGAGTTTACTGCTAATTTGCTAGCATGATCTCCAAATAATTGTTTAATTGCCAAAGTTTCATTTGCATCATTAATGGATGTAGATGTGCCATGAGCGTTGATATAGTCAACTTCTTCTGGTTTGATACCCGCATCATTTAATGCTAATTCCATACATTTACGAGCTTGTGTACCACCTGGTGCTGGAGAAGAAATATGATATGCATCACCATTCGTTCCATATCCAACAACTTCTGCGTAGATATGCGCACCACGTGCTTTTGCGTGTTCTAACTCTTCAAGAACAATCATACCAGATCCTTCACCCATAACGAATCCATCGCGGTCAGCTGCAAATGGACGAGATGCTTTTGTAGGCTCATCATTGCGTGTAGACATGGCTTTCATAGATGCGAAACCAGCTACTGCTGCTGGAGAAACTGCCGCTTCTGTACCACCAGCAAACATAATATCTGCTTGACCATGCGCAATCATACGGAATGCTTCACCAATTGCATTAGTACCAGAAGTACAAGCTGTTACCACAGTTTCCACTGGTCCACGTAATCCCAATTGAATAGATACACGACCAGATACCATGTTAGCTATCATCATAGGCACTGCAAAGGGACTTACACGACCTGGACCTTTTTCAAATAATGTCACATATACATCATGGATGGAATCAATACCACCGATACCTGTACCTACTACAGTACCGCAACGATCTAAGTCTTCTTTATCTAAATCTAAATCAGCATCTTGTTTCGCTAACACAGAAGCTGCAATCGCAAATGCTGCGGAGCGATCCATACGGCGTGCTTCTTTTTTATCAATCCCAAATTGTGTTGGGTCGAAATCTTTAATTTCACCTGCAATACGAGTTGCATACTCACTTGCATCAAATCGAGTAATTGGTCCGATACCAGATTCGCCACGTAACAATGCATTGTAAAAGTCATCTTTACCGATTCCCACTGGTGTCACAGCACCTAAACCAGTAATAACAACACGTCTTTCCATTATTCCACCTCTTTATAATCTCATTAATCAATAGCTGCTGCCTCTGAAACTAGGCGAGCAAAAATCTCATTCACAGGTAATATGGAGTCTACTTTTCGCATATTATTACCCGAGAATACTAATCCCGTTTCCACGTCACCTTGTTGCGCACGTGAAAGGGCTTTAATAATACAGAATTTGTGAGAACAATGCTTCAAGCATCGATGACATTCTGTTGGTGGCGGTACTGTACCGTCTAACACTGTTTCTGCAAACTTATTACGCAACGCTTGTCCTGGAAGTCCTACTGGACTTTGAATCAAGACAATATCTTCTGGAGCATCTGCACGAACGTACATTTTTTTCAATTCATCAGAGGCATTACACTCCACACTAGCAGCAAAACGGCTTCCCATTTGTACACCACTAGCACCAAGTTTAATCATCTCTACAATATCTGCTCCATCAAGAACCCCACCAGCACCAATGACTGGAATGTTTTTTACAGCGGCTACCACTTCTGGTACTAACTCACGAGAAGAGCGATCTGTACCTAAATGACCACCTGCTTCACAACCTTCCACAATGACTGCAGAGGCTCCTAATCCTTCAGAAATACGCGCTAATTTAGGCGTGGATACGATAGGTACGATAGGTGTACCAGATTCACGTCCTAAGGCAAACATATCTCTGGAAAATCCAGCGCCAGCTACAACAAGGTCAATGCCCTCTTCAATGGCCGTTTTTACAAGGCCTAAAAATTCCGTAGCGGCTACCATTGCATTTATACCGATAATGCCCGTAGGCGATAATTTTCTTGCTAATTGTATTTCGTATCGTAATTCATCAAAAGGCATGCCAGATGCTGCAATCAGGCCGATACCACCTTCATTTGCAACTGCTGCAGCCAACCGAGCTGTAGACAATCGGATTGCCATTCCACCTTGAATTACTGGTACTTTGGCTACCAATTTCCCTATTCTAAGTTCAGGGAGTTTCACTATTATTCCTCCTATATGCACATCCACTAAGGGGGCCCTGCCCCCTTTCGTGGTGCATAAGTACTAAGACTTATTTTGTAGAATCGATGTAATCAACTGTGTCTTTTACAGTTTTGATTTTTTCAGCAACATCATCAGGGATTTCAATATTGAATTCCTCTTCAAATGCCATGATCAACTCAACGATGTCAAGAGAGTCAGCGCCCAAATCATCGATGAAAGTGGAATCGATAGCCACTTCAGATTCGTCAACGCCCAATTGTTCAACAACAATAGCTTTTACTTTGTCAAATGTGCTCATTACGTACACCTCCTTTCATGTAGTCTATGTATAGGATCTTGCGTTTACATCACCATTCCGCCGTCTACATTGAGAACTTGGCCAGTAATATAACTTGCAAAGTCGGATGCTAAAAATGTTACTACATTAGCGATTTCTTCTGGTTGCCCCATACGTCCAAATGGTATGGTTCCTGCAATCCCTTCTTTAATTTTTTCAGGCAATACATCTGTCATAGCTGTTTCAATAAATCCAGGCGCAATAGCATTCACAGTAATGCCACGAGCTGCTAATTCTTTGGCACAAGTTTTAGTAAATCCAATGACCCCTGCTTTAGCAGCCGCATAATTGGCCTGCCCCACATTACCAGTCACACCAGATACAGATGTCATATTAATAATGCGACCAGCACGTTGCTTTACCATAAGTTTAGCCACAGCTTTAGTCACTAGGTATACACCTTTTAAGTTAATATTCAATACATCATCCCAATCGGAATCTTTCATGCGAATTAATAATCCATCACGAGTGATGCCTGCATTGTTCACAAGAATGTCAATATGACCAAATGCAGCTACTGCTTCATCTACCATAGCTTGTACATCCTCTGCATTGCCTACATCAGCTTTAATTTTAATCGCTTTACGGCCCAATTCTTCAATTTTTTCAACAGTTTCTTGTGCTACTGCTTCATTACCAATAAAGTTTACTACTACATCTGCTCCAGCCTTTGCTAAATCAATAGCCGCAGCTTGCCCAATCCCACGGGATGCACCAGTAACTAATGCTACTTTACCTGTTAAATTCATCTTATTCTCCTTGTAAGAATACAATTGCGGAAGCCAAGGATGCTTCGTCTTCTACATTTGCTAATTCCATTGCTTTGTTAATTTTTTTAGTGAAACCTGTTAATACTTTGCCCGGACCTACTTCTACAAATCGTGTGGCGCCAAAATCTACCATTGTAGCTACGCAATCTTCCCAAAGTACTGGAGCTGCTGCTTGTGTTACCAAGGCTTCTTTGATCGCTGTTCCATCGTGTAGGATTTCACCAGTAATATTCGCTACCACTGGAATTTGAGCATCTTTCACTTCGATTTTATCTAATTCTTCTTGCAAGCGTTTCGCTGCTGGTTCCATCAAGCGGCTGTGGAAAGGCGCACTAACTGGTAACATAACAGCACGCTTAGCACCAGCTTCTTTCATTTTTTCAGCAGCCACTTCTACGGCTTTTGTCGCACCAGCAATTACAATTTGTCCTGGACAGTTAAAGTTAACCGCTTGTACAGATCCTACTGTATCATTCACTTCTCCGCAGATGCGAACTACTTCTTCACGTGGTAATGCTAAGATAGCCGCCATAGCACCTTCGCCCAATGGCACCGCTTCTTGCATATATTCGCCACGTTTATGCACTACGTAAACAGCATCTTTAAAATCAAGAACTCCTGCTGCTACTAGAGCACTATATTCACCAAGACTGTGACCCCCTACGATATCAGGTGTAAAACCTTTCTCTTTTAAAATTTCATAGCATGCCACACTAGCTGTTAAAATTGCAGGTTGTGTGTTTGCTGTTTTTACTAATTCCGTATCTGGACCATCAAAACATAATTGTGAAATGGAATATCCCAATGCTTCATCTGCTTGTGCAAAACGCTCTCTTACGATAGGATACGCTTCGTACAAATCTTTCAACATACCTACTTTTTGAGACCCTTGACCAGGGAATACAAATGCTGTTTTCATAAGGTTTCCTCCTGCTTATCGGATAACAGATTTTAAGTTCAACATTACTTCTTCTGCTTCACGAACAATATCTTGAATGATTGTTGCACAAGGCTTTACGTCTGTCAACATACCTGCAATTTGTCCAATCATAACGGAACCGTTTTTAGTTTCCCCTTCAATAGCTGCTTTTCTAAGTGTACCAGCACCTAGATTTTCAAGAGCTTCTTTTGGTGCGCCACTGAACTCAAGGGATTGATATTTACGAGCTAATAAGTTCTCAATGATACGAACTGGGTGACCTGTTGTCAAACCAGTCATCACAGTGGAACGATCTTTTGCTTTTAATACAGCTTCTTTATAGTTTTCATGGGCAATACATTCTTCAGATACTACGAAACGAGAACCCATTTGAACTGCACTAGCACCCAATGCTAAAGCTGCCGCCATACCGCGACCATCAGCAATACCACCAGCGGCAATTACAGGCACGTCCACTGCATCTACGATTTGAGGAATTAAGCACATAGTAGTAATATCCCCTACGTGACCACCAGACTCAGTACCTTCTGCAATAACCGCATCAATACCGCCACGAAGTAAACGTTTTGCTAATAGCACAGATGCCACTACTGGAATAACTTTTGTACCGATTTCTTTGAAAGCTGGCACCCATGTGGATGGATTACCTGCCCCTGTTGTGATTACTGGAACACGTTCTTCTAGAGCAACTTCCATAACTTCATTCACAAATGGAGACATTAACATAATGTTACAACCATATGGTTTGCTTGTACGTTCTTTTAATTTATGAATTTCAGCACGGAATACATCTGGAGGCATATGCCCTGCACCGATAATTCCTAAACCGCCTGCCTCAGACACAGCAGCTGCTAATTCAGCTGTACCTAACCAAGCCATACCACCTTGAAGAACGGGATACTCTATCCCTAATAAATCACAAATATCAGTCTTAATCATCTTGTCCTCCTTAGCACCATTTCATTACTAGACTTGCCCAAGTTAATCCTGCACCAAATCCAGCAACGGCAAGATTATCATCCTTTTGCAATTTTCCTGCACGCACTGCTTCATCTAAAGCTATGGCAATGGATGCTGCTGATGTGTTTCCATACTTAGGTAAATTAATAAATACTTTATCTTCTGTCAGATGCAAACGATCTGCTGCAGATTTGATAATACGAGTATTCGCTTGATGTGGGATGAAGAAATCTAATTCTTCCAGTTCCATATTTGCCATTTCTAGAGCTTTTAATACAGTTTTACCCATAGTTTTTACAGCAAATTTATATACTTCTTGTCCATTCAT
Organism: Veillonella sp. VA139; assembly: GCF_003992005.1. Taxonomy (GTDB): domain Bacteria; phylum Bacillota; class Negativicutes; order Veillonellales; family Veillonellaceae; genus F0422. The sequence continues at coordinate 12,817 of NZ_RQVL01000024.1, read as the reverse complement.
ATGAATGAAAGTTAACCCCTCTTCACGTCGTTCTGTCGTCGGTGGCAATGCTGTACCTCCAGATGGAATACATAAATGCATTCCTCCACTTCCGTCAGCACCCATATCCATACCGAGCATACCGTATCCTTCTTCTACAGAAGAGACGATGCACGCCCCTGCGCCATCACCAAATAGTACACAAGTATTGCGGTCTTCCCAGTTTACCACTCGAGATAATACCTCAACACCTACTACAAGGACATTCTTAAATAATCCGGCATTGATATACGTGCTAGCTGTAATCATGGAATATACATATCCTGAGCAAGCTGCAGACAAATCGAATGCTGCCGCTTTCGTAGCGCCTAGATTTGCTTGTACTAAACATGCCGTAGATGGAATTGCCATATCACCTGTTAATGTGGCAACAATGATGCAATCAATATCTTCTGCTGTTAACTTAGCAGCTTCTAAGGCTTTTTTTGCCGCTTCTGTAGCCATATCTGAAGCATTTACACCTTCTGGTGCAATTCTACGTTCTTTAATGCCTGTTCGTTCTTGAATCCAAGCATCGCTAGTATCCACCATCGTTTCTAAATCTGCATTTGTAAGAACTTTTTCTGGCACATAGCTACCGGTACCAATAATTCCGACTGGCTTATTCAGCATTGTCATATGTTAGGGTCCCTTCTTCTTCAATACTTGAGGAAATATGTTCAATCAATTTCCGTTCTACTAGATCTCCAGCAATTTTAATGGCTGTCATAATCTCTTTCGCCTTAGAGCTACCATGGCAAATGATAAACACACCATTTACCCCTAAGAGAGGAGCTCCACCATTTTCCGTATGATCTAGTCGCTTTTTTATTTTCTTAAACACAGGAACAATTAATAACGCTCCTAGTTTAGAGATAATACTACTATGTTTGATGCCTTCTTTTAAAATATCCTGCACCACAGTGACAAGACCTTCTGCAAATTTGAGCACCACATTACCCACAAACCCATCACATACTACTACATCTACCGTTCCTTTTGGAATATCACGACCTTCCACATTCCCTTTAAAAGGAATTGTTTTGAGTTGTTGTAATAACGGATAAGTTTCTAAGACAACATCATTTCCTTTTGTGGATTCTTCACCAATGTTTAACAAACCCACCGTTGGATTAGCTTTACCAAGCAACAACTGTGCATAGTTATATCCCATGATAGCCCCTTGCACTAAATGTTTCGGTTTGCTATTCGCATTAGCACCAGAATCTAGCATAATCGTTACACCATTGGCTGTTGGTAATGGTGTAGCAATACAAGGACGTTCAATCCCTTTGATTCTTCCCAATCCTAGTAAAGCTGATGCCACGGCCGCCCCAGTACTACCTGGTGCAATGACCGCATCACAAATCTTTTCACGAACCAACCGTGTCGCCACTGCAATGGACGCATCTTTTTTCTTGCGTAACGCAATACTTGGATGCTCATGCATTTCTATGACTTCACTAGCATGATGAATGGAAATTCTTGGATTCTCCAGTTCACCTTCTGCTTCTAAAATTTCTTTTATTTTACTTTCATCACCGACAAGCACGACATCCATAGTATCGTATTCGTGCACAGCGGCAATAGAGCCTAAGACTATTTCGAGGGGAGCAAAATCGCCACCCATAGCATCTACTGCAATCTTCATAATTCACCTTTATTCTACCACAGATTCCATAATGAATTTAGCGCGAAATACTTCTTTTATGTTATCTTTGATTGTTACTTTTATAAAGAATTTTTCTCCTCGTTGTCGCACTAACTCTGCTTTCGCCGCCAAATTGACATCACTCTTAACAAGGCTTTTATACTTAATATTCCCAACTCCAGCAATCATCGTAGGTACTCCTACAATGGCTCTCGCCAACGAGTTCGCTTGAGCATATAAATATTGTGCCTCTACGTAACCAGAGCGATCCAGCATGTCTTGTGTAGTGCGAAGAACACTGATGCCGTATTGTCCTACTGCTAAATCAATGACATCTCCTACCACATCTGCCCGATCAATATGCTGTCGATCATCAGAATGCTCCTGTGCCATTGCCTTAATCCGTTCACGTAATTCAGGAATGCCTAGAGCCAATCGATCCAATCGAATGGTAGGAACACTGACACTAAAATATGTGGCTAATTCCTCATCTGTCGTGAAGGGACTTATATTCAGTTTTTCGCGCAATAACTGTTGTCGTTCTTCCTTCTTTATACGACTCATATAACCACCTTTTATGACCAAGTAATAATACTTCCATACAATTATACTCTAAAATGATAATAGCACGCAAGCTTTTCTTGATTCCTATGCAAAATATGCATACTTATTTGAGAATGGTAAGTTGTCCTGCATTAGTTATAACTCGAATGGGCGCAGTTGTATCTGTTGCATTAGGCCTACGATCCACTATTTTTACATGCCCTTGCAATACATCTACTACAATAGGTTCTGTATCTTCTTGGTAAATAATACCTGCCGTTTCTGGCGTATCACCGCCGATTAATGTTTGAATATGACTACCTGTGAAAGTATATCCTTTACCAGTTGCTAGCAGTAATTCTTCATGTCCACTACGATGTCGCTTAGCTCCCATCCATCGATTATGCCACGTTGCCTGATTTTTCAATTCTAGTGTAATGCCAGAATGATGAGGGTTATCTCCACTTTCAGCAAATTCATTTAATGCCGCCCCAGTCCACACGGAGTCCTTCGTCCCTAAATTCATCACAATATACGAACCATGACGTCCAGGATTAGGGTTCAATCCATAGTTTTTATTCAATACCCCTACATTGCCTGTCACTTGTACCGTTGCATACTGGGATGGCTTCGGAGTAGATACAAGGGCTGTGCCCGTATAGATATCAGCCAACTGACTAGTGCCAATACCAATGCTACCTTCTTCGACAATAGCAGCATACACATCTGCCCGCTCAAATGGCACAGTTTCAATTTTCACAGGACCGTCTAAGGTAATATAACTATCTTTATTAGCTTGTACCCCATTGCCAACGGCTTGAATCACAGTAGGGCCATGAACGACCACCTTTGTATCATATTTCGGATCATCAACATGTTTACGACCAAAGCCAGCATAGATACCGCTCATGTAATAATGTGCCATTTCATCAGCTTGGTCATAAGGAATAGGATTTTGCATGGTCACTGTTAGCCCTTTATGAACTGTCAAGCGAGTACCATCATGGACATATATACCTGATACATTGTGATGTTTTTTTAGTGCTGTATCGTAGCCTACACCACGCACTTGAATATGCAACCCATTAGGATACTCCACTATTTCATGATATTTGCGAATCCCTACAGCACGTCCTTCCGTTTGCACCGTAATTTGTTCTGCCTGTGTTATCCCTTGTTGATAGTCCACTGACGCCACCTCAGCAAAGGACACCGTGCTCATACAACTCATAATTACTGTAGCCATTATAACCCGCTTATACTTATCTCTCATCGATACTCCTTTATCTAACGTCTCACTGCTCTATCACAACATGTTACACATATCATTTTCTTTAATTAGTATACCATTGGTCATGCACATTTCCTATATAATCGATATTCCGATTAGTTATATATTACTCTATTATCAAACTAAAAGGAGATACCCTCACTGAGTATCCCCCTGTATTAGTTAACTATATACTATTAAAATTTGAATTTCATACCTACATTATACGTACGGCCGCCTGTTGCTTCTCTAGCGTAATATTCACGATCGAATAGATTTTGTACACTGAATTGCAAGGTAGCTTCTTTGGACACTTTGTAATTCACAGATGCATTTGTTAAGAAGTAGCTATCTTCTGCCTCTGGCTCACCACCGGCAGTATCTTTACCCTGGCGTGAGCTCACGTATTGCATGTCCCACAACACATTCCACTTGCCACTATTGTATTCCAAACCACCATGGAATAGGTGCCTTGGAATTTCAAAGTTTTGTTCTTTTCCATCACTTTGATCTGTATTGGCCAAAGCTTTACTTTCTATATATCCCATTTGCCATGTGTAGTTTCCAAAGACAGACCATTTGTTAGACAGCTTGTGACGAAGTTCTAATTCTACACCACGGCGTGTTTCTGATCCTATATTGATATACTTTTTGTAATCCTCAGTGCCATCTGCTTTTTTAAATGTCACATATTGAATTTTATCCTTTGTATTCACATAAAAGGCTGCTACATTTAATTTTGTACGTTCATTCCAAGATTTTTTCAAACCAAGTTCAAAGGTATCAGAATGTTCTGGATCTAACTCTGGATTTGCGTGAATAGGAGTTTTAGATGTTTGACCAAAGCGGTACACTTGGTACAACGTTGGCGGTGCAAAGGAATGTCCATAGGATGCATAGACGTTGGTAGAATCATCAAGATATCGTTCTACTGATAATTTAGGACTGATCTCTGTATACGATCCATCATTATGATGTACGACATCGTAGGACTTTGTGGTCTTATTATACTCCCCGTGAGACCCACCATACTTTTTAAAGTGGTCGAAACGCAATCCTGCATAGATGGCCCAATCATCATTAGGGCGATATGTATCTTGTACAAAAACTGCCATCGTGCGAGATGCCCCTGTATTCGTTTCACTCACACCGTTAGGGAATACCTTAGTATCTTTAGAGTTTTTATCACGCCAATGTTGTAAAGAAATCTTTTCTTGATCAAACCGTTCTTGTTTCCAATTCAAGCCCCCTACAATTTGATGTTTTCCTTCAGGTTTCCACGCTTTTTGCACATCTACATTATAGGCTTTCCCTGGATAGAAGGAGTGAGAACCTGATCCTTCATAATCTCCTGAAGTTGCTTTTGTTGGCACAGAATAGCCATCTTTCTTTTTATCTAAATAGCCCAAGGAAATCTGTAACTTGTTCGCTTCATTTTTATATTGTAAACTATGAGAATGATATTCTCGCTCTGCATCATGACCTAAGAAACTATTGCCATTAAGAGATACATATTTTTTATCACTAACCTTGATATCCCCTGTAAAAACGGTCTTTCCATTTACTGTAACCGCACTAATTGGATTGTGGTAAGAGTACTTATGGTTCGCATATACATAGCGATAGGTTAGCGTTTCTTTGTCGCCTAGGTTCATCGTAATATAAGCAGACAAATTCTTATTATGCAAAGATTTATCCCCACGATTCCCTAATACATATTTACCGCTTTTCAATTGTTCTAACGGCATCTCTGGTGTAAGTGCATGTACCTTACTAGTAATTACTTTGCTCTTGTCGGTCACAAAAAATCCTGGGAACCCATTTGTGCGACGCTCTTCTGCAGATACACCAATCGCTACCCGATCAGACACACGAGCATCAAATCCTAGTTCATTATTCCATGTCCCATAAGTCCCACCATTGACCTTACCATGCCAACGAATCCCTTTTCGATTTGTTTTCGGTGTGATATGTTTCGTTGTAATACTCAATACGCCCGCTACCCCTTTGCCACCATACAAGGAGGAACTAGCACCTCTCACTAATTCAATGCGTTCAATAGAATGAACGGGAATCACTTCCCAGTCCACCTTATTATTGAAAGAATTATTCATTGGTACGCCATCAACGAGTACCGATATATTTTTAGAATCGAATCCACGGATTTGTATTTCACCTGCCGAAGCTTGACTTTTATACACCCCTGGTAATAATTGTATTGCATCTGCAACCGTATCCACTTTTCGATTTTCAATATCCTTCGCTGTCACCACAGAAATAGAACTAGGCGTTTTTGAAATATCTTGTAAGGTTCTCGTTGCCGTTACCGTTACATCTGGCAAGATCACCGTTTCTTCTACCGCTTGCGCATCATGAGCATACCCTGTATAACTGCCCAACGCTACCGTAACCATAGATAATAACAGCAACCGCGTTGCATTTCGTTTCACTTGTTTCATTCGTACTTCCCTTCTTACTATAAAACAAACATTAAGTTTCCTATTAGTATAGCATTCATTTTCAACATTGCAAATCATTTTCACACTTTGTAAACTTCTTCTAGCTTAACTCGTTCCTGTTTTAAGAGTAGTACCCACTAATCTATATATCTTTACAACCCTCGTTATTCTTGATGTTTCTAGTTTGCATATTGGCAGGTTATCAGTACTAGAGATATGCCTCATATACAAGGCTGATTATAACAAAAAAGCGACCGAAGCCGCTTTTTGAAAGTACGTAAAATTATTTACGTAAGCCTAATTTTTCTAAGATCGCACGGTAACGTTCGATGTCTTTACGACGAAGGTAGTCAAGCATGTTACGACGTTGACCAACTAATTTTAAAAGACCACGACGGGAATGATGATCTTTTTTGTGCTCTTTTAAATGCTCAGTTAAATATACAATGCGGTTAGTCAAAATCGCGATTTGTACTTCTGGGGATCCAGTGTCACCTTCGTGAACAGCGAATTCTTTAATAATAGCTGCTTTAGCTTCTGTAGTTAACATATTTCATGTCCTCCTAAATATTACAATTCCATAGGCCAAAGTAATGGGCGGAGACTCAATTACCTCGCCTAGGTTAATACATCGGTATCTATAATACTATACTTTGTGGTAAAAGTAAAGTATTTAGCCCAACATCATGCGGTCACTGAGGGTATTTTCGCTGGCTACTTCAAAACGTTCCAATAGGTCTTGTACGGTCAAGTTCGCCTTCTCTTCCCCTTTTACGTCATAAATCACTTTGCCATTATCCATCATAATCAATCGATTGCCGAATCGTAAAGCATCACGCATATTATGGGTAATCATCAAGGTAGTCAAATGATGTTCTTTTACCAGTTCATCTGTGAGCTGCAATACTTTTTCTGCCGTTTTAGGATCTAAGGCTGCTGTATGTTCATCTAGCAACAGCACTTCTGGCTTCAACATAGTGGCCATCAATAAGGTAATGGATTGACGTTGACCACCACTTAATAATCCCATACTGGATGACAAACGATTTTCTAAACCCAAATCCAAACGAGCTAATTGCTGTTTAAATAATTCTCTTTCATTTTCTTTAAAAGCCCAAGATAATCCCATTTGTTTGCCCCGGCGCAAGGCGAGAAGCATGTTCTCCTCAATTTGCATATTGCCAGCTGTGCCCAACATAGGATCTTGGAAGACACGTCCAATGTATTTGGCCCGTTTGTATTCCGCCATGTGCGTTACGTCCACATCATTAATATGCAATGTACCTTCATCGACGGGAAATACACCAGCGATGGAGTTCAACAATGTACTTTTACCGGCTCCATTACCGCCGATAACGGTCACGAAGTCACCATCTTCTAATCGTAAATCAATGCCACGAAGAGCAATTTTTTCATTCACAGTGCCTTTATGGAAGGCTTTCACAATTCCTTTTAATGTTAACATGTGTATACCCTCCTCTTAACCACGACGAAATTTACCTTGCCACGTTGGTAAAGATAGGGCAAGAGCTACTAATATAGCGGTAAATAATTTCAAATCATTTGGAGGCATACCTAGGTATAGCACAGTAGCAATAACAATACGGTAAATAATGGAACCGAATACAACGGCTACTAAGCTCAACACGAAGGAAGAATTACCAAATAGTTTGCGCACTACCGAAGAAGAAGCAAATAGTACTTCTCCGATGATAACAGATGCCAAACCAATAACGATAGTCCCTACACCCATACCGATATCTGCAAAGCCTTGGGATTGGGCAATTAAAGCACCAGACACAGCTACAAATCCATTAGACAATAATAAGCCAAGAACAATCATTGTGTCTGTGTTCACCCCTTGGGCACGAATCATTTGTGGATTTACCCCAGTAGCACGAATCGATGTACCTAGTTCAGTACCGAAGAACCAGAATAAGAATAATCCCACTACCACCGTTACTACTATACCAATAATCGTCAATGCCACCGCATTAGAAATGCCCATGCTATGGATGGCAGAGTACACTGTATCCATGCGTAATAAGGAAATGTTTGCTTTCCCCATAATATGTAAGTTCACAGAATACAAGGCAATCATGGTTAAGATACCAGCTAGTAATGCGGGAATTTTTAATTTGGTATGTATCCAACCCGTTACAGCCCCGGCAATCATACCACCAATACCTGCTATCACTACTGTCAGCCAAGGATTGACACCTATGGTAATCAATACCGCGGAAATAGCGGCACCCATAGGGAAACTACCTTCTACTGTTAAATCTGCTACGTCTAAAATTCTGAAAGTAATAAATACACCCAATGCCAACAATGCCCACAATAGGCCTTGTGCAATAGTACTAATAATTAAGTTTGTCATTTTTCCTCCTACTCGGGGTTGCCCCCACTACTATACTACTGTTGTCGCAATGACTCTGGAATCTGGATGTGCAAGCGATCTGCTTCGTCTTGATTGAATACAAATTTAATAGGCTCTTGCATCTCGATTGGCATGCTATCCGGTGTACTTTCACCACGAAGAACACGGGCCGCCATATGTCCAGTTTGAACCCCTAATCTATAAAAGTCTACAGAGTAGGCTGCTAGTCCACCTGTTTTTAACCATGTCTCATCAGAGGGAAACACTGGTAAGTTAGCGCTACTAAATATGGTGACGATGTTCGCATAGGATGAAGCGATGATATTATCTGTTGGAAAGTACACTGCATCAATACCCATAATGGCTAATTGATTGGCTGCTTGCGGTACGTCGTTCACGTTAGATACGGTAATTTCCACTAATTCTATACCGTATTTCTGTGCTTCTTTTCGAAAACTCTCTGCTTGTAATTGTGAATTCACTTCACTGGATGAATAAATAGTACCGATTTTTTTCGCATTCGGCAATAATTGATGCACTAATTCCACTCGTTTTTCCATAGGCACCATATCTGTGGTACCCGACACATTACCGCCTGGATGTTCATCACTATCCACTAATCGCGCTGTGGTATAGCTAGTAACCGCCGTTCCTAAGACGGGAATATCCTTCGTAGCATTTGCCATAGCCTGTACTGCTGGTGTGGCAATGGCCACAACTAAATCGGAATTACGGGCCACAAATCGTTGGGCAATGGTGTTGAGATTCGATTGATCACCTTGGGCATTTTGATGATCAAGAATCACGTTGTCCACAAATCCCTCTTCACGTAATCCATCTACGAAACCTCTGTTCGCTGCATCTAGCGCGGGATGCTCCGCTAATTGCAAGATACCTACTCGGTACATCTTGCCTCCTCCTGGTGCTTCTAGTGAAGATTCATGCCATAGTAAGAATCCCACCAGACAGACCACCAACAGGGCCAGTCCTTTTTTCCACATAAAAATCTCCTTTCTACTATACTACATTGGTAGCCTCGTGCCACCGCCTACAGTCTTTCTATGGGAAAGATATACAGATTATACCACATGTGAAAGTAATATAAAATACGTAAATCACAATTTCTATAGAATCCACTCCTCTATTTTTATGTAACATATGTTAAGGTATCAAAAACCATGTCCTATGTGTATAAAAATGAAATTAAAATTACTTTCACCATGGACAAAACGACTAGGTCCAAAAGACCTAGTCGTTTATGTATACTACACTATTAATTTATTTTGCAGACACGCTACACTGTAATTCTAACAATATCTGCTAGAGTATGTACCTGAATAGACTATTATTTACGCACTAATGAAATATGCACCATACCCACAACAAAACCGATAATGGACGGTACAATCCAGCCCATACCGATGGAGGCAAATGGTAGCATTCCGTAATATGGTAATGCCCATTGGATGAATCCAGATTGATTGATAACTGCTGGCGCCGTTGCCATCGCATCACCTAATGCCGCAAATAACGCAAAGGCTGTTGTCCAAGCATATACTGCTTGTCTTCCTTGGAAAATTGGTGCTGCAAAGGATAACAAGATGATAGTAATAGACAATGGATACAAGAACATCAACACTGGGATGGCTAATTCAATAATTTTTGTTAAGCCTACATTAGCAATTAAGAAACCTACTGCTGTTGTTAAATATGCATAACCACGGTAACCCAATGTGTTTGGGAACATTTCATCAAATGTTTCACCGCATGCGCCGATTAAGCCTACACATGTTTTTAAACATGCCAAGGTAACGATAATAGCCAACAACACAGCTCCCACATTACCGAAGTAAAATGCATTCATTTGCGCCATGGTGATACCGCCATTTTTAGCAAGACCTAATGTGGTCACGCTAGTAGCACCGCTGTAGGCTAAGAAACCGTAGATAACAGCCATAATGGAGCACGCTACGAAGCCTGCTTTCACAAGACCCATAGCAATATCCTTAGGTTCTGTGACACCCACACCTTGCAAGGCACGGATAACGATGATACCAAAGGCTAAAGATGCCAATACATCTAGCGTATTATATCCTTCCGTAAAACCTTTGAAGAACGGATGGGTCGCATATTCTCCTTGTGGAGCTACTGCTGTGTAATCTCCCATTGGCATAACCACTACAGTGATTAATAAAATGCTTAGAAACACTAAGAATAATGGTGTTAACACTTTACCAATATAGGTCATCAACTTGCCAGGGTTTAGGGAGAACAAAATAGCAATGATAAAGAACACTGCTGAGAATATACCTAACGCAAGGTCTGGATTGACACCTCCAAGGAATGGTTCAAATCCGATGGTATAGGATACTGTACTTGTTCTTGGGATGGCAAATGCAGGGCCAATAGTAATGTATAACAACAAAGTAAAGATTTTACCATACATAGGGTGTACGCGGCTCACTAAATCTTGTAAGCCATTACTACGAGATACCCCCATGGCAACAATACCCAAGAATGGTAATCCGATAGCTGTTACTAAAAAGCCTATAATAGCTGGCCATAAGGCTTGACCTGCCTCTTGTCCCAAGTGAACTGGGAAAATTAAGTTTCCGGCTCCAAAGAACATGCCGAATAGCATAGTTCCAATAAAGGCTACGGAACCCCAAGATAATCTTTGATTCATCACTATTCCCCCTTACATGATAATTTTTAATACATCTAGTACTTCATTTGGTAACTCATCTTTTGTTCCTTTTAAGTTTTCAATGTAATCGTAGCGGAACTCAAATGCTTTATGCAGAATATGGTGGTACTCACGAACTGTAAAGTCTGGTTCAAACCCTTCTACTTTTACATATTCTAAGTTTTCATATTTATAGAACGGTTCAAAGTTAAGGCTCCCCTCAACTAGACCTTCTAACAAACCCAATGTTACTTCTTTTGGAATTTTCTTATCCAAGAAGAAGCCTGTATTCATGATATAACAATCTACACCAGATTGAGTGAATAGTTTTTTGTAACTTTCATAATCAGTACGTAAGGAATAGGTGCGGAATGGATTTGCATAAGGTTCAATGACCAATGCGTTAGGATCTACATTGTCATCTAATTTTTCCGCTGTAGAGCGACGTGTTGCCAAAGTAGCACCCATAGTAGCCGCCAAAATTGGATCATCAATTTTTAAAATTGGTGGTAATGTTTTATCTTTCATCAACCACACGATGGCATTCACTGGGTCTTTCACAAAGTTGACACGATTGTCTGTCCAGAATTGCGATTTAATAGCACGACCATTGTTATTGCGTACATCTTCTGCTAAGACAACTTTATTGCCATCTTCATCTAAGGTTACACCCACATTTTGTAATGTCAATAGATATTTATTGGCAGGATGTTCCACCGGATAGTCTTGCATCTTATCAAAATATGTTGGTTCTAATGCAATAGAGGATAAATCTTCTGTATGAATAATATACGCATCATCATGTAACACAGAAATATCGTAGCGACCTTCATGTTGTTCATGCGTTAATGTAGACTTACCCGACCCAGATAGCCCGAATACGCCGATGGTATAGGAAGAACCATCCTTCAAGTTATATCGTTTCATGCCACCATGGCACGCCACATAGCCGTAACGATTTGCCAAGGACCATCCTAATGTCAGAGTGCCTTTTTTGTGTTCTCCAAAATAGCGCATCCCTAAAATCATAGCGCAGTTATGAGCAGGATCAAAAATAGCAAGTCCACCAGGATATCCTTCTACCACATAATCTGGATCAGAATAAATAAAAATATCCCCTTCAGGAATTTCCTTACTTTCTCTGTAAAAGGCTTTTACTTCCTCATTGAAAAATTGGAAATTGATAGCCCAAGAATACAGGATAGATGCATGTTCTTTTGGAATCATCAAGTGCGCACGAGCTGTGAAAGCTTCATCCAAACCTACGATGGCTTGCGCAGAAATCCATTCTTTATGACGGCTATCATATACAGCTTCACGAGCAATATCACATAACTCTACTTCGTTAATCCCCTCATCGCCAATAATCCGACGTGCTTTTGCATAGCGACCTGTAGTTTTACCATTATTAGTAACCAATACTTTTGCATCTTGTGGTAATCCTTGCTCTTCCGCACGGTAAATTGGCATATCTAATACAATGACACCAGGTTCTTTCGTTGCTAACTCATAGGCCTGTGCAATAGACTTCACAGGTGTTACATTATTTCCATAAAACGCTGTTTCTATGGTACTTCTTAATTTAGAAAAAAGGGGATTTTCTTTAATTTCGGACTGTTTCCATTTTAATCTTGTTGCCATATGTTCCTCATTCATATTAACTGATTGTACTGTATGTATATTTCTATATTCTAACATTTAATTAAGTATTTCACAATATGAGAACAATCATATGACGGTGTCAAGTTTTTGTTGGAAAAATAATTACCTAGCTTTAAAAGAGGGTTCCTCGTCACTAAAGAATCCTGCG
>NZ_RQVL01000023.1 GCF_003992005.1 Veillonella sp. VA139 | reverse complement strand
ACTTCCCCTTTGCGGGGACTGATACTTTGATTATCAAAGTTTCTTGTTTTTTTTATTATCTTTAGAATTACTTCCCCATTGCGGGGACTGAAACTTAATTTTTTTTATTTTTATATTTAAAATATACTTTAGAATTACTTCCCCATTGCGGGGACTGAAACCTCTTCAAATTCATAGGAATATTCCATCAAGCCCTTTAGAATTACTTCCCCATTGCGGGGACTGAAACCTTTAATTGCATTCTCAGGAGTTAATTTTGCATCTCCTTTAGAATTACTTCCCCATTGCGGGGACTGAAACTTTATAAATAAGATAATACATAAGAGAGTATCAAATAATAATAAGTACATCCCGAATGGGTGTCAAGAAAATTAATAATTTTACTAATTTTAAATAAAAAAAAT
>NZ_RQVL01000022.1 GCF_003992005.1 Veillonella sp. VA139 | reverse complement strand
CCCCAACATTTTTTTTTTCAAGCTCACCACTTCATACGATATTAATTCTAGTCTCTTGGGCTCTGAGATTTGTATAATATACAGATCCTAATGCGCCAATCAACTCTTTAGAATTACTTCCCCATTGCGGGGACTGAAACTTAAATCATTTTCTAATTTGTCACCATCTCCTTCTTTAGAATTACTTCCCCATTGCGGGGACTGAAACAGAAGTAGATGTTGCCGTAAGTGAATCTGTAGAGACTTTAGAATTACTTCCCCATTGCGGGGACTGAAACTTTCTTTTTAAAATATTCGATAAGATCTTCAACCTTTAGAATTACTTCCCCATTGCGGGGACTGAAACGCAATAAAAATCCTCGGACCTGAGTAAGTCCTTACTTTAGAATTACTTCCCCATTGCGGGGACTGAAACATAGCAACTGGTTGGAAAGGATAATAGACTCGTACTTTAGAATTACTTCCCCATTGCGGGGACATGCAAATTACATCATCCTTTCCCCTGAGTTCATATATCTGTGCGTAAATAGCACACCGTGCTATTTACGTCCACCATTGCGGGGACAAGCAAAATTAGATTAGCCTATTCCCAAGGTACACATATCTATGCATAAATAGTGCACCGTGCTATTTACGTCCACCATTGCGGGGACTCAGAAATAACTTTAGCCTCTTGCACAAGACCAGATATCTGTGCGTAAATAGTGCACCGCACTATTTACGTCCACCATTGCGGGGACTGGCGAAATACCGATAGCCTTTTCGCAAGAACAGATATCTGTGCGTAAATAGTGCACCGCACTATTTACGTCCACCATTGCGGGGACTGGTAAAATACCGATAGCCTTTTGCCAAAACCAGATATCCTTGCGTAAATGGTACACCGTACCATTTGCGTCCAACCATTGCTATTCTTTCGTTATGATTTAAATAATTTAAAAACAAAAAGAGCACTGTCTCTTCCTTTATAAACAATATAAAATACTGTTTATGTAGGAAGAGCCAGCGCTCTTATTTTTTTTGTTTCTCTATGCTAGTTTCGCCATATCAAACTCATACTCTATTCTTATGTATATAAATTAAAGTACTCTCTCACTGTATCTAAGTAATCTAATACGTTGTTAGTCTCTTCGTTTGCCATACACAATAAAATATCTACACTAATTCCTTCAGGTACGAATTCATTTGACTCGTATGCGAATATATAGCAAAAGACATCTACACTTTCATTATGTATAACAATTCCTGTTTTACACTTTGCATTGGCAGCTTGTAAAATATTCGCTATATCATTAGAGGTTAAATGCCTAGTATTTACCGGATATAGGGTATTAAAACATGGTCCTAAGTGCTCATCTTCCATAATAACAACTTCTAATTTCTCATAATTATGATACATAAAGTATTCTAAGATCAGCTTTCCATTATCACCCATCTTAGTAACAACATCTTTAGCATCACGTACTAATGCCTTTTCTATTGCTTTCATTAGTGGCACGCCAGAATTACTATACCATCTCTCCAAACTACCCCCTTGTCTAATTATTTCTTCTATTCTTTTTTGTCCATCAAATAATCCCATAACTTCTCCTTATTTCTTATTATCATTATCGCTCTCATCTCTAAACGCAAGGTTTATATCAGTAAATGCTGTTCAATAATCCTATACTCTGCATCATAATCCATACTTCTTAGCGGTTTCTTTAAACACATCTAAGGCTATCTCAACCTCTTGTTCAAATAGAGATATAATTTGCTCCGCTAAATCTTCATAGGGATAGAACTGTTTTCGATGAAAGCGATGCACATAGTGAACCTCACCTATTTCAGGGTTACATGTAACACTACCTAATCCCAAATTCATCGTCTCTTGCATCCCCCCTGCAATTTGGTACACTAAGTTTACTGGCATATTACTACAATCTATTGGATATACCACAAAGGCCGTGACAGATCCATCTTTTTCTTCCACCATTGCTACATTTTGTATAGTACCTTTATGCAACACACAATACACTAGCGCTGTCGGTCTATTCTCTCCATTGCACCTTGTAACTGGATATCCCTTTCGTTTCAATATCATCTCAAATTCATCAATTAAAGGTGGCTCTATCCTTATAGTTATATCTTCGCTTGTTTGCGTACTACTGTCCACTACTGCTCGCAATCCATCAGATGGTTTCATTCTTTCCTCCTAACACATATCTCCTATTTTCTACCATATTTCGATCGTATCACAGGCATGATCCTTCTTAGATTTGCTTCTATCTCCCAAATTGAATGCATTATCATCTCTGCATGTGTATCTTCATCTTTAGTATGATCTCTATACAATCCAGCAACTATACACATACATTGGTCTTAATCAGAATAATCTAGATTCGCACCTGGTATTTGTCCTTCCACCTCCCGTTTTATTTGTATCATATCTGATATATTAAAAGTTCCAGCTTTCATAGTATCTTTAAATCGTATAGCCACTAAATCCTTATACATATCGACTTCTATAATAAGAAGTTCCTTTATCCCCTCATCATCTGTATAGTCTGTCACAATCGTATTAGCTTTTCCACCACTAGGAACATTCATCTGCTCACATTTAAAAAGCTTACTATAATCGCCAAAAGTCATTTTTACTTCTTCTAACAATGGCAACTCCATACGATTCACTACTTCCTCCGCAATTGCTCTTTCTTCTATAGGCTCTTGCTCTACCATGGGACTGTTAGATGAATTCTTACTAAACAAAAATTCTTTTAAATCTGTCCACATAGGCTCTCCTTTCTCTCAACATACTACAGGTACTACATACTTAACATCATATAGTTCATCCCTCATCTGCAATACAATTTGTACATCCTTATGTCATCATTTCTATACATTCTTATGATAGTATTCATGGGATGTATCTTCTTATGATAGTCTGTGTCACCCCCTTATGACTTGTGTTACATCTATCTCATGCCCTTAGTATATCCCATAGCCATATTTTCATTTTTCAAAAGTCCCGATAGTTAATTTTTCTTTCCCCTAAAATTTATATCACGTTACGATCTATCACTATGTATATAAATTAAATCTTTCTCGCATGTCATCAAAATAATCTAATGCATTATTAGTTTTAGCACTTGCCTCATGTAACAGGAAGTCTATGCTAATACCTTTTGACTCAGCTCCACTTAGATTAAATACGACTATATAGCTCAAAAGTTGCAACTCTTCATCAAATACGACAACTCCTCCTTCACATTGTGCATTTGCCTCATCTATCATACATTGGATATCATAACTAGTTAAATGGCTTCCCATAATATTTTCTAACGTTCTATAAAATCCGTCAAATACACCCATAATGCCTCCTTATTTCCATAACTCAATCTTTGTAACAAGCTCTACTGCACAAACTAGATATACCTGCTTATCATTCTGTAAAACAAGCTTTTACCGCTTCTCCAGCTTCACAGAATACTTGGCGTAATGCTTCTCCTAACATCTCATCCTCTTCTAAAAATCCCCGCTTCAGTTGTAATATCATACAGAAACGTTGGACTTCTTCATGAAAATGCAAGCTACCTTCTCCTAATGCTTCATTAACCATATCTAAGGTCTTTTGTCGTAGCCAGGGATGTATATGTCGATACGGAACGATATCATATAAAACTGCTTGCACTGTATCCTCATCAATTTCTTTCATATGGACCAGCATAGAATTTTCTTCTGTAAAAAATAAATCAAAGATACACCCTTTCTCTCCTGCTAATTGTCCAAATTTTGTAAACGGATAGTTATCGTTTTTGAACGCTTTCATATATACATCTAATAATGGTTTCTCTTTTCTATGGCTTTGTGTCTCCACTATACCTCTCCTTACCGCTCAATTAATGACTCTACGCATTCTTTGATTGACTATATTGTCGCCGAATATCTGGCATGACCTGTGTAATATTTGCAGCTATTTTATACAAGATATTCATCACCAGTTCCCGTTGCCGTTCATCATCTACAGCAAGATCTCTCGAAAGTGACACAACTACATCTAAGGTATTTTTAATTTCATTATATTCAAGCTGCATATAATCCATACGTTGATTGAAAGTTTCTGAAATATCGCTAACTTTTCCAACATCAAATGTACCATCCTGCATCACCCCTTTAAAGATGACTAGCACTTGGTCTGTGTCATTATGAAAACCGATAATAGATAGCTCTTTTAACCCTTCATCATCTACATAATCTGTGGAAATAAAATTAAACTTCTCATCATATCTGGATGTAAATAGTTGACTATGCTCACCAAAGATAATTTTAATTTCTTCTAAAAAAGACAATTCCTTCCGATTCACCTCTTCTTCTAGTGTGTCCTTTGCTTTCCCCGCCAGATTTTGTACTAGCACAGGCTCATCAGAAGATTTCTTACCAAACAAAAATTCTTTCAACCATGTCCACATAGGTTCTCCTTTCTCTCAACCTACTACGGGCACTATCTGCTTACCATCATGCAGTTCAGCCCTCATCTACAATATAATTTGTACATCCTTATATCATCATTTCTGTATATTCTTGTGATAGCATTTACATATATCGTCATTTCTATACATTCTTATGATAGCATGTATACGATGTACCTTCTTATAATCGTCTGTATCCCCCCCTTATGACTTGTTTTTTATCTATCTCATGCCCTTAGTATATACCATAGGAATATTTTCATTTTACAAAAGTCCCGATAGTTAATTTTTCTTTCCCCTAAAATTTATATCACGTAGCAATCATCCCGTTTCACATCGCCAATGCCATAGGATTTCACATCTTTTTCATTACGGATGACATAGACCCGAAAGGAGTCTACCTCCAAATCTAAACACGCTAAGGCTCGCTCAATCATCCGATTACACTGGGATGGTGCTAACATAGCCTCAAAGGCGGATTCTTGTACCCGCATGCCATAATACTCCATAATTTTTACTAGTTTACTGCGCCGTTTATCATCTGCCACATCATAAATTGCTAAGGTTAGATACTGTGTCATAACAAACTCTCCTTTCCCGCTCTTGTATTGTACATCCTTATATCGTCATTTCTGTGCATGCTTATGATAGCATGTATAACCGGAGTCTGATTTACAAAAGTCCCAATAGTAACCCATACAAAAAGGACTGCTACCACCATGTAAAACTCTATATGGGATAACAGTCCTTTACTGATTTAGCCTTATCATATCTCCGATGACTAAGTACTTGTAGCATCATGAAAAAAAGCAACTAGTATAACCTAGCTGCTTTTTCCTATAGTTTATTTAAATCCCTTAAATTCTTTTGGCTCTAACAAGGCAATTCGATCCTTAAAGCGATTCGCTGGATCATTTTCAATCGTCATATGCACCGTACGTGAATCAAAGGCTGGATTAATACCACCCGAGTCCATCATGATAACTAAATCTTCCACCCCTATTTCTAAGGATGCATGGGCTACTTCGGACATGCTATTCTTTGTATGCGTATCAAAGGCTGCAATAAAGGAATCCACTGTGTGCTCCCCTTCGTCTAATGAGATTTCTTCATGAAGCGGTGCCACTCCTGTATCACTCCATATACTTTCATTAGTATAGGCATCTTCAGCCTCTAAAAATAACTTAGATTGAATGTCTACCGACCCCAATCCCATGGATTTACCTTTACCAATTTTAAAACGACGACCTTTTTTACGTGTTATTTTATCAGCAGAATTTTCAGTGGATGTAAATAACACTTTACATAAGGCACCTAATTCTTCCGTCGTCAAATGATTGAAATACACCTTTCCTACAAAGGTATTGTCTCGTTTTACTATATTCGATAATTGAGTCAATATGTTAGAGTTGATGTCTTTACCGTTCTTTTTCTCTGGCTCATAGACTTCAATGCTATTGCGGTGCCAGTAGTATTTCACTCCACGAATCATAGAGGATTTATCATTCCAATGCAATCGTTTATCAGTACCTTTTTGCGCTAAGTATAGTTGGAAAGATGTAGGATTCGGTCTTAACAGAATCGTATTTAAAGGTTCACCTTGATAAATACCTTTGTCACTAGACTCTGTATGAACAGCATCCCCAAAGTACACGCGACCACCCCAAAATTCTTTTAATCCAAATACCAAATCCGTAAAGTCTACACGATTGGTTCGCAAATTACTTGGCACATGGTCAGCAATAGAAAAGTTATAAGGAATACGATAGTATTTTGTATGTCCAAAGTTTTTCACTTTACCACTGGTAGGATCCACCACAAAGAAGCATGGTGCAATCATGTCTGCTCCCATCACGCCTAGGATATCTCCAAGAAGCGACGATTCTAAGGCGCCGCCACTAACACCATTCACATCTTTGGAACGTTGTGGATAGAGTAAGTTAATGCTATTTCCCCCACGTCTCTCGTCACCGAGATAATCTCGAATGATACTTTCATCGATTTCATAATATTCATCACTATTCCATCGTACTGTGTATGTATTGGTCGGCTTTTTACCAATCTGATTCACTCGAATGGAACAAGTTAATTCACTAGGTGCCTTCCGATTTCCTGTATTGGTCAATGTTTCAATCGCTTCGGTAAAACATTTCCAATTTACCATAGGATGATCGATGGTACCATCTAACTTTTCACCAGTTAGGTTCACTGTTGGATCATTATAGGCATACCATTTTGTGTCCCCTGTATGGGTCCGTACACGAACTATAAATCCACCACGAATTGTATCATCACCGGCTCCTGTATGATTTCTTTCATATTCATTTTTTAATTCACTAGCACTGCCTCTACTGGCAATATCTCGATAGTACAACACTCGCTCATTAAAATCTTCATTACTTCTGAAGCTACTAGCGGTCATGATTTTAAACAGATTGCGAGTCATACCCCGCAAGCTACTACCCGGAATCATAGGCTCATTATTTTTAATGGAAAAGAATGTACTTTCTCGATCTGTTTTACCTGGCATACCTACCAATGTATCTTGCTTTGTGGTGATAGTCAGTTCAATATATCCGGAATGCTTTCCCTGTGTTTGAATATATTCATCATAAATATCTGAAACAATGTGTAGGTCTTCTGTTGTAGCAACCACATCTTCCCACATGGCATGGGGTGCACAAATATCTGTCGGTAAGGAAATAAAGTTGTAAGGGGCATCCGCAGGATATGTATTAACACCACCATCAGTACCAAAATATTTCTTAGGTATAGTTACCTTATTTGAATTTGTATTTTTTTGCTGTTTTCCACTCATATGTTACCCCTTTTTCATTCCTACAATAGCTACAAACCGATAGTCACTATATGTGGCTTGTCCTGTTTCTGCTACATAGTCAACATAATTTCGTGTTACCAATCCATACGTATCACCTGATATCGCTGGTGTAGGTATGATTTGGCTGATTTTACGTCCAGAGTCTTTACATTCTATAAAGTTACCATCTATGTGACGAACTTCATTACCTAGTAGTCTAGCTGTACTGTCTACGGTATCCATAACAATGCCTGTTATATCCTCAGAATCTGTAATCTTTCTTCCTAACCAAGATCCCCGCTTAGTTTTATATACATGAAGCTCTTCTATTTCTGAAAATACGCGTACTTCTGTGGCAAATTCCATATTGACTTCTACGGACTCTGGAAACGCAATTTTTGTTCCGTCCCAAGTCCCCCAAAGTACTTGATTCATAGACCATACTACGATAGTAGCTGGTGCTGTGATTGTATTGGCAAAATCTGCTAAGGTACTGGATTCTGCAAAGGTAAGCCCTCGCTCTATTGTTACCGTTCTTTCTTTGCTTGTTAGCTCTTTTACATTCATTTCATAACTCATATATACCATTCCCTTTATATTCCCATTTGTAAATATTGAATGCATTCGTTAATGGTATCAATATTGCCATTAGATTCAGTGGCATACTTTGCAATACGACCGTCTGCATCATATTCATTTTCAAATGTATATGTTTCCCCATTATAGATAACTTCTGCACGAACACCTCGTAAGCGTCCACGTCCTATACTTGCTTCTCCACCAAAGGTGAGTTTGCCCATCCATAGATCGCGAAGTAACACAAACATAAGACCTGCTTCATCTTCTACACAATTCTGCACATTCACTTCAAAAGATAGGATACCTTCTTTGGGATTTTCTACTTGCCAAATTGGTTCACTATCAAATAAAGCTGAATCAATCGTTCCACCCGTAAACCGATCAATACGATTACGTGTTTGTTTCATTTTCCGAACGGCTTTCGACGGTGCAATATAGGCCTCTGATACAGATACGCGACTTTTATACAATTTCGATGCATTAGTGGCCATCATACCACCGAACAGAGATACAAAACGACTTGCATTAGTAGTGTCGGTTTGCTCAGTGCTATTCCAGCCCTCCCAAACACCCATCTTTTCTAAGATAGATTGGCTATGATGACGTATTACACCTTTAATGGATGAACCCGGAATCACATAATCGTCACCACTCATCAACATCGTGGAATCCACATCAGAGTTTTGACTAATGGTTCTAACAATTAAGGCTGAGTCGATATTCGCCCATACTTTCATATGGAATAGATGAGGCATCTTCGGTGTCACAGATTGACCTTTGTGTACCATGTCTCCAGATGATTTTTGCTGGTCTCTCATCACCCATTTATAGATGGAGTCTATCGTCTGTAATTGATATACATGGGCCTCTACATTATGACTTTTAATTTGTCCAAATCCTTTTGTGGTATATCTACCTACACCGATACCTGTGTGTAACATATTCGCTATTGTAAAAACAGCCTCTCTAATCATGGTTAGTGCTTGCGTATCAGTCAGTGAATCATCAAAATTTTTCAATATATCCAAATGACCTTGGCGGATAATACATTCCATGGCAACGGTCCCAATAGCACCTTTATCAATGGCCTCATAGTCGAATTTATGACCATCCTTAGCCACCCGTCGATAATGCTCTAATCGGACGCCATCACGAGTCACGATAGACACATCCGATGTGCCATCAGCACTCGTTAATACCACATCATATACACGAAGGATACTCTGATGATCTCCCGTTTTAACCGACGCACCTTGATCTAATGAGCCAAAGATAATGTTACGCATAACTTGACTGATATCTTCTTCAAGATAATTCACAACGTGGTGTCGCAATACGCCTGCTAAACTAGTGGCAGGAATGTATGGTTTATCATATCGATTACGTAATACTAAGGCATCCACCGCCTCATTATTCTTTTCTCCATCCCCAATTAATAAGGGTGATGTAACCGTAATATCCCCTGTAATCTGTATTGTTTCTAACATCTTTGCTTTCGTATTATTACTCATATGGGTACCCTCTTACACAACTTTTCTAGCATATCTAAAGAACCATGTCCAATATTCTTTTCGTACGTTTTGGACAGGAATTGCTGGCAAGTCATAGGCTTGAATCAATGCATTCATATCTGCATCACTAGTTTGAACCCAATATGGTTCTTTTCCGTGGTCTAGTAATAATGTAAGAATGCTTTCCGATCTACTTTCCTGCTCTGTACCCAAGAAGAATCCATAATATCCCCAGTTGGTTTCAATGATTCGTTCAATACCTTCTTTGACTTTTGGATCCAATCCTTTTCCTACAGATTCACAAAGTGAACCAATATATGATTCTAATTGTGCATAGGTATGACGATCAGCTTTACGCAATTGTTTTACATTATTTTGTACATCTTGATAAGCTTGTTTACGAATAGACTCTATAATTTGATTTTCAAGAATCGCCTGTAACAATTCTTTTGTACTTGCGGTAAGTGTTTTCGGTCCTTCTACCTTACGGGCTGTGTCATTTGTCGCTTCATGCATAGTTAAGGCTTGATCATGTAGCCAGAATCGTAATTGACCAAATCCTTCTTCACAACGCTCTCCAATGCCCTTGCAAAATAGTGTATGTAAGCTTTCTACCTCTGGCTCTGTCCAATCATCCTCTGTACGAATGAATAGAATCGACCCAGCGCTGAGTCCCATCGCTTCTGGGCGGTACACACCCCATATCCCTACGAAACTTTGCACCTTCTCCATAGCAGCAAAGCCAGTTACATCTAGTCCTTCTACTGAAAATGTCTTAGTAGGAAAGGCTTCTTGCAATTCTTCCAGTACCGTTTGCGCAACCCCATTGATTCCATGTAATGTAATTCCTAACTGTTCTCTGCCTAGCAATGTACTATCTAAACGAAGGCAAAATGATTTGGTAGTTTGAATCGACTGAGCCACTGCTTTTGTATCGCAAACGACATTCTCTATAGGGCTCATCCGTATATCACAATGACCATAGCCAGTGCGTCTAGAGCGACCACACCGAATACGTAACCGATCTTGTTTCCATGGTAATCCATGCATTAATTCTTGCAAATACGCTTCTTCCCCATAGATATATGTAATAAATGTTTGTCCCACATCAATGGATTCATAATTGTAAATGCCACCATCACGACTTTTACCTTCAAACCGTTCGTGATCTTCTTGACGGCTCATATGAAAGTGTACAGAACTACGTACAGATGTCATATACAGTTCATTCTGTTTGACAATTCCCATGCCAGAAAAACCTTTATAACCAGCCTCTCCAGGTTGATAGACTAAATCTATAATTTCCTGACTTGTTTTTGCACCTTGTAAGGATTTTGGCAATGGATAGGCACGTTCTTCCTCTACTTTTGGATAGGCATTCGTAAAGACAAGTTTTCCTAGGAATAATTTTCGGAATGTGTCATTTTCATGAGCTACCTTTCCTAATTGTTGCTGTTTAATAAACAATTCTGCTAACATACCTCGAATCATAGAGCCAGTAAAATACGTTTTCGTTCCTGTTAATACTTGTGCACTATCTTCAGAAGTAATAATAACAGGTGATTTTGTTGTAATTTCTAATCGTAATTGTTTCATATCGTCCCCTACTTACTTCTTATTCAACGCTTGTTTCACAAGTTCTAATTGTGCATCCATGGTGCATTGAATTCTACCTAACCCACGATTCCGTTTATACCCAATATTCTTCGCATTTTGCAATGCTACCGCTAGCAAATGTTCATGCGCTTCCGTACCATTATACATAGAAATTTGACCCGTAAAGATTTGCTCTTCCTTATCCATCACTCGCAGATTGCGTAAACTACCTTCTTTCACAACACCAGAATTTTCATCAATAGCCGTTTCATAGCGTAGGGATGTGAAGGCATTACGGATGGATTTTTTTGTTACCACAGAGGGATAGGCTGTATGTAAAAGCTCTAATTCATTTTTTAAAGCCTCATACCCTGCAATATGAAAATCTCCAATTTCTAATACTACTTGAGATTCTTTATGTCCTCTATTAAATAACTCATCTAATACAGTTTTGTTTACATACGGATATTCATATCCGTCTTGAAGTCCCTCTACCATTTCTACCACTTCCAAGGCACTCTCATAGAGCACACCTCGAAACCGTTTAGCAGGAATATAGGGAATCCCCATAGAGTCTACTAACATATCAATATCTACATTCACATCAGCTTGACCGCCACTAAGTTGCAATGGAGACATTAATTGGATTGTCACATCATATTGTTTCATCATACTATTTCCTTTACCTGTTACTATTTAGGATGACTTTCATTGACACTACGAATGGCTGCTTCCACCGCATCATATATTTTTTGTTGCAACGCCTCTTGAGGCATGTACTCTAACATCTCGATGGCATCAATATACGGTGTCACAAACTGTTTTGCATCACTTCGATTGGAGGTCACATACCCTGCTTCCCATCCGTAAGTATGATAGGCTTCCCAACCTTTAGTTTTTGGCAATGGTGTGTTACGGTATTCCAATTGTTGAATCGTATCGTGCAGTGTATGTAAGTCAGCTTGTAGAGCATACCGTAATCCTTTTACTTTATTATGCCCCATTCCTGCATCGCCTTGTTTCATACTCTTTCTGAAAGCAGCAATCGTATCTAACATCGCCATATAATGCTTATGACCTAGCTTCTCTGTAGCCGATACCACTTGTTTATCTGTTGTACCTACTACTATATTATCTGATATTAAATACGGACCATAATGCAGTTGTCCACCTAGTTCAGATGTATATTCCTGCTCACGAATTTGTTCCAATGTAGGAGATTGTTCTCCATGCAAAATGGCAAAATCCATCCAACTCGATCCATTCGCACGCGATTCTTTCTTAGCATTAGCACATAATTGTTCCGCTAATTCATAGCCTCGGAAAAATGGATAGGATGTATTTAAAATAGCGATACCTGCACAAGAATACATAGCACTATCTCCTAAACTATCTAGGTATGCCATTTCTTTTCGGCTGATTCTTTCTAAGGCAGTCATAAATACGTGGCTCAATAAGGTAGCTAGCCTTGCATGACACACAAAGGTTACATCATCACCACCAATGATGATGGGGCGAATTGGCAAATACTGAATAGCATTACCAGATGTATCCTTACGAGATAGCTTAATATTTTCTGCTTTATATTCCTCTTCACTAATCATGGCTGCCACTTGTACCATTACGGCAAATGCTCGTTCAGTAATGCGTTTAACTTGATTAGATAAAGCACTTCGTTCTGCTAAGGATTTACACTTTGCGAATCGTTCCCCCATATTATTGCCATCAATATGAACAATGGCAAAATAGTCATCGCCAGTGACTTGTCCTAAATCTTCAAACTCTTTCGGAAAGTCATAGCCTGCGATATACTCTCCATAGATATGATGAAGATGCTTAGTAGACGTATCAGACATTTTATGTTTCGCAATTACTTCTTGTGACACATAGCGACCACATCTACTTTTCTTAGGGTCATAGGCATCTAATTCTCCATTCGCACTTTCACCGTTAATACTGCACGGTAATGTAAATCCTGTCATTGGCACATTCACAATAGGATGAATTTCATTTTGATTCTTTTTCAAAATGGTGTACAAATCTTTTAACTCTTTTTGAAATACCGTCGTTGTTTCATCACCATTTTTAATTTCTGTATCATCTAATTCCAATATCCCAAAGGCAGCATTGGTTTTTAATCCAGGATAGGTTACAATGATATGCTTCGTAAACGCTTTTACTACTTCTTTTCGTGGATCGAAACTTTCTGTCACCAAATCTTCCTTAAATAACACCAATGCATTGCCACCACCAATATAGGCTACATACGTGTTATAGTGACCATTGGTAAAGCCTGCCACTATCTCTTCATTTCCTTTTGGAGATTCCCACGTTTTCTCTGTTGGTACTACTAGCCCTAAGTTATGTCCCAACTCAGATTGTAATATGGCATCCACTAAATCATTTTGAAATAATTGCTCTACAATATAAGAGGCGCCAATATTAGTTCGTAAGGTCGTTCCAGAAAAAATATACTTTTGGATAGACCTTGTATCCATTAATAATGCTGCTACTTTCATAAATTACCTCATGTTACATAGACTCATAATATTGAAATACAATTTACACGTATAGTTGAGCTATCGTTCCTCCCTTTTTTCTTCCAGCGTTTCACAGGTTACGCCTTATCTTATTCTGCAAGTAGATATGCGATTCTGTATAAAGTATGTTAAGATAATAGTAACCTATTTATATCATAGAATCCATATACAATTTGTTAAAATACTTCATCTTTATATAATTCTACATAGTTCAGGAAACTCCTTTTTTATTACTTATTCTCAAGTAAATTAGTCTGATTTTGCCTATTAGGAGGCTTATATGCTACAACCAATTACAACCTTTGACATCACTGTAAAATTTGAAACCGATCTCCCTATCCATCAATCCATGGGCAGTGTATTTCACGGCATCATCATGCAATACATCGACACGGATTATGCCACAGAACTTCACCGCAGTCAGGTACATCCTTATCGACAATTTGTATTCTTTGATGACAAAAGCCAATCCTATATCTGGCGTATCATCACATTTTCCTACACCTGTGAGACTCAAATTCGGTCTATGTTAGAATCCCTCCCCAATAAAGTATTTGTTCGCCAAAAACAACTCTACCTAGATATTGTAACTATGAGTATCTCCTCCACTTCACACGACGCTCTATGTGAATTACTATTAGGTCCCAATCTAGATGATCCTGCAGATATTCAAGAGATACAAATCAACTTCAAAACATGCACTAGCTTTAAATCTCAAGATGCCTATCAACCGTTCCCCGATTTAGAGCGCATCTTTCAAAGTTTATTAAAACGGTGGAATGCTTTTTCGGAAACCTATACCTTTACAGCGCCAGGCTTAGCTAAAGAATTATGTCAAGCTACCACCTTGGTTGACTATCGGATACAGTTCAAACCTTATCGTGTAGATCGTACACAAATACCTGCTTTCATAGGATACTATACGGTTCGTTTTAAAAAGAACCACTCCTTAGCGCCACTAGCAATGTTATTATTGTTTTATTCACAGTTTACTGGAGTTGGTATAAAAACCGCTCTTGGCATGGGGGGAATTCAAATTAAAACTGACTCCTAAATTATTTCTTAAACCACCGCAATTTAATGTCTGCCACAGTTCTTTTACCAGCATTTACATCGCTAGGTGAGCTTGCTAAAGTAATGGTATACCGATCTTGGCCTCCTAATTTAGCTTTAAAATGAGATCCTTCTTTCGTAATCTCTGCACCTATGGAAGTAAGCTCATTGCGCATCCGATCTGTAAAGCGGCGATAATTACTAAATAAACTATCTAAGGAGTCATACACATCCCAAGCATCTTTTTTTCGAGGTGCGTTATGTCTGATAATATCGTCACAAATATCATAGATTCGATTGCTCGCATGGATATCTTGTGGCTTATGGTCTTGTTGCACATCCTCTAAAATCTTTAGGACTGCACTTCTAATTTCATCGTTATAAATATCATCTTCTTTACCATAATGCAACAAAGCTGGACCCGACTCAGAACTATTCATCCTAGATTGCAATATGCTTAATTCTTGTTGAAGGTTCATATAATCTAGTAAATATTTTTCTGCCTGAGCTTCTGCCTCTTTCAGTCTCTCTTCTAATGTAGCTGTTTCATTCACTGCCATTTCTGCTAGTTCTTTTGATTCAGTTCGCTCTTGGAGAGACTGTTTTATTTTCTTCTCTAATACCTTCTGTTGAACCCCATACCAACTATCTAATGGTCTACGATCAATTAAGTTCATTTCGCCACACACAATATCTACAATTCTTTGACGCACCTTTTCTGAGTTTACCTCCGTATCAGTATGGTATACTTTCACATCTGGTGCTTGCATTGAATTTTTATGGTGATAAATAGTGACTGAATTGATTTCATACTCATCTGATTTTACAAAGATACGTGCCACCCCTTCTAAGTTAAGTACCAATTTATCCATGTTAATTCTTTCTATGAAAGTGGGCGTTCCTTTGATGACGACATTACATACACTATGAACTGATTCTTGCAATAAATTAGTTTCAATCTCTTCCGACCATTCCATCACATCGGGACCGATAGGTACCCCATGTTCTTCAGCTATATAGTCACCTTTTACCAAGTATTTAATCACAGATGGCGCCCAAAAATAGCGATTAGTTTCTGACATTGATTCATCAAAGTTTTTATGTTGTAATACACAAACTGTGCGTTCTTTTGCATTGAATACAACCTCTGTTTTCCACAACCCCGATTCATCTGGTGCCTGTTCAAACAAAGCTGCCATGATGTCCTCATCTTCATATTGTTCAATCATGAGGGTATGCCCATTTTCTTCCCAAGCGGGACTCATATCCAACCCATCCCAAGTGACAGCCTCTGAAAATGCTTGATAGTCTACATGCTGACGCCACTCTAATAATGTTCGAATAAAGCTTCGTGGTTGTAATTTGTCTGTCACTTTCAATTTTGTACTATAGACAATCATGATGTCTCTCCTGTTCTTTATTTTACACATTACTTATAGTTAGTATATCAAGTTTAATAAACTATGTGAATATTATTTTCACTATGCTCCTCATCATAATATACAACACCTACAGCAGCTACACACATGCCTACGATAGCTAACACTTCCATATGCTCTCCTACCTCTTAATACAATCACATCTCTAGTCCCTAGTATAACAAATCTATTATTTTCTAAATTACAAAAGTCCCAATAGTTAATTTACTATTAGGACTTTATATGAGGCAATGCTTCTTGTATACTCTTCATACTTACGAATGCCAAAAGTTTTATATGCATATTTCCATATTCATAACCAGTCATTCCATAATCAATAACATAGACCAAGCCAAAAAGACCCTCCCGAAGGAGAGCCTTTTCGTATAAGATTCGCTATTGAGCTATTGATTAGCCTTGTTGTAATTCGTCTTCAAATCCTTTTTGTAAACGAACATAGGATTGACGACGTTCTTTAGCTAATTGTTTGTTGATTTCTAACAATTCTTTGCTCATTGCAGGAACCGCTTTACCCAAAGATGTGTAACGAACTTCTTTTCCTAAGAAGGAGTCGAATAATTCGTAATCAGGAGCTTTGGAGTCAAGGCTGAATGGGTTTTTGCCTTGTGCTTTCAAAGCTGGGTTGTAACGGTATAAATCCCAGTAACCGGCTGCAACAGCTTGTTTAGTTTCAGCTTGTGCATTACCCATACCACCTTTGATACCATGGTTGATACATGGAGCGTAAGCGATGATTAGGGATGGACCTGGATATGCTTCAGCTTCTGCTAATGCTTTCATCAATTGGTTCATGTCAGCACCCATACCAACTTGAGCCACATAGATGTTGCCATATGTCATAGCGATCATGCCAAGGTCTTTTTTGTTTGTACGTTTACCTTGCGCAGCGAATTGAGCAACCGCACCTACGCGAGTAGATTTAGATGCTTGACCTCCAGTGTTGGAGTATACTTCTGTATCGAATACGAATACGTTAACGTCTTCGCCGGAAGCCAATACATGATCAAGGCCACCGAAACCGATATCGTATGCCCAACCGTCACCACCGAAGATCCATTGGGAACGTTTTACAAGGTATTGTTTTTTAGCCAATACTTCTTTTACAGCTTCTGTTTGTTCTACTTTGGAAAGAGCATCGATAACTGCTTTAGCACGGTCACGAGTACCTTCGCCTTGAAGACGTTTTTCTAACCATAAGTCAAGAACTTGTTTAGTTGCTTCATCAGCAGTTTCAGCAATGGAAGCTACAGTATCAGCTAATTGTGTACGAATTTTTTCAGTACCGATGAACATACCGTAACCGAACTCAGCATTATCCTCGAATAAGGAGTTAGCCCATGCAGGACCTTGGCCTTGTTGGTTTTTAGTGTATGGAGATGCTGGCATAGATGCACCCCAGATGGAGGAACAACCTGTTGCATTGGCAATCATCATACGGTCACCGAACAATTGAGTAATCAATTTAGCGTATGGAGTTTCACCACAACCTGCGCAAGCGCCGGAGAACTCAAGCAATGGAGTTTTGAATTGGGAACCTTTCACAGTTTCTTGTTTCATTGGGTGAGATTTAGTTGGTAATGCTACACCATAATCCCAAGCTGGAGCAAATTCTAATTCGCCATCGATAGGGCGCATTTCGATTGCTTTTCCTTTAGGAGCTGGACAAATGTTTACACAGTTACCGCAACCTAAGCAGTCTAATGGAGATACTGCAATACGGAATTGCAATTCACCTTTAGTCATCATTTCTGGAATTGTTTCAAAGTTTTCTGGACCTGCTGCTGCTTCTTCTGCTGTCGCTAATACAGGACGGATAGTCGCATGTGGACAAACGAAGGAACATTGGTTACATTGGATACAGTTTTCTTTAATCCAGTGAGGAACGAATAAAGCAGCACCACGTTTTTCGAATGCAGCTGTACCAGAAGGTAATGTACCATCTTCATAACCTGTGAAAGCGGATACTGGTAAGTCATAACCCGCTTGTGCATTAACAGGTTTTGCAATGTTAGCCACATAGCTTGGGCAAGTTGTGCAAGAAGATTTTTCGAAAGTATCTTCGGAATCTTTTGCATCTTTCCATTCTGCTGGAACGTCTACTTTTACAAGAGCTCCTACACCTTGGTCAACAGCTTCGTTATTCATTGCAACAACGTCTGCACCTTTTTTGCCATATGTTTTTTCAATGGAGTCTTTTAAGTACTCAACTGCTTTGTCGATAGGAATGATTGTATCTTCAGTCAATTTGAAGAACGCAGCTTGTGTAACCATGTTGATACGGCCACCCAAACCAATTTCAGCTGCAATTTTCGCTGCATTGATGATGTAGAAGTTCAATTCTTTTTCAGCAATTGTACGACGAAGTTTTGCAGGCAATTTTTCTGCTAATTCTTCTGGAGACCAAGTACAGTTCAATAAGAATGTACCGCCGTGTTTAATACCACGAAGAAGATCATATTCATGTACATAAGATTGACGATGACAAGCGATAAATTCTGGTTCAGTTACCAAGTATGGTTTGTTAATTGGATTTTTACCAAAACGTAAGTGAGACATTGTGACCCCACCAGATTTTTTGGAGTCATAGTCGAAGTATGCTTGTGCATACATATCTGTATGGTCACCGATAATTTTGATGGCAGATTTGTTAGCACCTACAGTTCCGTCAGAACCAAAGCCCCAGAATTTACATCCAGTTAAACCTTCAGTTTTTACGGATACGCCTTCAGCACGGTTTAAGGACAAGTTAGTTACATCGTCATTGATACCCAATGTGAAGAAACGTTTGCCAGCTTCTGCTAACATGTTATCGAATACTGCTACAAGGTCAGCTGGGATTACGTCTTTAGAAGAAAGACCATAACGACCGCCGAATACTTTAGCATTAATATTGTGTTGAACAAGTGCTGCTTGAACGTCTAAGAATAAAGGTTCAGCTAATGCACCTGGCTCTTTTGTACGGTCTAATACTGCTACGCGTTCTACAGTTTTTGGAAGAGCCGCTACAAAACGATCTGTCGCGAATGGACGGAATAAGTGTACTTGTACGAAACCAACTTTACGGCCTTGTGCACGTAAGTAATCTACAGTTTCAGTAGCTACTTGTGCAGAAGAACCCATTGTTACGATTACGTCAGTTGCATCTTCAGCACCATAGTAGTTAAACAATTGGTAGTTACGACCAGTGATTTTGTTGATTTCATGCATGTAATGTTCTACTACATTTGGAACTTCTAAGTAGAATGGGTTAGAAGCTTCACGATGTTGGAAGTAGATATCAGGGTTTTCAGCAGTACCACGAGTTACAGGAGCATCTGGGTTCAACGCACGTTGACGGAATGCTTCTAAAGCGTCTTGGTCTACTAAAGGTTTTAATTCATCATATTCTAATACTTCGATTTTTTGGATTTCGTGAGACGTACGGAAACCGTCGAAGAAGTTGATGAAAGGAACGCGAGTTTTTAACGCTGTTAAATGCGCAACTGGAGCAAGATCCATAACTTCTTGTACAGAGGATTCTGCTAACATAGCACAACCAGCAGCACGAGCTGCCATAACGTCTTGATGGTCACCAAAGATAGACAATGCTTGCGCTGCGATAGCACGAGCTGCTACGTGGAATACACCTGGAAGTAACTCACCAGACACTTTGTACAAGTTAGGTAACATTAATAATAGACCTTGAGAAGATGTGAACGTAGTTGTCAATGCGCCCGCTTGTAAAGAACCGTGAACTGCTGCTGCAGCGCCGGCTTCGGATTGCATTTCAACAACCTGTACAGTATGACCGAACAAGTTTTTACGACCTTGTCCTGCCCATTCATCCACATGTTCTGGCATTGGAGAAGATGGAGTGATAGGATAAATCGCTGCCACTTCAGAAAAACCATACGCTACGTGAGCTGCAGCTTGGTTGCCGTCCATAGTTTTCATTTTACGCATGTTAAAATAGCCTCCTTACAGCAAATAAAAATTAACACTTGTAGTTACATACAAAATAGGGGGATGTATATAGACTCTTAGCCAAGCACTCGCTGGTCGAATCTTCCCCTCTGAGTATCAAAATGTTTTTTGAAATATGAATCGTTTATTTCTAAAAAGATTGCATATGTTGCAAAAATGTAATAATATATAAGTTATATAGTACCTCTTTGCAAATTTGTGAAGTAGCAACTCTACTTCGTAACAAATTGATATAGCCTTATGGTTTCATTATACATTGAGAACGAGAACTTCGCAATACCATAAACACTATATGCATTGCTAATTATGCGATTATCAATTTACATTTACACATGCTTTGTTGCTTAAATAGCATACTAAAAAAGAGGGCTTTTGTTATTACCATATTTAAGAGGTGCATTATGGACTTTCATCACTTAAAATACTTCGTAGAAGTGGCGGATCAAAAAAGTTTCAGCAAGGCCGCAAGAAATCTTCACATTTCACAATCTGCTATCAGCCGTACCATAAAAGCTCTAGAGGATGAGCTAGGTGTTGTATTATTCATTCGTAATGCAAAATCCGTTGAAATGACTGACGGTGGCACCATCTTTTTAACCCATGCAAAACGGGTTGTGTTCATGTTTGAACATTTAAAAATCGATTTTGAAAACGAATTCCGCCTAGAACAAGGCTCTGTATTAATAGGTTTACCGCCAGTAACAGATGCTCCAATCTTTGCACAATTATTAGGTGAGTTTAAACAAACCTACCCTCAAATCGAATTAGAACTTTATGAACATGGGTCTAAAAAAATAGAAATCTCTGTCCAAGAAGGTCTCATCGACGTGGGCATCATCTGTACCAAACCGAATGCCAAAGAATTTGATTCTTTTTATTTAACAAGTGATCCTCTCAGCGTTATCTTACCAAAAGACAATCCATTAGCCGAAGAAGAATCTATCTCCCTCGATCAATTAGCAGACCAATCTTTCGTATTGCACAAAGATGATTTCAACCTACATGACGAAATCGTAAAATCTTGTAAATCTGTGGGCTTCCAACCACACATTGTATTTGAAACGAGCCAACGTGATTTGATGTTACAAACCGTAGCCGCTCACTTAGCGATTGCTTTATTACCTAGCCGCTTATGCCCTACGGAAGATGAAAACACAAAAGTAGGATCTAGCGTTGTAGTACGTCCTTTAGTGAACCCTGAAATTATGCATACCTTACACGTGATTTGGAAAAAAGGACATTACCTATCTCATGCATCCCGCTTATGGTTAGACTTTGTGATGGCACGTTTGCCATTAATCCCTGGCGACACCCATGAAGAACCAGCTGAGTAAACTACTTCTGAAAGCAGGATCTCTCCTAGGGAAACCACTGTTCTGGATTATCCTCTACGTACTAAGCAGTACCTATTGGATGATATCACAGCAACTAGAAATTGACACTCTGAAAGAACACATCGATACGGAGCACACCATGGAACATAGCGATACCTTTCACTATCGCTTGACCAACCTAGAAAACATCAGTAACTCTCACGGAGAGCGACTGAAAGAGCTAGAACGTGACAGCTGGCAACTCAAACGCTTCGCCAACCAACACCAGTTCCGCATCATGCAACTAGAGTGGGAACATCCTAACATAGAGGCCCCAGAACCAAGCAAAGCCACACCAGTGAAAACACCATTTAAAGCAAACCCAACCAACGTCCCAGACGTGAAAAAATAAACAAAGGACTGTACCAAGTGCTTCAACACTAAGTACAGTCCTTTTCATATTCCATTTACTACTGCATACTCCCATGCGACGCCTACCTTAGCACTGACTGTATAAAAAAAGGGGGATATATATCTGTAAAAAACAATTTGCGGCAGCATACCCCCATGTGACGCCTACCTCAGCACTTACTACATTTGAAAAAGAGGGATATGTGAGACATAAAAACAATTTGCGACAGCATGTTTTTTACAGACATATATCCCCCTCCCACCCAAAATACATCAGTGCTTAGTGTATAAGGAGCATCCATTCGAGGAACGTACACAGTACATACGCAATGATAAACTTCACTTTCTGTTTCCGCTCTCGATCTTCATCAGCTACTTTTAACCGATGTGCTAGGAATCGTTTATCCCGTATTTGCATCAACATTTCCACGATGTGCTCTTGTCGTTTCACAACGTTTTTATCATTCTCTAGGGCCTGTTTCTGCATCGCAATACGTCGTTGTAATCGTCGCATCTGTATCTTAATGTTATTGCTCACAAAGACAGATTGCCATTTTTTCCTCGTTTCAAAATACATATAAATATACCGAGGAATATTCATGACGATAAAACTGAATAGTAAAATGCTCAAGGAAATAAAGAAATACGTAGAAAAAGAAAAATCCTGTAATTCTTCATGTGGTAAGTAATGGTTTAAGATAATAAAACTCACCCA
Organism: Veillonella sp. VA139; assembly: GCF_003992005.1. GTDB lineage: Bacteria > Bacillota > Negativicutes > Veillonellales > Veillonellaceae > F0422. The sequence continues at coordinate 13,057 of NZ_RQVL01000022.1, read as the reverse complement.
TACCCCTATGGGCAGTAACAAAGCAGCCGCCATATCTATGGAGCGTACCCAGTTCGTTTTGACCGGCATTTCAGGAGCTGAATAGGTTTCTAGCTTCTGATGAAATGCATAGTACTCCACTTGCAGTACAGATTGTCCCGATCTGATGGCTGTTAATAACACCGGTCCTATGCTTTCCTTTGGTCGCTGTGGCCAAGGAATGAAGTCTCGCACTGGGCTATTGGGTGACAAATCAAACCGAATAATGCCTTTCTTTTCTAAACGCATAGATGACGTATCATTACCGATACTGAAAGGATTAAAGAACATCCCCAATACATGTAAGCTCCAATTCCCCAAAATATGAGTAATAATATTTAAAAACAAACCACCCATATCTATATTAGCTACATCTAATTTAAGCTGAATGGTAGATGTATAATCATCAAACCAAATATCATCAACATCAAATTCTACATTAATGACATTCCCCAATTTCGTGATGACATTCATAAATACCTTATTATTCGGTTCAAACTCAAAAATAATAGAATGAAAGAACCAATGATTACGCACCACAGATCGCATCTTACGGTTCACCGCTTCTTCCTCAATAGATAGCATACGATGATCGTACAATGTATTTCCATCTTCTAATTGCTCGGGTAAACGTGGGGCTTCTATATGTGTTTGTGTAGTTACAGCATTGGCTAATTTCAACAGCTTTGTAACTAATTGTCCCATATATATCTCCTATCTAGTAGGTTATTCGAATCTACGTGATACACTTTCATAATTTACCACAATTATATCATAGTCCCCCTATAAATGAAAGAAAAGCCCCACCTATACTAAATTCGTTCCATACTCAATCGATGGTACTCGTAGAATCGACCTTGTAAAGCTAATAAACTTTCATAGGTTCCACTTTCTACAATGTGACCCTGTTCTAAGAACAAGATACGATCCATTTCATGCAATTGTTCAATATGGTGTGTAATGTATAAAACAGTTTTTCCTTGGAACAAAGTACTCAACTGATCTTGTACCAAGTGCCGTGTGACTTGGTCTAATCCTTCCAGAGGCTCATCCAAGAGCAGAATTTCAGCATCACGCAAATACAATCGTGCCATACCAAGGCGTTGTCGTTGTCCACCACTAAGACCCATGCCCCCTTGACCGACCATAGTACGCAACCCTTTTGGTAACGTCTGTACCCAGTCCGCCAGTTGTACCGCTTCTAAGGCTTGCCAAATGTCCTCATCTGTAGCACTTGGCTTAGCCAATCGGATGTTATCGCCAATGGTAGCATGGAATACATAGATGTCTTGAGTCACATATGCCATATAGGATTGTAATTGTTCCTCTGAAAGCCCCCTTGTATCGACTCCATTAATAGATATAGTACCACTGTACGCATACCATCCTTGTAATAGTGCAAATAAAGTACTTTTACCAGACCCGCTAGGCCCCACAATCGCTACTTTCTCGCCTTTTTGAATAGACAAATTAAGGTCATCATATACAGGCACCACATCATAAGCAAAGGTTAGGGAACCTATTCTAATCAAAGGAGATATTTCCATATCACCTTTTTCCCTATTTTGCTCATCAAATTCTTTCTTAGGCACAACAAGTTTTTCTCTACCATTCTTTGTCATCCCTTGCCTTTGTGACTGCTTCACAGTGGTTCCAATGTCTTCAACCTTGTGCAAAGGCTTATTATTATCATCGGGTATATCAGCAAGTCTCCTTCTATGAGCAACCACGTTATCTACTGATAGGTTCTGTTGTTTCCGTTGCCCTTCTAACTGTTCTAATCGCTCCATGGCTAACGCACTTTCATAGCCATGCAAGGATGCTTCCGTCATAGGCTGCAATATTTCAAAGTAGGATTGCAAGCCGATAGCAATGACAGCCACCCATAGTGATGCGTAGGCCTTTTCAGCGATGACCCATACTCCAACAATTACACCCACTAATAACGCCGATTGAGCTAATCCTAATACTAGTGTCTGATTCCAACGAACACCACGATTCCATAGACTTTGCCAACCATCAAAAGCAGTAAAAGATGCTTTCATAGACTGTATAAATCTTGTTTCTTGATGGCTCATAATGATATCTACCACGCCATGCATAGATTCGATGAATTTTTCTTTCATCTGCCCCCGTGTATGCAATCGCATAGGAGGGACTCGGCGCAACATATAGGTAATGATGATTGGCAGTATAATACCTACAATGATACTGTACAGCACGATTACTATGGCTACGATAGGATGTAATTGATATCCTATGATACAGCCTAGTACTGTAACTCCGAGGAATGACAAACTAGGCACTAAAGTGCGCAAATAAAAGAACTGTAATGTTTCAATATCTGCCATAATTCGACCTAGTAGGTCACCCATTTTCATAGATTGAAAGATGCGAGGCACTAATGGTTCTAAGCGCCTAAAGAAGGCAACGCGCAATTCATACAAGCCTTGGAAAGCCATAGAATGGGATACGTACCGTTCCCCATAGCGACAGATGGCACGGCCAATCCCAAAGAACCGCACTCCTACGATAGCCAAGCTAAGCACCACTAAGACAGGATGCTCCGAGGCTTTCGTTATAAGCCATGTGGACGTAGTCAGTAGTCCAATATTCATAAGTACCGTGGTCATAGCAAACATAACACTGCCTACTAGTAAGGCTCTATGTTGAGATAGCAAGTTCCATAGTGATATTAATCCCAGGCGTATATTCGGTTGCTTTAGGAAATCTATCGCTTTACTTTGCTGTATGTATCTCTCCGTACTTCTTGGTATACCTGTAGTATGGTTTGTATCATCATAGTTTGAGTTACAATCTATCCTATTAGAGCTAGCACTCACTTGGCTTCTGGATATACACTCTCTATCCTTTATCAGATCATCACTTGCATCATTGTATTTATCATTCTTATGGGAACATACCAGTTGTTTTGGTTCATTAGGATTAAAAGACACCTGTTTATCATGTTCTAACACATCCACGCTAGCCTTATTGTTATCCCTTAAATTATGTACCGCACTATCTTCATATGTTTCTAGTTTCCGCATCACCGGATTACTATAGGTATTCACTAAAGACGCAAAATATCCATTTTCTGCCACTAAATCCGTATAGCTGCCGGATTCAACTAGTCTTCCTGCTTGCATCACAAATAAAGTATCCACATACTTCATAGTTTGCACTCGATGGCCCACATAGAGAACGATTTTATCTTGACCATACTCACGCAGTACCTGCATAATCAAATTTTCTGCTTCCACATCTAAATGGGCCGTCACTTCATCGAGGATAAGGATTTGCGCTGGTCGCAACAAGGTCCGACCTAAGGCTAATCGTTGGCGTTGTCCACCAGATAATCCGTAACCACCTTCTCCAATCACCGTATCAAGCCCCAATGGTAAGGCACTCACAAAATCAGCTAATTGCACTTGTTGCAATACTTTCCACAACGTTTCATCACTTGACTCTAACCCAAATTGTAAGTTTTCCCGTAAGGTACCACTCATGATATACGGCGTTTGACTGAGGTACGCAATCTGCTTGTGGTACCACTGACTATCTAGGGTTTGTAAATCATAGCCATCCACTGTGACCTGCCCCTTAGTAGGCGTCAATAATTGCATAAGCACATTGGATATCGTCGTTTTGCCCGCTCCGCTTTCACCGACTAGCATATAGGAACACCCACGTTTCAATACGCCTGTGAAAGTCTCTAAACCCACATGATCTTCCTCATATTCGTACACCACATCACGGAACTCAATAGTTTGCATCGGACTCGTAAGTGTTTCTTCACCTGTATGAACTACTTCTATACCAGATGTTAGATACTCTTGCACTGCTGTCAAACTCACCTTACCAGACAATCCTGTATGGAACGCAGCACCTAGTTGTCGTAAAGGCGCATAGAAATCTGGTGCCAGTAATAAAATAAAGAAGGCCGGCAAAAACTCTACTTCACCATACACTAAGGACACCCCTAGGTAAACGGCAATCATAGCTGTACTAATGGTACCAATCAATTCCAGCACCAAGGCAGATAAGAAAGCGATACGCAATACCTTTAATGTGGCATCACGGAATTCGCCAGATAAGCGACCGATGACATGAACCTGTTCTTTGGCACGACCAAATACTTTCAACGTCGTCAAACCTTGTAACACATCAAGGAAATGACCTCCTAAGAATTGCATGCGTTCCCATTGTTGTTTGTTTAATTTGTCCGCTTGTTTACCGATAAGAATCATAAAGAAAGGAATCAAAGGATAGGTCATTAATAAAATCCATCCAATCCAAGATACAGAATCGATGATGGCTATGGATATCATAAGAGGGATCAATACCGCATAGAGAGCTTGTGGAATGTATTGGCTCATATAGGCATCTACATGGTCTAATCCATCTGTCAGAATATGGGTAACAGATCCAGCACTCTCGGATTGGCGAACACCTTGGGCAATCATATGATGTAACACTCGATTCCGTAGGTCCTCATGAACGACACTAGCAATATGGTCTCTTAGCCACTGTTCTCCATGAGAACATGCCATACGCATACTAATCATGGCTCCTAAGACAGCCATCATACCATAGGATAGGCTTTCACCTTGTACTACTAAGCTATCAATGATGCGAGCAAAGGCATAGGCTTGTCCTAAGGTCGCTACCGTACCAAGTAAGGTCAGCAACAATAGCCCCCCATAGGAACGAGGGTGCAATTTCACTAATTGCCACGCAAAGGGATGAAACATACGACCTCCTTTCAGAATCATTACGTATGGATTCCTTGTTTATACAACAAAAGGGACGTGAAACCACGCCCCTTTCAAAATCACTATGGATTAATAGTGTAAGTCATCTTGTGATACACGATGACGGAAATAGTAATATGCCCATGCTTGGTACACTAATACGATAGGTACAAAGATGCATGCTACGATTGTCATCAATGTTAATGTGTATGTAGAAGATGCAGCATTCATGATTGTTAAGCTGTACGCTGGATCAATGCTGGATACCATAATGCGAGGGAATAATCCTGCAAAGTAAGCCAATGTAACAAATAGAATTGTTAACGCACTGAACACGAAGCCTTTACCAGTTTGGCGTGCACGTGTAAATCCCCAAGATACTAGGAAACTTACAATAGCTAATGCAAACGCTACCGTTGCCAATGTACTGTGGAATAAGTCAGTGTACACATAGGTAGCACCTACTAATACCAACGCACCAACTGCTGTGATCACACCTTCTACTAAGGCTGCTGCACGAGCACGTTCAGAGATTTCCCCTGTTGTTTTTAAGGAAGCATATAATGCACCATGGTACAAGAATACACATACAAATGCAACGCCACAAAGGATCGTATATACGCTCAATAAATCTAAGAAACCACCTACATAGTTCATGTGTTTATCAATTGGTGTACCTTGGATTAAATTACCTACTGTGACACCCCAAAGAAGTGCAGGGATAGCAGAGCCAAAGAAAATGCACCAGTCGAAAGCACTACGCCATGTTGGGCTTTTATCTTTACTACGGAAGTCGAAAGACACACCACGAGCAATTAAAGCTGCTAACATCAAGAACAACGCCAAGTAGAAACCACTGAATAGTGTGGCATATACTTGTGGGAAGGATGCGAACATAGCACCACCAGCCGTCAACATCCATACTTGGTTACCGTCCCATACAGGTCCGATAGTATTGATTAATTGACGACGTTCACGGTCTGTTTTACCCAAGAATGGGAGCCACATGCCTACACCGTAATCAAGTCCTTCTAAAATGAAGAATCCTGTAAATAGTACACCTACTAAGATGAACCAAATTAATTCTAAGTTATTTGTAATTATTTCCATAATGTAGCCTCCTCTTGTTCAACCACATCATGAGCTGGGTTACCGTTAGGGCCCGCTTGGATATGTTTTACTGCTAAGTAAATGGCAGCAATTGCCATCACTACGTATACAGCTGTAAAACCGATGATTGTTGTCCAGATTTCTGGTGCTGTTACCACTTTGGATGCACCATCAGCTGTTTTTTGTAATCCATATACAAGCCATGGTTGGCGACCTGCTTCTGCCACATACCAACCTGTGGAGTTAGCAATAAATGGAAGGGCTAATAAATGATAGATGCTTTTTAGAGCCACTCTATTGTTAAGCAATTTGCCTTTCACATGTAAATAGTATCCCACAATGGATGTCACTAACATAATAATGCCAGCTAAAATCATCACACGGAAGGACCAGAACATAGATGTTACATGTGGCACATAATCACCCGCTCCATGTTTCAGTTCTGCTTCTTTTTGAAGGTCGTTGATACCTTTCACTTCCCCTTTGAAAGAGTCATGAACCACGAAAGATAAGGCGCCTGGAATGCCGATTTCAAAGCTATTCTTTTTCCCTTCTTGGTCAATGCCTGCTGCAATAGCAAATGGAGCTGGATCATGTGTTTCCCACAATGCTTCAAAAGCAGCTACTTTCATAGGCTGTAATTTTGCCACTGTTTGGCCTTGGAAGTGACCTGCGCCGCCTACTAATAAGCCGCCAATCACAGCTGCACCTAAACCAAACTTGATAGATTTAGAGTAAAACTCTACGTGATTATTTTTCAATAAATGCCATGCGCTGACAGATGCGATAATCACGCCAGCTGTTAAGATACCATCTGTAAAGATGTGTAAATATTGGCCTGGTAAGTATCCATTTTGTAAGATTGCTGCAAAAGAATCCATCTCTGCACGACCATTACGAAGTACATAGCCTACTGGATGTTGCATGAATGAGTTCGCTACTAAAATCCAAAATGCTGATAAATTACTACCAATCGCTACTAATACCGCTACAAATGCGTGTGCTTTAGGGGACATTTTATCCCAACCAAAAATCCAAGCCCCCATAAAGGTGGACTCTAAGAAGAATGCTGTTAAGGCTTCTAACGCCAAAGGAGCTCCGAAAATATCTCCCATGAAACGAGAGTATTCTGCCCAGTTCATTCCAAAATGGAACTCTTGAACGATACCTGTTACAACACCCATTGCAAAGTTAATCAGGAATAATTTACCCCAGAACTTTGCCATTTTTTTGTACACTTCGTTTTTCGTACGCGCATAAGTAATTTCCAATATTGCTACTAATACTGTCATACCTAGCGTGAACGGTACGAAGAGCCAGTGATAGATCGTAGTCAATGCAAATTGAAAACGAGCTAACAAGACTGCATCCATCATGCCAATTCCTCCTCACTTGAACATAAATTTAGACCACATGGTGCAATGATATATGAATCGAACGTTCACGTTTTGCCAACGTTTCGAAATCAACATTTTTTAACTCTTCTATTAACACCGCTTGAATCTTGCCCACAGCCTCTTGTACAGCACATTGACCGTGACAACCACGGGAGCAGCTTTCAGAGTCATATAAACAATGTTGAAGATATGTGTCGCCTTCTACAGCAGTCACCACATCATACAAGTTGATATCTTTTGGTTTTTTTGCTAGTGAAAATCCGCCATCTACACCTCGATAGGAATGCAATAATTTAGCATTCACTAGATAGCGCATAATTTTTAACAAGAATCGTTCTGGAATCTTACTTGTTTTTGCTAATTCTGCCCCAACCTTTCGAGTACCGAATGGTAATGTAGACATATATAAGATAATCCGAAACGCATAGTCTGTTGCCTGATTAAACTTCAATGGTATCTCCCTTATTGATTCTATAACATATATTGTATATGAGCGTGGAAAGTACACTCTAGTAGTATACTTTTTAGCGATAAAAAATGCTCGAGTGCATACGCCTTCGAGCATCTCTTACCTTTATTATAAGAAATTATTGAGAATGTTGCAATACATTTCTTCATAATTTCTTCATTTTTTATACATGTGCCAACGCATCAATAATCACATATGCCAAAGCTGATACACCAGCAGATAATGGTATAGTAATAAACCAAGCAAATACCATGGAGCGTGCTGTACTCCAGTTCACTGCTCTGACGCGCATTGCTGTGCCTACACCCATGATGGATCCACTCACAACATGTGTCGTAGATACTGGCAAGTGTAATAAAGTAGCTGTAAAAATAGTTATGGCAGAGTTCAAGTCCGCTGCAAATCCATTGATACTTTCCAATTTAAAAATTTTACTACCCACAGTAGCAATAATTTTCCAACCACCTGCTGCTGTGCCTAATGCCATCGCTGTAGCACAAGCAATTTTCACCCAAACCGGTACATCTAAGGTTTGTAAGTGACCACTAGCTACTAAGGTTAATGTAATTATGCCCATCGCTTTTTGTGCATCATTAGAGCCGTGAGAGAATGACATGAGCGCTGCAGACACCAATTGCATATTTCGGAATCGATCATTTAAGATAATTGGCGAAAATCGTCCAAATAGAATCAGCAGTATTTTCATCACAATATAGCCCAATACTAAGGCTAAAACAGGCGATGCTACCAAAGAAATAAAGATTTTACTAATCCCACCAACTTGTAATGCTTCTGGTCCTACAGAAATCAGTACAGCACCGATGATTCCACCGATTAATGCATGGGAAGAAGAACTTGGAATCCCATACCACCAGGTCAAAAGGTTCCAGAAAATAGCTCCTACTAACGCAGCCACTATAATCTCACCATTGATCATCTCTGGGGCAGTAACGATATCGCCACCAATTGTTTTAGCAACACCAGTACTCACCATGGCACCTAAGAAATTTAAGGTTGCCGCCATCATAACTGCTGTTTTCGGAGCAATTGCTCTTGTTGATACAGATGTGGCAATTGCATTAGCAGTATCATGGAATCCATTTATATAGTCAAAGGCAAGCGCTAATAGCACTACTGCCCATATCACCCAACCATCAAGCATACTTCAATACTACCCGGCGGAATGTTCCAACCAAAGTCTCAGAGCCATCGATAACTTCTTCCATGGAGCTAAGAATTTCCTTCCACTTAATGATTTCAATAGGATCACTGCACTCTGTAAAAAGTTTCGCCATTTCCACATGATAAATATCATCTGCCTCTGCTTCTAGACGTAACACTTCTAACGCACGACCTTCTACTTTTAAATAGTTTTTCTTTAAGCTTCCCATATAAGAAATAGATTTTTTAATGTGCTTACAACATTTTGCCACGATTTCCGCCATGCGAATGGCTCCTGCTGTAGGTTCACTTTGTACTTGGTACATCACCATTTTATCCATAATTTCCTTGATGTTATCAATGGTATTATCTAATTGATCAATCAATAGTTGGATATCTTCACGGTCCATCGGTGTAATAAATGTTTTACGCAAACGGTCCATCGTAGCCGCCACCAATTCATCAGCTTCGTGTTCTTTTTGTTCAATTTGACGAAGTGCTTCTTTCTTTTCCACTTCTCCTTCAAACACTTCTTGCATCAACTGTGCCGCCTCATGACAAAGCTCTGCATGCTCATTCAGCATACTAAAAAACTTTTCTTCTTTTCCTTTTAAATTGAAAGCCATTACATCCTCCAATAACTTACTATGTGATTTACATATAATCATTATAGCACGTTACCAATCACTTGTGCACGCAAAATGCAAAAGAGCCTATGCATTTTTTAGTTTCTACTTTGCATCTTTTACTAAAAGTACATTCTATGACTGATTCACTTCTATTTAAGTGTCATTACCATGCCTCATAAATCTAATAACTATCTACAAGCATCACATTTTAGTCTGTAAAAAGCAAAAATATAGCTATCTCAGCACCATGAATACACAGTTACAAAAGATAGCTATCTCTAATCTATTATTTAATTAGTTCTCGCTTTAGATGTTTTACTTCAGGCAAAATTAATTCTTTCATGGCCAACGTAACAGCTCCCACAGAACCTGGGATAGCGAATAAAATCGTATGATCTTTTACTCCCGCAATGGCGCGAGATGCTAACGCTTTTGTACCAATATCATCACGATAGCTTAAGAAACGAAATAACTCGCCAAAGCCCGGAATCTCCTTATCTAATAGAGGCTGCACTGCCTCGATAGATACATCACGTTTGGCAATTCCTGTACCCCCAGTACTGATAATAATATCTGCAACATCTACACTATCCTCATATATCCATGCACGAACATCATTACCTGTAGACGTCTTCAAAACTTGAACATCTCCACCATAGTTGCCAGTGAAAGCCTTAAGAATAGCGCCTTGAATCTCTTCGATTGTATCTATCACAATCTGACGAGATACCACAACAAAACCAGCCTCTCTAGCTAACTCCTCAACACGATCTCCACCTTTATCAGTTTCCTTTGTTCTTGTATCAGACACAGTAATAACCGCTACTGTCAACGGACGGTCTGTAAATTCCATCATTGCCATATGATGATTCCTTTCTTTACATTTAATACTATATACTACAACGGTCGTAAAACCAGTAACTTTAATAGGTAACCTTGTCATTCATACTAGAGAGCGCTCTCATATAAACTTTCATAAAGTTTACTATACCAAATTCTAGAGCATATACAACTCCAAATTAGATCTACTACGATATAGTTTTACTCATACACTGCTCATTAAAACCTGTATCATTAAAACTTTACACACCATAGATATCCTCTTAATGCTAGACACCGTGTATTCCTAAATATCTAAGTTCTACCTATATGTATAGTAGCATATCTCCTGTCGTAACACTATAGCAAATGTTAATGACTGAAAAATTCTTTCACCTCTTTTAGCTGTCCTTTTGTGCAAGAAACATATAGTTCGTCTCCACACTGTAACACGGTTGTCGCAACAGGCACAATCGGTTGCCCTCCTCGGTCAATGCTTACGATGATAGCTCCCCTCGGTAGCTCAATATCTTTCAACATCATATCTACATAAGGACACACCACTTGCAGACGAGTTTGAAAAAATGTTTGTTCCTCCTCTGCGCCTACCAAACCTTGGCTCATCCGAAGTAACAGATTATCGTAGATAGGCAATTCTTTCATAAATTCTGCTGTTAAATAGGCAATGATTGCCACCGTTCCTACTTGGTATATACTGTGAAAGCTATTTGTCATTTCTAACACAAGTAAAATCGCTAATAAAGGTGTTCTCATGGAGGCAGCTAACATGCCTGCCATACCGCAAATAATGAAACTACTACTGAAAGCATTAGGGAGCATATGTAATTCTACTAATATACTATACATCAATGCTCCTACTGCCGATCCAATCACCACCATAGGGAGGAAGATACCCCCTTGCGCACCATTGCCATAGCAAATAGAAGTTAAGATAATCTTGCCGATAACAATATATAATAGCAGCTGAAAGGTCTGTTGATGGTCAACCATCATGGTCACTACATCATTACCACCACCCAATAGTAACTGTGAATCCAGTCCTAATAACGTCACCCCTAAGAATGTGAGAGAAATTTTCCACCCTCTAGAAATAGGAAGTTTATCATATAAGGATTTGACACCCACAATCATACGATTGAAAAAGATCCCGAAGAAACCTACTCCAACACCTAATATAAGGAGTGTAGCGAAATACTCCATAGGGATACTTTCCATTACAGAAAATCCCAATGACGGAGTTAGTCCAAACACTAAAGAAGTAACTAAATTCGCCGAAATGGTAGCCGAAAATGTAGGAATCACAAGTTTAGGGTAAAAACTTTTATGAACTTCTTCGAACACAAAAATAGCACCCGATACTGGTGCACTAAAGGCAGCCGTCAATCCCGCAGCTGCTCCGGCAGACGTTAAAATTCGCTCCTCTCGAAGAGAACTACCAAACCAATTCGATAGTAATTTACCCGTTGCACCACCAAGCTGTACAGATGGTCCTTCGCGCCCTACGGAGAATCCAACAATACCAGTAAAAGCCCCGCCAAAGAACTTAGATACTAATGTAGGAAAGGGGTTCATGTTAAAGATACCTTTCATTTCTCCTTCAATTTGAGGAATCCCTGAGCCACCTGATAAAGGAGCCCATTTTAATAATAGATGACAGCACCACCCTAAGACCATCATAACAATGGTCCATATAATGATTTGCTCTATTGTAGCACTAGCCATAAACTCGTGACGAAAGTTATTTCCCCAATGAATTATATATCTGAAAGCAGAACCAATCGTACCTGCCACTATTCCAATAAGAATACCTTTTACAATTAATAAAAGAAACTCTTCCCTATCAAAGGTGTTAAAAAATTCTATCTTAGGTCTTTTGAAAATATTGTTTCGTTTATTATGTATCATACTATCACCTTAGTTACCTTAATACTAGGTATAGTATACAAGGTTACAGTTGATTTGTCATTATGTAAAATTGTTCTTGTTTTACTCTAGTATGAACAAATCAAGATTTGCGCGTCGATTTGCCTTTTTACCTTTTAACACTTTCCTTTCCCTGCTTTGTTCCTGACTGTGGGTTTTATTCGCCCTTCGGGCTTTAAAAGCTTACGTTAAGGACATATATCTCTTGTCCTTTTTGTTCCTAGCTGTGGGTTTTGTTAGCTCCTATAGAGCTACAAAACCTTACGCTAGGAACTAAGCGATACTCTATGATTTGCGCGTCGTTTCACTCCTTCAAATCATGAGTCCTGCTTATGCACGTGCTACGCTCCTTCAAATCATGAGCCCTGCTTATCCCAGACCTTGTCATATGTAACTTAATTACTACTTAATCAATCTGGCTGGAAACGGTCATTGCAAAATAGAATATTGCATTAGAAAACAAAAAGAGACACCTTTCGGTGTCTCTTTTCGTTTTCTTAATCAGCGACTTCCTATCCTCCCAGGCCGTTTCCAGCCAAGTACTTTCGGCGTTTACGAGCTTAACTACTGTGTTCGGGATGGGAACAGGTGGTTCCTCGTAGCTATCGTCACTGAATTTGTCAGGGTGTTCCCTGAAAACTACATAGAAGAATAATATTTAACTTACAAGTTTTATTTAAGTAAAGCCCTCGATTTATTAGTACCAGTCAGCTCCATGCCTTACAGCACTTCCACACCTGGCCTATCAACCATGTC
>NZ_RQVL01000021.1 GCF_003992005.1 Veillonella sp. VA139 | reverse complement strand
GTTATTTGAACACATTCATTGTAACAAAGGATGACCTTCTTTTCTATTTTATTTTCCCACAAACATTTTACACTAACTCACTTGTAATGTCATGTAGTCTGTGGCGTTCGTAACTAAATGCGATAAAGGGAAGACCGTAACACACCCCTTCTCAAACTATACAGTGGTTATGTTTGTTCAGGGGTATGTTACGGTCTTCCTGTGTTTGTGTGATTCGGTCAGTAAAGAACGCCACAAGGCTACTACACCTAACTGCGTTCCTCAGGAGGGAAGAGTGCTACATACTCCTACACAAACGGTATTGCATAATGTTTGCTCGGAGCACGCCGCACTCTTCTGTGTTTGTGTGATTTAGGCAGTAAGGGAACGCCACAAGGCTACTACACCTAATGGCGTTCCTCAGGTATGGGGATAGATGGTTGTTGACAATTTTTTTGCAGAAGTTTAAAATAAGAGTAGATTGAGGTCGGTATAGAGACGTTAAACCTATATGAGTGGTCGGAATGGAGACTGAAAACCCATTTCTATTGCAGAGGAAACTGTGAAAAATTCCACGTAGAGGGTGAGTCATCACCCTCTATTTTTTTAAGGGGGATGTAAACATGGTAGTACCTTTTAAAACAAGAGTGAAATTAATTCTTGAGGAATGTGCATTAGATTATTTACATAACTTTGTTGGAAAAAGATATATTATTTATTCTAGTCATTTCACCAACAGTATATATTATACAATTGAAGCAAAGAAAGATAATTACCTGCATTTAACTGGTGTGATAACAAAGCTAAAAGCAGAAGTATTTTTTGATAAGTGTGTTGCTAGAACATTGCAGGAAAGTGATTTTGAGTTAGGTGATAAAAGTAGAAAGGGTTCTATTAGAAAGAAGATACAGGTATTAAAGACAGGAGTAAATCTTTTTGATGGAACATATTTACTGTATGTTGAAGAAAGATTAATAAAAAATAAGGTGGTATGCTCTTTTGCAACTTCTGATGGAACATGTACTTTGGGATTTATTCTTAAAAGAAATGCAAAGCCATTGACCTTATTAAGAGGTAATGAACTCACTAGATCTCATCCAGTAGAGTTGATTATTAAAACAGAAAGGATTAAAAATACGAGTTTCTCTATTCTTGTTAATATCAATAATTTAAGTATTACAGAAATTAGGGAACTATTATTGTCAGAAATATAAGCTCGTCACTTGTAATGTTATGTAGCCTGTGGCGTTTGTAACTGAATATGATAAAGGGAAGAGTGCGGTATACTTCTCACAAACGGTATTGCATAATGTATCGTCACTTGTTTTTCTATGTAGCCTGTGGCGTTGTTAATTGAATCATATAAAGGGAAGACCGTAACACACCCCTTCTCAAACGATACAGTGGTTATGTTTGTTCAGGGGTATGTTACGGTCTTCTTGTGTTTGTGTGATTTAGGCAGTAAAGGAACGCCACAAGGCTACTACACCTAACGGCGTTCCTCAGGGGGAAGGCGTGGCACATTCTACCATTTCTTTAATTAGAAATGAAAAAGCCTAACGATAAGAGGTTCGCACCCTCTACACGTTAGGCTTCATCAATCTTTTATTCTTTCGAGATGAGCCTAACGCCAGCACACGTTGATGGCTCTTCTTATTTGTAAATTAAGTATAGCATACTTTTAAGGGAAATGCTATAGATCGTCACTTGTAATGTTATGTCGCCTGTGGCGTTCGTAACTAAATGCGATAAAGGGAAGACCGTAACACACCCCTTCTCAAACTATACAGTGGTTATGTTTGTTCAGGGGTATGTTACGGTCTTCCTGTGTTTGTGTGATTCGGTCAGTAAAGAACGCCACAAGGCTACTACACTTAACTGCGTTCCTCAGGGAAAGGTGATTTTACTATGTATATATTTGTGGTAATTAGTGAAAGTTAGTTTCAAAACACATTAACGTTTTGCCTAATTTCATGATATCATAAATACAATAGAAGAGTCATTAACGTGTTGTTAGGCTCATCTCTTCCTGTAATGGGAGGAGGTGGTTCTATGAAAAAGTTTAGAAAAATCGATATTTTGATTTTAATTCTAAAACTAATCATAGCTCTTTATCATTTCTTTAATTAGAAATGACAAAGCCTAACGATAAGAGGTTTGCCCCCTCTACACGTTAGGCTTCATCAGACTTAAAGCTATTCGAGATGAGCCTAACGCCAAGCACACGTTGATGGCTCTTCTTGTTTGTAAGTTAAGTATAGCATACTTTTAAGGGAAATGCTATAGCTCGTCTCTTGTAATGTTATGTAGCCTGTGGTGTTTTAACTGAATAGGATAAAGGGAAGAGTACGACATATTCCGGACCGAACTGATACAGTGGTTAGGTTCGGTTCAGAACATGTCGTGCTCTTCTTGCATTTGGGGTAATTTGGTCAGTAAAAGAACGCCACAAGGCTACTACACTTAACGGCGTTCCTCAGGGAAAAGTGATTTTATAATGTATATATTTGTGGTAATGGCAGAAGGCTTGTTTTGCCTTTGTGTATCAAGGTTGATAGAGTGGGATATATGAGGGCTAGCTTTCATATATTTGCGGTCAACCAATCAAAATTATGCTTTTCGTGTAAAAATGGGGGGGGCACGGCAAAAATCGTTGATACTATGGGGGCTAGGCGAGTATACTTAAGGTAACAATACTAAAATGGTAGATATATGCAAAAATATAGATATAGTCTGCTTTGGTATGCCCTAGAAGGCTCGGACGAGGGAGTTTGTGTTCGGTGCTTTCAGAGGGATGGATAGACATAAAAATGGGCTCAGGTTGGATGTGCACAATGAACTCGGTGAGGGGTTGGTGCGTGGCATTTTCTGAGTGTACTATATCCCGTACATTGCTGGTGGTTGTGGCAAATGTAAACATGTACGTGTTACAACAAACGTAATCGTGTATGTGTTGCA
The DNA here is from genome assembly GCF_003992005.1 of Veillonella sp. VA139. Classification (GTDB taxonomy): domain Bacteria; phylum Bacillota; class Negativicutes; order Veillonellales; family Veillonellaceae; genus F0422. Next base: position 36,236 of record NZ_RQVL01000021.1, on the reverse strand, counting down.
ACAAACGTAACTGTGTATGTATTGCAATAAACGTAACCGTGTATATGTTGCAGCAAACGTAACTATGTACATGTTGTAATAAACGTAATGATGTACATGTTACAGCAAATGTAATTATGCATGCATTGCAACAAACGTAACCGTGTATGTATTGCAATAAACATAACCGTGTATTTGCTGTAACAAATATAGTCGTGTACGTGTTACAACAAACGCAACCATGTATATGTTGTAGCAAACGTAACTAGGTATGTATTGCAACTAACGTAAGCATGTATGTATTACAAAAAAACGTAATCGTGTATGTATTGCAACAAACGTAACTACGCATTACAACAAGCGCAATGATGTACATGTTGCAACAAACATAACGATGTACATGTTACAACAAACGTAACCGTACATACATTGCAACAAAGGTAACTGTGTATGGCTAGGGATATAGTGAAATGATATGGATATAGATGTGTGGCTTGTGTGGCGAGCGAAAGGGTGCAACGATGATGAAGCATAGCAGTATGTTTAATGAATGTGAACGATTTCTGAAACGGGTCCTGAAAGATAAGGGCCTCTTTAGCAAGGGAGCGGTGATTGCGTACCTCATTACGGGGGGCATTGGGTTTGTGGCGCCAGTGTTGTTGGGGGATACAGTATATGGTGCTACTTATAAGTGGGTAAAGATTCAGACTGACACAGGTCGAACCTTTGGTGATGGAGAGCAAGACGGAGAAACAAATTCTGTTATTTTAGCCCCTACATCTGGTGCTAATTCTGGTGCATTAGCAGTAAGCGATACCTATACAATTTATCCAGGCCTATTTAACCGCAAAGCTAGAAATAGCGTCATTTTAGGTTATGGTGCTTATGCAAATGCTTTATCAACGGAAACAACACCAGGTAGTTTCACTGCTATTGGTGCGCTGTCTCATGCTTATGGTGGACAGGGGACTGCTGTTGGTAGTGGTACTATCGCAGGGATTCAAGCGACGGCAATTGGTAATGACGTATATGCAACGGGTGATTCTTCCATTGCCATTGGTAATGATGATATTGCTACCAAATATCGAGATCAGCTATCCCTAGAAACGATGAAATCCGTATATGGGGCAGGTCCAGGTCAAGGTCTTTTTGCAAGCAAAGAATTTCAAAGTTCAGATGGAGGTTTTAAGAAACAGTTAAGTGTCTTAGATTGGAATCGGTTTAGCGGGTCCTATTTAACTGGTGATAAATTAATTTATAACCCCACCATCTCCAGAGGGATTGGTTCTATTGCTATTGGTTCTCGTTCTATTGCAGCAAAAGATGGTTCTACAGCGATTGGTACACTTGCTTACGCATTTGCCGAAGGGTCCACAGCGATGGGTCTTCGTGCGTTCACGGCAGCGGATGCGGTTGGTGCCGTTGCCATTGGGGAACAGTCTCGTTCTTTTGCAAAAGGTTCCTTAGCGGTAGGTAATAGGAATGAATCCACTAGCTTAGGTTCCATGTCCTATGGTTATAATGCGAAGGCTGTAGGCGAAGGGTCCTTGGCATTTGGTTACAATGTATTGGCCAATGCATCAATTACGAATACGATTGCTGGCGCAGGAGATACGAAACCTCCTACGAATGTGTATCGTCAGGCGTTGATGGATAATACACAAGGATTCAATTATGAACAGTTAAAATATATCCGCCTTTATGATGCGTCTCTTAAAGAATATGCTGAAATTTTAAACAAACCGATTACAGACACATATACAGCGGAAGCTAAGCAACGAGATATTGATCATTATTCGAAAAATGTGACAGATTCTAAAGCAGAATATGATAAGGTCATTAAGGCTTTTACGAACTCTGGTGCTAATGCAGCAGGGAAAAATGGTCGAAATCTAGAAGATGTTAATAACCTAGACCTTGTCAATAAAGCAGATACAACTGATAAAAGTGGAAATACAGTGACTGCCGTTGGCGCAGCGATTAATGATATTATTGGAAAAACGACTAATACCACAGATGATACGTTAAACATTTCCTTAGTAGAAGATACCAAGGCGAGTAAATATTTGACTACTACGGATAAGAATGCAGATGGTACAGAGTCTAAGAAAGAGATATATAAACTAAAAGCAAATGGGAAGAATGCCATTGCTATTGGGTATTATACGGCTGCATCGGGAGATTCATCCATTGCCCAAGGGGCAGGTAGTATTGTAGAGGGTAGTAGTGGTATCGGTATTGGATCTTTATCCTATGTATCAGGTGATGCCAAAAATGGTATTGCTATGGGTGTAGGATCTCAAGTACGTAATGCGAACTCCATTGCTATCGGTACGCAAGCTGCAGTATATGGTGCTAAAGGGATTAGCATGGGACCTGGTGCTCGTGTGATCGGTGATGAAAGTATGGCGCTCGGTTATGGTAGTTTTGTAAAAACTAAAGCTTCCACCGCACTGGGCGTAGGTACTACGATCGAATATGGTGCTAATGAATCTATGGCATTAGGAACAAAGGCCTATGTGGGAACTGGTAATATTGCAACGCTATCCATTGGTAATAATGCTAGAGTAGAAGAAAACTCAGTCAATAGTGCTTCCATCGGTGCAAGTTCTAAGATTGGTAAACAATCTTCTAATAGTGTTGTGTTAGGTACAAGTTCTGCAATTGGGGATTTGGCTGTCAACAGTGTTGTGCTTGGTTCCAATGCAAGTATCTCAGATAATTCTTCTAATTCAATGGCATTGGGAGCGGGAGCAAAAATCACAAATAGTGCGAAAAGCTCGATTGCCCTTGGTGAAGGTTCGTTAGTCAGTGGCTCATCCTCGGTAGCATTTGGTCGTAATAGTTCGGTCACTGGTGACTCTTCTATCGCTATTGGGCGTAATGCTAAAACCAGTACAGAATCTTCGGTGGCCCTCGGCCGTGGTACTATGGCAGATTTCAAAAACTCCGTAGCCTTAGGGTATCGTTCCACTACGTTTTATTATGGTGATGAGAAAACACGACAAGCCGGAACTAGTTCAACAGCATCAGGTACATACAAACATGGTTTGGATATTGCTCCCTATCTCCCAGATAGTGCAGGTAAAGGGATTAAGGAAAAGCTAGCTCATTTGAACACAGCCGCTGCTGGTTACATTTCGGTCGGCGGTTGGGATGTTACTAAAAATGAGGATGGCAGTGCCAATGCTGATGGTGCTGGTGCGACGCTTCGCGGTCTTCGTCGTATTGTCAACGTAGCACCAGGTGCGTTGGATACAGATGCGGTAACAGTTGCCCAATTGCGTGAATGGACGGATAAGTCTTCTCATTTCTTGTCCTTAGCGGGGGCGGATAGTAAAAGCGCTACAGACTTTGCAGATGAAAAAGCAGTAGACGGGGTTACAGATGTTCATTCAAACTTTAATAATGATGGTGCTAGTGGTGTGCATGCATTGGCATTGGGTGTGTATGCAAAAGGGCAAGGCGATGGCTCTATCTCTATCGGTCGTTCCAGCTTTGGTCAAGGGAATTATTCTACAACCTTAGGCTCCTATGCATGGGGTCGTGGTACCGAAGCGACGGCGATTGGTAATCGTGCGTATAGTTATGGGACTCAATCGGTTGCCTTAGGGACTCATACCGTGACGGATTCGGACTGGGGCGTTGCCATTGGTAATCGGGCTCGTTCCTGGAGTGCTGGTAGTAACGGTCATTCTGGCATTGCTATTGGTAGTAAGGCAACGGCGAACTATTGGAACGCGTTGGCGCTTGGTACTGAAAGTAAAGTGCGTGGGTGGCATTCCACGGCGATAGGGGCTGGTGCACAAGTAGGGATGCCAGAGGTCTTTGATGATAATGGCGTATCCATGAATGTATTTAATGGAGATGGAAAAAGCCTAAATAAAGCGAATCAGGTAGTCTATGAAAAAACTGCTGAAACCAATGAAACCTATAGTGTTACGGAGTACGAACCATATACACCAGGTACAACGGATGCGAAAAAAGTAAAAAGGACTTTCACCATTCAAAAACCATCGACCATTCATAATGCCATGGCCTTTGGACATGAGGCGTCTGTCACGAATGAAGTAGTGACAGATGCAACGGATGCTACAAAAACAAATACGTTCATTTCAGCAGGTTCCATTGCTATCGGTACTAGTGCGAGTGTAAAAGGGTCTCAAAATTCGGTGGCATTAGGTTTGAACTCTAAAGTAGTACGTAGTGATACTGAAACTCAAAGTACAGCTGCTTTCACAGGCGATAAAAATAACGATCCAGGTAATGGCGTTGTATCTATCGGCACGATTCGTAATGCATCTGATGGTAGGGGAGTGACACGCCGTATCGTTAGTGTTGCTGGTGGCCAAGATGATTATGATGCGGTAAACGTGAAACAGTTAAAAGCTGCTGTTAAATATTACAAAACTAATGCAACTGACACAACTGACCGTACGGTGAATGGCATCGCTGGTGTGAGTGCGAACTACAATGGTGAGGGTGCTACGGGTGCTGCTTCTGTGACGCTCGGTTCCTATACAAAAGCTAGTGGAGACTATTCAACAGCAATCGGTCGTGATGTGATTACATCTGGAACTACTGCCGTTGGTATCGGTACGAATGTAAGTGCCTTTGGTGATTCGTCTGTTGTGTTAGGTAATAGTGCGATTGCGGGGTATACAAAAACAGAAAATTCACAAACTGTCCCTGTAGGTGCTACTGAGGGGGTAGCGATTGGTAAAGGTGCTAAAGTAGAGAGTAGCTATACGGTAGCTATCGGTGGTAGCGCGCAAGTAGTGCGAGATACTTCTGTTGCCACTGCTATTAAAGATTCGGAGTCTTCGGTTGCCATTGGTGCAAGTGCAAAAGTCATCGGCGCCAAATATTCCGTGGCATTAGGTATAGACTCTAAAGTTGTGAATAGCGATACAACGGCAACAACAGCCGCTTTTACTGGTGAAACAAACGATGATCCAAATCGTGGCGTTATGTCCATTGGTGATACCGACAAAAACCGCCGGATTATCCATGTAGCTGGTGGTGCTAATGACTACGATGCGGTCAATGTGAAACAGTTGAAAGCAGTTGCTGTTAAATACTACAAAACAAATTCCACAGATACAGCTAATCGTACGGTGAATGGTATCGCTGATGTGAGTGCAAACTACAATGGTGAGGGTGCTACGGGGACTGCATCGGTAGCGGTTGGTTCCTATACACAAGCTAGTGGAAACTATTCGACAGCGATCGGTCGTGATGTGATTACATCAGGAAAAACTGCCGTTGGTGTAGGTACAAATGTGACAGCCAGCGGTGAGGGTTCTGTAGGCATGGGTTTTGAAGCCAATGCGACTGCAGGTAATGCTGTTGCGATTGGTAGAACAATCACCTCTAGTGGCAGTAATTCTACAGCTATTGGTACATCTATCACAACCAGTGGTAGTAATTCCTTTGGTGCTGGTTCCAATGTGACGGTAAGTAAAAATTATGCGGTAGGTCTTGGTTATCAAGCAACAGCTAGTGGTGATAATGCGATTGCTATCGGTTCTAGCGGACAAAGTGGTGCGAATGTACAAGCTACGGCTGACAATGCTATCGCCATTGGTACACGAGCAAAGGGAACAGCTGCTTCAGCTGTAGCAGTCGGTCGATTTGCCGATGCACAAGGAGAAAGTGCAGTTGCTCTTGGTAACAATACAGTGGCAACCACTAAAAATTCCGTTGCTATTGGTGAGAGTGCAAAAGTCCAGTCTGGTCAAGGTAGTGTGGCGCTAGGCTGGAACTCTATGGTAACTGATGATGATGTAAAATATCATCCGACCACAGCAGGCAAAACGAAAGCAAGTCCATACTTGTTGAATGATGACGTTGACAAGATGCAAGATGCGGATAATGGCGTTGTATCTATTGGTAGAAAGCGAACTAGTAATGATGGCAGTAGTTTAGCTCGTCGTATCGTTGGTGTTGCTGGCGGTTATAATGACTATGATGCAGTCAACGTGAAACAGCTGAAAGCTGCGGCTTGGGGATTACAAGTTCAAAATGGCACAGCCACTAAGGATGTAACACCAGTGGGAACTGGCGATCTTAGAAAAATAACCTTAAAAGCGGGTAATAATGTAACCTTAGATAACAAAGATGGCGTTGTTACCATTAATGCCTCTGGTGCGCCATCGATGAACTTTAAGGGTGATGCTGGTCAGACTTTCACGCCAGATGCGACAAATAATACCGTAACATTTATGGGCGCTGGAGCAAACAATGACAAACATATTCAATGGACTCAAGGTAGTGGTAATACTGCTGCCCGATTTGATGCTGATAATATTGGCACGTTTGTTTCTAATGAGGATGGCAAAAAAGGGTTAACCTATATTGGTTTGAAAAACTCCCTATCGATTAAAGATATAACCACATATACTTATGATAATGATGGGAAACGAACTACAAATAAAGGTGTGTCTTTAACAACTGACGGATTGGTTGGTAATGGCACCGATGCGTTAACGATTTCAAATGGTGATTATGCTAAGATTACGGTAAACAAAGGTACATCTGCTACTGCTAAAGGAAGTATCGATGTCAATGGTTCTAAAATCACTGGATTAGCAGACGGGAATATTGCTACTGGTTCTACAGATGCCGTGACTGGTGGTCAATTAGCTAGTAAATTAGCTGAAAAAGCGGATAAAACTACAGTTGATACCTTAGCTGGTAAAGTGAATACGAATACAACAAACATTGCTAATTTAACAACAGCCGTAGATAAAGCGATTACTTTCAAAGGTAACGATGATCAAGGGGTTGCAAAAAAATTAGGCGAAGAGCTTTCTATTACAGGTGAAGGTACGGTACCAACTAGCACTAATACAGCGGCTAATAATATTACAACTAAAAAATTAGCAGATGGCAGTGGATTACAGATTGGCTTAGCAGAAGCATTGACAAACATGAAATCTATCATTGGTAAGAATGGATTTACCATTTCTTCTGGTGGTACAGGCACTGGTACAGATATTGCTACCATGACGTTCAACCCTAAGAAAACAACAGGTAGTACGACAACAGAAGCGAATATTTCTGTGAACAATGTGAAATTGACAGGCTTGAAAGATGCAGCATTGAACGATAGTTCTACGGATGCTGTGACTGGTAAACAGTTGAATGCTACCAATACAACCATTAATAATTTGGCGAATACGGTCAACCAAAATACTACTAACATTACAAATTTAACTAAAACTGTGAACTCAAATGCTAATTTGGGTTATAAAGCGGGCGATGAGGCAACATCAAAAACTGTAGCTGTTACAACAGGTTTAACTTTCAAACCGGGTACTGGCACATCTCCTGCGGCGACAGTGAAAAAAGGCATTGCCATTTCTACGGAAGCTGGCGGTATTGTCAATATCGGTTTAGATGCTGATACTCGTGGTGCTATTGATAAAGTGGCTGGATTGGAAACAGCAATTGGCACAAACGGTGCTGACGGTCGTGATGGTAAATCGGGCACAGGCACTGATGCTGGTATGGGCGCAAAAGGTCCAACAGGTCAAGATGGCTTGAATGGTAAAGACTTAACGTCTAAAGTGAATGCACTTCGTAATGGTGAAGCAGGTACTGTGGTGTACACTGATGACCAAGGTAAGCGTGTTGCGAAAGCCACAGATGGTAAATGGTACTTAGCAGATAAAGTAAATGCAGATGGTACGAAAATGGCAGGTGCTACAGAGGTAACGGATGTTCAAGGGCGTCTAGTGAATCCAGATGGCACGACAGCTCCAAAAGCTGATGATACAGCTAAAAAAGCAATAACTAAATTGTCTAACATCGCAGAAGGAGCCATTACCTCTACATCCAATGATGCGGTAACAGGTCGTCAATTGCATGCTGCTAAATCTGAATTAGCAACAGCTCTTGGTGGTAATGCAGGAGTAAACTCTGATGGCACATTGAAAGCACCTACGTATAGCATCACAAAAGATGGAACTACAGGAGGTACAGACACTGTACATAATGTAGGTGATGCGATTAGTAAATTAGATACTCGTATTAATACAGTGAAAGAAAGTGCAGCTCAACCATTAACTTTCAGTGCAGATACAGGTGCTAACGTAGTACGTAAACTAGGTAGTACATTAGCCGTGAAAGGTGGAACTAACTTTACTCCAGTAACAACAGGTACTGGTATAACACCTGCAGGTACGAATATCCAAGTGAAATCTGATGCGACAAATGGCTTAACAGTACACTTAGCAGATACGTTGACTAAGATGAAAGGTATCTCTGGTACTGGTACGAATGATTTCGTCATCAAAAATGGTGATAATGCAGTCATTACTGTGAAAGCACCTACCGGTACTGATACAAAAGGTACGGTTGACTTCGGCGGCACTAAATTAACGAATTTAGGAGAAGGTACGATTGGTGCTGGTTCTACGGATGCTGTGACTGGTGGACAATTGAACAGCAAATTAGCTGAAAAAGCGAATGCAACAGATCTTAACAATAAAGTAGATAAAACAGCAGAACGACATATTAATTCTGGTTCCTTTAATGCAAATACTGGTACTATCACATTAAATATGGTAGATGGAAATGGCACTTCTAAAGCGGATGAAAATGTAAGCGTTACAGGTATCCCAACGAAATTAGGGTATAAAGCAGGTACTGAAACTGTGAAAGAAGTAGCTATTACAACAGGATTAACATTCAAAGCGGGTACAGGTACTACAGGAACTACTGGCACTGGCACGGATACAGAAACTACCAAAACAGGCATTGAGATTACTACTGGCAATAATGGTGTTGTAAACATTGGCTTGAACGATGCAACTCGCAAAGCTATCGACAATGCAGCGAATAAAGACTTAGGAAATCTATCTACTACTGGTACAAATAAAATTACGGACTTAGCAAAAACAGCCGCAAAAGAAGTTGTTAAGGTAGGAGATGGAATTAATACAACTGTTGATACAGATACGACAACAACAGCAGGAACAATTATATATAAAGTTAATGCCTATGATACACATGTAACTGGTACTACTGATGAAATCGAAGTGAACGCGGCTACTGTTGGTACAGATAAAGTACGTAATTATACTCTTGGGTTGTCTACTGCTATTAAAAGTAAAATTAGTAAAATTGACAACCTTGAAACAGCCATCGGTAAAAATGGTGCTGATGGTCGTGATGGCAAACCTGGTATTGCTTCAGGAACGACGGCTGCTGGCGTGGGTGCACAAGGACCAACTGGTAAGGACGGCTTGAACGGTAAGGATTTGACTACAAAAGTCAATGCACTTCGTAATGGCGAAGCTGGTACTGTGGTGTACACTGATGACCAAGGTAACCGTTTGGTGAAAGCGAATGATGGTAAATGGTACAATGCTAAAGCTGTAGATGACAAGGGTGCGTTGAAACCAGCAGCTCAACTGCCAGAAGGTGTAACAGCAACAGCAGTGGATCATCCACAAGCTCGTTTGGTGAACCCAGATGGTACAACAGTAGCAGGTACGGATAATAAAGCTGTTACTAAGTTATCTAACATTGCAGACGGTGAAATTGTAGCAAACTCTCATGATGCGGTAACTGGTGGTCAATTATTTACTAAGTTAGCAGAAAAAGCTGACAAATCTGTGGTAGATAATTTAACTACTAAGGTGAATACAAACACTACAGATATTAGTACATTAAAAACAAATGTAGATAAAGCGATTACTTTCACAGGTGATACTGGTGCTAACGCAGACCGTAAATTAGGTGAAACATTAGTCGTAAAAGGTGGAACTAACTTTACTCCAGTGACAACAGGAACTGGTATAACACCTGCAGGTACGAATATTCAGGTTAAATCTGATGCGACCAATGGATTAACGGTGCACTTAGCAGATACCTTAACAGGTATGAGAGGTATTACTGGTACTGGCACGAGTGATTTAGTTATCAAAAATGGTGAAACTAAAATTACTATTGCCAAAGGAACACCAGCTACGGGCAGTGTTGCTGCCGTGCCTGGTACAGTTGACTTTAATGGATCTTCGTTAACAAATATTGGCGCTCCTAGTGCAGGTAGTGATGCAACGAACAAAGATTATGTAGACGAAGCGATTAAGAAAGTCAACAATACAGTGGCTGGCAATGCTACGTTGAACTTTGCAGGTAATGTGACCAAAGATGAGAATAACTTAGATACTAATAAAGTAGGATTAGCATTGTCTACTGGAGTATTAAAAGTACAAGGGGACACCGCTGCTAAGGATATTGTTACTACCGCAAAAGGTGACACGATTACTATCGGATTACACAAAGATGTGAAAGACCAATTGGCGAAATTGGGTAACACCGCATCGGATGGTCGAGATGGTAAATCTGGTACAGCTACAGGCACTGATGCTGGCATGGGTGCGAAAGGTCCAACTGGAGCAGATGGCTTGAACGGCAAAACAATTACTGAAAAAGTGAATGCTTTACGTAACGGCGAAGCTGGAACAGTGGTGTATACTGATGAAGCAGGAAAACGCGTAGTTCGTGCGACGGATGGTAAGTTCTATCATACAGATGATGTGGACGAACATGGGGTGAAGAAAGGTACTGCTACTGAGGTAACGAGTGTTCAAGCTCGTTTGGTGAATCCAGATGGTACGACAGCTCCAGATGCAAGTGATGTAAATAAAAAAGCATTGACTAAATTATCTAACATCGCAGAAGGAGCGATTACAGCTACTTCTAATGATGCTGTAACAGGTCGTCAATTACATACAGCTAAAACAGAATTAGCAACAGCCCTTGGCGGTGATGCGGCAGTGAATACGGATGGCACATTGAAAGCACCTACGTATACCATCACAAAAGATGGAGCTACAGCTGGTAAAGACACTGTACGGAATGTGGGTGATGCGGTTAGTAAATTAGATGCTCGTATCAATACATTGAAGAATAGCCAATTGACTTTCACAGGGGATACTGGTACTGCTGCAACTCGTAAATTAGGTGACATATTAGCCGTGAAAGGTGGAACTAACTTTACTCCAGTGACAACAGGTACTGGTATAACACCTAAAGGTACGAATATCCGAGTTACATCCAATGCAACTACTGGATTGAGTGTTCACCTAGCAGACACATTAACAGATATGAAAGGTATCTCTGGTACTGGTACGAGTGATTTAGTTATCAAAAATGGTGATCATACTACGATTACCATAAAACCAGGTACAGCGGCTCCGGCTGGTGGAGGAAATGCCACACCAGGTACTGTTGATTTCGGTGGATCTAAGTTGACTAACGTTGGTGAAGCTACTGCTAATGACGATGTAACTAATAAAAAATATGTGGATAACAAAGTGGCAGGCCTTAACTTAGGTTACAAAGCTGAGTCTGAAACTGGTAAATCGGTAGCGGTTACAACAGGTTTGACTTTCAAAGCTGGTACAGGTACGATTGCGCCAACTGGTTTAGCAGCAGGTGCAACAAGTACAACGGCTGCGACAGATACTGTAGCAACAAAAACAGGTATTAAAATTACCACAGAAGAAAACGGTGTTGTGAACATCGGTTTAGATGAAGCGACTCGTAAGGTCATCGACAAAGCAGCTAAGCTTGGTGATACAGCTGTTGATGGTCGTGATGGCAAGGCAGCGAATGGTAAAACAGGTGCTGCTGGCAATGCTGGTGACCATGGCTTGACAGGTAAAGATGGCTTGAATGGTAAAGATTTAACTACAAAAGTGAATGCTTTACGTAATGGCGAAGCGGGCACTGTGGTATACACCGATAAAGATGGCAACCGTTTGGTGAAAGCAAATGATGGTAACTACTACAAAGCAGACCAAGTCAACAAAGATGGTAAAGTAATTACACCAGCTAGTGGTACAGCTCCAACGCCTGCTACCCCTGTAGAAGCTCGTTTGGTGAACCCAGATGGAACAACTACAATAGCAACTGGTAGAACTGGTACTAAGTTATCCAACATTGCGGATGGTGCTATCACAGCTACTTCGAAAGATGCTGTGAATGGTAGTCAATTACATACGGCTAAATCTGAAATCGGTGACATCATTGGTGGTACAACGATTGATGCAGATGGTAAGATTACAGGACCTACTTTCACAATTACCAAAGCAGATGGTACTACTGAAAATCCAACTACTGTAAAAGAAGCCATTGAAAAATTAAATACAACAAATGTTAAGCAAAATACTAAGATTTCTAATTTAGAAACTAATGTTGGCAAGGCGATTTCCTTTGTTGGTGATAACGCTACTAATGATACAATTGCTCGTCATTTAGGGGAAACTCTTAACATTAAAGGTCAAAATAACATCTCCGTGACAAAACCAAATGGTTCCACAGATACATTGAATGTAGCCTTAGCAAGTGATTTGAAAAACATCACTTCTATTACGAATGCAGATGCTAATAATAAACCAGGCACTAAGATTCAGTTAGGCGAAAATGAGTTGACAATTACGAATACACAAGCACCGGCTACGGGAGCGACTAAGGGCGTAACAAAAACTGTTACTATTGGCAAAGATGGCATTGATGCTGGTAGCATGAAAATCACGAATGTGGCGAAAGCAACAGACAAAGGCGATGCAGCGAATAAAGAATATGTAGATGAAGCGATTAGTAACTTAAATACAAAAGTTACGAATAATGCAAATCTACGATATGCAGGTGATACCAATGTAGGGGCAGCGACTGGTGAAGATCATTTGAATTTAGCGTTGGCTACAGGTACATTGAAAGTAGCTGGTACAGCTGATCAAATTAAAACCGAAGCTAAGAACGGCACAATTACGGTGTCCTTGCATGAAACGGTAACAAAGCAGTTAGATAAATTGGGTAACACTGCTGCTGATGGACGTGATGGCAAACCAGGTATTGCATCCGGATCTACGACCGCTGGTATAGGTGCACAAGGACCAACTGGCAAAGATGGTCTGAACGGCAAAACAATCACTGAAAAAGTGAATGCTTTACGTAATGGAGAAGCTGGCACAGTGGTGTACACCGATGAAAACGGCGAACGTGTAGTACGTGCTAGTGATGGCAAGTTCTATAATGCGAATGAGGTCAAAGCGGATGGTGCTGTAAAAACTAAAGATGAAAATGGTGGTAAGGAACCAACTGAGGTGACAACTATCCAAGCTCGTCTCGTGAACCCAGATGGCACGACAACAATCGGAACTGGTGTAACTGGTACTAAGTTGTCTAACATTGCTGATGGCACTATCGCAGCAGGTTCTCATGATGCGGTAACGGGTGGTCAACTACATACGGCTAAATCTGAACTAGCAACAGCCCTTGGTGGTGGTGCTGGAGTAAATACTGATGGCACATTGAAAGCGCCAACCTACAAAATTACAAATGATGGTGCGACTACGCCTCATTCCGTAGATAATGTAGGAGCAGCTGTTGAAAAATTAGATGCTCGTATTACTACAGCTCGTTCCTATACAGATACAACAGTAGGAGCAGCAAAAACTGCATTGACTACGGCAGGCATGAATTTCAAAGGTGATGATACTACTAATTCGGTACATCGTGACCTTGGTACAGAATTGACCATCAAAGGTGGAGCAAACTTCACACCAACAGGTACAACACCAGCTACAGGAGTAGGTGTCAATATTCGTGTAGAAAAAGATACTGATTCTGGTGCTAATGGATTAAAAGTACATTTAGCAGATACTTTAACCAATATGAAAGGTATCTCTGGTACTGGTACAGATAATCTTGTTATCAAAAATGGTACTAATGAGATTACTATTACACCAGGTAAACCTGCTACAGGTACGACAAAGGCTGATCCAGGAACAGTAAACTTTGGAGATGCTACTGTTACTGTGAAAAACTTAGATGCGTCGATTTCTTACAAAGCGAATAGTGAAACGGCGAAAACTGTTAAATTGCAAACAGGGTTGAACTTTATCGAAGGTGATGGTACTGCTGCGACAAATGTGGATGCGAAATCTGGATTGAAAATCGCTACCGGTACTGATGGAAAAGTTATTTTCGGTCTTGATGATGCAACTCGTACAATTTTAGATAAGGCAGCGAAGATTGGTGATACTGCATCTGACGGTCGTGACGGCAAAACAGCGGACGGTACAGGCGGAGCCGCTGGTGATAAAGGTGTAACTGGCAAAGACGGCTTAAACGGTAAAGATTTAACTACCAAAGTGAATGCATTACGTAATGGCGAAGCTGGTACAGTAGTGTACACTGATGATAAAGGCAACCGTTTGGTGAAAACAAATGACGGTAAATGGTATCCAGCCACTGCAGTGGGTGACAATGGTGAATTAAAACCAGTACCAACTGGCGGTACAGCACCGGTTGAGGTGAAACCTAAGGATGTAGTAGCTAGTCTAGTATCTCCAGATGGTACGACTACGAATGCCACAACTGTACTGAACAACGTAGGATCTGCGTTGGCAAGTATTCAAAAAGATACTGCCACAAAGGCTGAAGATACTAATTACTTAGATAAATTAGCGAAAGCGACAGATGGCACAAGTAAAGTAGCTAACTCCGTTGTGAATGTAACAGACTTGAAGAAAACGGCTGATGCGATTATCGATAAAGGTCTTACTTTCAAAGGTAATGATGGTACAGATATTCCTAAAGCATTAGGATCTACATTGAGCATCGTAGGTGAAGGTGATTATGGTACTCCTGCGGTAGCACCAGCCACTGCGGCGAAGAATATTTTCACTAAACATGTAACAGAAAATAATGTGACACGTCTGGAAATCGGTTTAGCAAAAGACTTAGTGGGCATTACATCTATTGCAAATGAAACAGATACTACAAAACCAATCACGAAGGTAGATATCGGTAATGATGGCATCACTGTTACGAATACACAACCAGTGCCAGCAGGTGCAGCAGCTGGTACACAACCAGTAGTGACGAAAACAACTATCGGCAAAGAGGGAGTGAAAGTAGGAGATACTGTTACTCTTGATAAAGCTGGTATGTCTGGTAATGGTACAAATCCGTTAACAATTACCAATGGTGCAAATACTAAGATTACCGTAAGCCCTAGCACAGCGACTGATGCAAAAGGTACTGTAGACTTTGGTGGCGCAAGAATCACAAATATTGCAGATCCAACTACGGATACAGATGCAGTGAATAAAGCCTATGTAGATGGTAAAATTGGTAATGTTGCTGAAATCGGTTATAAAGCAAATGCTGAAACTACAACGAAAAAAGTGGCGGTTGGTACTGGATTAACGTTCAAATCTGGTACGGGCACTATTGCGCCAACTGGTTTAGGAGCAGGCACAACAAGTCCAACGGATGCGACAGATGGATTGACAACGAAAAAGGGCATTGCTATTACTACAGATGCTGGTGGTATTGTCAACATCGGTTTAGATGAAGCGACACGTAAGGTAATCGACAAAGCAGCTAAATTAGGTGATACAGCGGTTGATGGTCGTGATGGTAAACCTGGTACAGGCACTGATGCTGGTATGGGTAGGGATGGCTTAACTGGCGCAGACGGCATGAACGGCAAAGATTTAACATCGAAAGTGAATGCTCTCCGTAATGGCGAAGCGGGTACTGTGGTGTATACAAATGCAGCAGGGGAACGTTTGGTGAAAGCTGATGACGGCAAGTTCTATAAAGCTGCTGATGTCGATGAACATGGTAAGGTGAAAACTCCTGCAACGGGCGATCCTGCACCAGTAGGTTTGACGGCGGACAAAGTGATAGCAAGTCTTGTATCTCCTGATGGAACAACAGCTCCAAAAGCAACTGATACAGCTAAAAAAGCAATGACGAAATTGTCTAACATTGCAGAAGGCGCTATTACATCTACTTCTAATGACGTAGTAACAGGACGTCAAATCCATGCGGCTAAAAAAGAATTGGCGGATGCGCTGGGTGGTAATGCAGCGGTTGGAACTGATGGTACATGGACGAAACCAACATACACGATTACTAATGATAGTGGTACGACAAATCATACGGTACACTCCGTAGGTGAAGCGGTGACTAAATTAGATACTCGTATTACTGATGCTCGTTCCTATACAGATACAACAGTGGGAGCGGCAAAAGCTGCGTTGACTGCGGATGGTATGGACTTCAAAGGTGATGATGGAAACAAAGTACATCGGAACTTAAAAGAAGAATTGACCATTAAAGGGGCAGAAAACTTCAATCGAACTGCCACAACTCCAGCGACAGGTTCAGGTGTGAACATCCGAGTGGAAAAAGATCCAACGGCGACTGGTTTAGTATTGAAACTGGCTGATACGTTAACAGGTATGAATGGAATCACTGCTAAATCGGCTACGACAGGGTTGACATTGTCCAATGGTGGAGATCCGACAGCAACAACAGGAGCAACTGGTAAGAATACAGTGGCTATTACTGATGGAGCAACTACTTTCACAAATGAACAACCAGCAGATCCAGCTGTGGCAGGTTCTAAAGCGACTACATCGACGGTAACACTTGGTAAAGATGGTACTGCTGAGTTCAAACATGCAACGAATGGCACTGTAGATAATACGGTGACGATCGACAGCAAATCTGGTACTGTAACCGCAGGTAAAGCTGCTGATAAACAAGTGACTGTTAATGGTACTGACGGTACAATTACTACTGGTAATACAGTGGTGAATGGATCTTCTATGACAATCAAAGATGGTACTAACAGTGCAACTGTGGTTGCGAATGGTATTACATTCAGTCCTTCTGCGTCTGGTACTGGCACAGTGTCTTTGACTACTTCAGGTCTTGACAATGGTGGCAACCGCATTACGCATGTAGCGGCACCAACAGCGAATGATGATGCGGCGAACAAGAAATATGTGGATGACCGCGCAACGCTTCGCTATGCAGCGGATAGTACTGTGGATGAACATGATGCAGCTGTGGCGAACCATACAGTGAACTTGTTGGATGGCACGTTAACAGTGAATGGTACAGCCGATAAAGTGGTAACGAAAGCAACGAAAGACGGCATTACGATTGATTTAGCGGAAGCTGTGAATAAAAAATTAGCGCAGTTAGATGCGAAAAACTCTGACGGTCGTGATGGCAAGTTGGGCAGTGAAGCAGGCGCTATTGCAAGCACGGGAATCACGAAAGCAGATGGCTTGAATGAAACAACAACTACTTATAAAGTGAATGCATTGCGTAATGGCGAAGCTGGTTCCGTTGTGTACACCGATGCCGATGGTAACCGTTTGGTGAAAGCCACTGATGGCAAGTTCTATAAAGCTACGGATGTAGATGAACATGGTAATGTGAAAGCGCCTGCAGCAGGTGGTACTGCACCAGTAGGCGTGACAGCGGATAAAGTGATAGCTAGTCTAGTATCTCCTGATGGAACAACAGCTCCAAATGCAACCGATGTAAATAAAAAAGCAATGACGAAATTGTCTAACATTGCAGAAGGTGCTATTACGTCAACTTCTAATGATGCTGTAACAGGCCGTCAAATCCACGGGGAACGAAAAGCCTTGGCAACAGTGCTTGGAGGTAATGCAGCGGTAGCTGATGATGGTACATGGACTGCACCGACATATACGATTACTAATGATGGTGGCACAAACCATACGGTACATTCCGTAGGTGATGCGGTAACGAAATTAGATGCTCGTATTACGGATGCTCGTGCCTATACAGATACAAAGGTAGCGGCGGCGACTACGGCAGGTATGAACTTCGCTGGTGACGATAATGCTTCGGTACATCGCGATCTTGGTGCAACGTTGACTGTGAAAGGCGGTACAAACTTTGACCCTACCGCTACGGCAACAAAAGCCGATGCAGGAGTCAATATCCGTGTAGAAAAAGACAGCACAGCGGGTACTAATGGATTAACTGTGAAATTGGCAGATACTTTGACAAATATGAAAGGTATCTCTGGCAACGGTACAGATAATCTTGTCATCAAAAATGGTACTAACACGATTACAATTACACCAGGTAAAGCGGCAGCAGGTAAAACGCCTGCAGATCCAGGTAAGGTAGACTTTGGTGATGCTACGGTTACCGTGAAGAACTTAGATGCGTCTATTACATACCGTGCGAATGGTGCTACTGATGCAGATGCTAAGACTGTGAAGTTAAAACAAGGTCTTGATTTTGTAGCTGGTACTGGCACTATTGGAAATGCTACCACAGGTACAGATGTAGAAACTACGAAGAAAGGTATTACGATCACCACTGGTGAAAATGGCAAAGTATACTTCGGTTTAGATGCAGATACTCGTAAGACTATCGACAATGCAGCTAAAATTGGTAATACAGCTTCGGATGGCCGCGATGGTAAAACAGCTGACGGCACAGGCGTAGCAGCTGGTGACAAAGGTGTAACTGGCAAAGATGGCTTGAACGGCAAAGACTTGACGAATAAAGTCAATGCATTGCGTAACGGCGAAGCTGGTACCGTTGTGTATACTGATGCGGATGGTAACCGTCTAGTGAAAGCTAACGACGGTAAGTACTATAAAGCTAATGAAG
Organism: Veillonella sp. VA139; assembly: GCF_003992005.1. Classification (GTDB taxonomy): domain Bacteria; phylum Bacillota; class Negativicutes; order Veillonellales; family Veillonellaceae; genus F0422. Next base: position 17,771 of record NZ_RQVL01000021.1, on the reverse strand, counting down.
TAAAAGACGATGGCACTGTGAAGTCTATTGGTGAAGATGGTATTACTGAAACACCAGTAGCGGTAGCAACGGATAAAGTGATAGCAAGTCTTGTATCTCCTGATGGAACAACATCTCCAAAAGCAACAGATGCAGATAAAAAAGCAATGACGAAATTGTCCAACATTGCAGAAGGTGCAATTACAGCTATTTCTAACGATGCCGTAACAGGTCGTCAAATCTATGCGGCTAAAACAGAGTTGATTGAAAAAGGCCTCGATTTCTATGGCAATGATGTAACCGATGCTGGTAAAGTACATCGTAACATTGGCACTGCTTTGAAAGTACAAGGTGCAGATAACTTTGCTAGAGGTACTACTGATACAAATAATATCAAAGTAGAACGAAATGCAAACGGTGATGGTTTTGATGTGAAATTGGCAGAAAACTTAACTAAGATGAAAGAAGTTGCTGGCAATGATACGGATAACCTCGTACTTCGCAATGGCAAAGATGATGCAACACATACGAAGGTAGAAATTGGTACGAACAAGTTCACTGTCACCAATAGTACATCCACACCAGCGATTACACCAGGTACAGCACCAACTGTGACAACTGGTAAGTTGGAAATGAATGCAGATGGTACCACAACTTTCACTAATAGTGGAGCACCTGCCAACGCTGTGGCAATCAATAGCAACAATGGTACTGTTACAGTCGGTACTGATGTAGCAGGACAACCTGCCAATACGAATAAAGTAGTGGTAAATGGTTCGAATGCAACAATTACTGCTGGTACAGCCGACGATAAGAAAGTGACTGTTGATGGTGCAAATGGTACATTAGTTGTAGGCGGCGATGCGGCTAGTACTAATGCTAATAAAGTAACAGTAAATGGTACAACCGGTACGATTACAACTGGTAATACTACAGTAAATGGTTCCTCTGTCAGCGTGATTGCTGGAAATAAATCTGTGGTGACTACTGAAAGTGGCACAACGATTACGAATGGTACAGTTACAACGACAGCTACTGCGGGCAAAACGAAATATAAAGATGGTAACAATGTAACGACTGTTGGCACAGCTGGCATGACTGTTACTGATGGAACCAACAATGCGACGTATTCTGCTGGAGAAGCGATGTTGACTGATGGTACACGCACAGCTACTCATACAGCGACAAGCTCTACTTATGAGGATGGTACTGGTAAATCCGTTGAAACTACGGCAAGTGGTATTACTGCTGTCGATGGAACAGATACGGCTTCCTATACTGCAAGTGGTTCTACTTTCACTGATGCAGATGGTACAGCAATGCATACAGCAGCTGGAACTACGTTTACGAATGCTGATCACACTGCGACACATACTGCTAATGGATCTACCTTTGAACATGGTACAAATGTAGGGACGTATACGGCAGGTGGAGCAACATTAGTGGATGGCACTACGTCCGCCACACATACTGCGGGGGTATCTACGTATACAGACGGTACTAATACCGTAGCAGTAGGAACAGCAGGTATTACGATTACTCCATCGGCTGCAGGAGGTGCAACATCTTCCGTATCCTTAACAACAGCAGGCCTTAACAATGGTGGCAATGTAATTGCGAATGTGGCAGCTGGTACTGTGGATACAGATGCTGTTAACCTAAAACAATTGAAAGCGGGCAAAACTACTTTCAGTGTGAATGATAAAGATGGTAAAAACACAAATCATAATCTTGTGTTAACAACTACTAAGGATGCCACAGATGGTCATACGCACTACGATGTGAAATTAGCTGATAAAGTAACATTAGGTACAGCTGCAAATGCTGTTACAGTAGATGGCACAAACGGTAGCATCACAGCTGGTAAAGATGATAATGCTGTTACCGTAGATGGTACAAAAGCAAGCATCACAGCTGGTAAAGATGATAAAGCTGTTACCGTAGATGGTACAAAAGCAAGCATCACAGCTGGTAAAGATGGTAATGCTGTTATAGTAGATGGAACAAAAGCAAGTATCACAGCTGGTAAAGATGATAAAGCTGTAACCGTAGATGGTACAAAAGCAAGCATCACAGCAGGTAAAGATGATAAAGCTGTAACCGTAGATGGTACAAAAGCAAGCATCACAGCAGGTAAGGATGATAAAGCTGTAACTGTAGACGGTACAAAAGCAAGTATCACAGCAGGTAAAGATGATAAAGCTGTAACCGTAGATGGTACAAAAGCAAGCATCACAGCAGGTAAAGATGATAAAGCTGTTACCGTAGATGGTACAAAAGCAACTCTTGTTGTTGGTGGTACAGGAGCGACTACAGATAGTGCTAATAAAGTGACTATTAACGGAACTGATGGCACAATCAAGACTGGTAAGACAGAGGTGAGTGGATCCGCCGTAACCATTACAGATGCAATGAATGCTGCTAAGAAAACCACTGTGGATGCAACGGGTACGACTGTTACTGATGGTGTAGCAAATGGTAAAAAAGTTGTTACTACTGCTGAAAGTGTAACGGTTGCAGATGGTACTACTAAGACAACTACCAAAGCTGGTGAAACGAAATACGAATCCAATGGTAAGCACTTAACTGTGAAAACAGAGGGTATTACTGTTACAGATGGTAACAACACAGGTTCTATCAATGCTATGAATAGTACTTTCACAAATGCAACAAATGGTACACAAGTAGGTGCAACACTAATCCGCGTGAATGGTAAAAAAGCTGCAGATGGTTCAGTTACAACAGACGGCATTGCTATTGGTCATCATGCTGATGTAGTGACCAGTGTGGCAACGGCTACGAAAGAAACTGGTAACTTCATCACTGGTTTGGATAACAAAACTTGGGATCCTAAAACAAATGGTATTGTCAGCGGTCGTGCTGCTACAGAAGATCAGTTGAAAGTTGTTGACGATAAAGTCAATAAAGGCCGTGTGTTCAGTGCGGATACTCTAGATGCTAACAAAAAACCAGTAGAAGCTATGGTAGGTCTTGGAGATACCTTATCTATCAAAGGTGGAGCCAAGATGAATGCTCTAACAGATAACAATATCGGTGTTGAGCTAAAAGCTGCAGAAACGAAAGATGGTAAAGTTGTGACACCAGCAACGATGACTGTGAAGTTAGCCAAAGATGTGAAGATGGGTGATGGTTCTACAACGTATAATACATACCTAGCTGAGTATGAACGGAATGCAGATGGTTCCTTAAAACTAGAGTATGATCGTAACCCAGATGGCACTGTGAATAAAAATTCAGTACATTCTATTGTTGCGAAGAATGCTGACGGTTCCACGAAATATCAAACAGATGCTGAGGGCAATAAAATTGCAGTGCGCACAGTAACGCATAATGGTGATGCGACATATTACACACTTCATGAAGTGGATAAGAAAGGTCATTTGATGACTGATGCCAAAGGTAATCCATTGACGAATGTAGAGACTGGCATTGGAGCTAATGGCATTGAAATCGTTTCTGGTCCGCACCATAATAAACCATCGGTTACATTAACTTCTAATGGTTTAAACAATGGTGGAAACAGAATCACCAATGTGGCACCAGGCGTAGAAGCAACAGATGCAGTGAATGTGGGACAAGTTAACAGTATCACTACGGTATTGGATCGTCGTATTAACCAAACTGGTGCGAAAGCAGCAGCGATGGCGGCGATGAAACCATTGATGTATGATCCACTTAAAAAATCACAAATCATGGCAGGATTTGGTGCTCAAAAAGGAGCTCAAGCCTTGGCGTTAGGTGTGGCACATTACTTCAACGAAGATGTGATGGTCAACATGGGTCTCAGCGTTGGTGCTGGAGATAACATGATGAATGCAGGCGTAACTTACCGTTTCGGTGGTGATGACAGCATGATTCCTGAACGCTACAAAGGTGGTCCAATTTCTTCTATCTATGTAATGCAAGATGAAATTTCCGCATTGAAAGCAGAAAATGAACAAGTAAAATCAGAAAATGCACAGATAAAAGCGGATAACTCTCAAGTACGGGCGGATAACGAACGTATGAAAGCCTCCTATGAAAAAATCATGGAAGACAATGCACAAATGAAACAAGATAATGAAGAAATGAAAGCACAAATTAAAATGCTTATGGCTCACATGGGTATCAAAGCATAGAAGCAATTCTATAACCCACAACAAAAGGTCATAGACTTTCATAAGAAAACCCTCCTGAGGTACATACCTTGGGAGGGTTTTTATGTTATAATAAAAGTAATCAATAAAATTATCAATTAGGAGTTAATATGAAAGTTACCTATTTAGAGCATAGCGGTTTTGTCATTGAAGATGGCAAACGGGCTTATGTATTTGATTACTGGAAAGATCCAGCCGGTGTGATAGATACATTAGTAGCACAAGGCTACGAGTTACATGTCTTTGTATCCCATATCCATCATGATCATTATGTGAAATCAATTTTCAAATATTTACCATATATACACAGCGTTTGGTACCATGAAGATGTACCAGCTTTGCGAGATATTTTCAAGGAAGTGCAGGCGATAATAGATTCTAAGAAAACTGATGCGGTATCTAATGTAGTAGTAAATAGAATTAAACAGGGATGCTTTAATGAAGACCAACGTATAGCAGATGAACATCTGACAGAAGAGGTAGTACAACAAGTATTTTCTTTGCACTCCATGGCAGTAGGCGACACAGTAGAAGCCGACAATCTGACGGTCACCATGTTTGGTTCCACTGATGAAGGCGGTTCGTTCTTAGTAGATACAGGTACGCATCGAATCTTTCACGCAGGAGATTTAAACTGGTGGCATTGGTCTGGAGATACGCCTGAGAATATTGCAGAGGCAAAAGCGTTAAAAGAGAAAGAGTTTGCCCCTCTATTAGGTTTGTCTGTAGATATCATGATGTTTCCCGTGGATGCTCGCTTAGAAGTAGCCCGTGAATGGGGGGCTTTAGAAGTGTTAGGTATGATGAACACGAAACTATTTATTCCTATGCATGCCAATGGACCTATTTGGGTGCCATCGGACACATTCCAACATACATACCCAAATCAACGCTACTGGATTCCAGAACAGCCAGGTGATGCGGTAGAGGAAGTGAAGTAAATGACACCATGGTTACAACGACATGGAGCGACTGCTCTATTAGTCTTGATGGCAGTCATATTCTTAGTGACCTATCCCTTTCATAGAGAGCCCTTCTGGGGGCTCATCACGCATATTTCAGGGGCTGCCATGATTGGTGGTTTAGCGGACTGGTATGCGGTGACGGCACTGTTTACGAAACCCTTGGGGATTCCTTTCAAAACGGCACTTATCCCTAGGAATAAGGAACGGTTTGTGGAAATGGCACGGCACATGATGGTAGACGAACTCCTTCGGGTGTCTCACATGTACGAGGTGCTGAAACAGGAACGTGTACCACAGCGGATAGTGTCGTTTATGAATAGTGCCACTGGGCGTGGGTATGTTCATGTGTGTTTCGAGGAACTGAAAGACCATGTATTGCCTCATGTGAAAGAAAATTTACTGCAAGAGCAATTGCTAGGGCACATCAAGAATGGTGTGGAGTCTTGGCGCGTGACGCCTTTTGTGGTTAGTTTGTGCCGTCAGCTGTTAGAACCAGAACGAGCAGAGGTCCTATGGATGCACATCAATCGCATGCTCCAACGATTGCTGGCGGCGGAGGGGATTCGTCCCTACTTATTAGGGCTAGTATCCTCTGTGATGAATCGCTATGCAGACCATTCTTTCTTACGAGAATTGGCGTTAGCATTAGGTGGGGAGTCACTTTCACCGGAATACATTACGCACATGATACAGGTGAAAGGCTGCGCCTATTTGATGAGCCAAGAATCCTTGCAGTCGCCCTTGGGGTCTGCAGTATACACGAAGGCTCGATGGGCAGTGGATGAACTAGCACAGAATGGACAGTGGCAACGGAAATTAGAAGATAAAAAGAATGCTTGGTTCCGAGAGTTCATCGAAGACGGCTATGTGTTGGAAGATACGTTGGACTTGGCACGGTATGTGGAGCAAGGAGAAACAGAATTGTACCATTTCTTTGAGCGGTTGGAAACGAATGCTGTGAAAGGCCGCAAGGCAGAGCGATTTATTCTCTTTCAATTGTTACACGTCTTAAATTACATACGCCCTTGGATTGAACACATCGTCGTGCGCGAGATGAATCGATTCACGCCAGAGGAAATCACTCGTATTTTACAATCTAAATTAGGCTATGATCTGCAGATGATTCGCATCAACGGGTCCTTGGTAGGTGCTATCTTAGGCGGTCTCTTCTACGGATTGACCTTGTTGAAAGGAGGGATCTTATGAGCCCTCGTGTCATAGAAACTACTAGGAATCCCTATGCAACCTATGCGAACCGCTTGCTGATTACCATGGCGGTGCTGTTCGCTTTTGTGTGGTGGGGGCAGTGGTACATCACGGCTCCTTGGTATGATGGGTTGTATTGGTTTGTCCAATCCGCCCTCATCGGTAGTGTAGCAGACTGGTTTGCAGTGACTGCGTTATTTCGCAAACCTTTGGGGGTATCCTTTCATACGGAACTGATTCCACGAAATAAAAATCGTCTTATTGAGGGGATTATCCGCATGGTGAATACGAAGCTGCTTACCTATGATCAATGTAAAAGCGCCATTGAACGGGTACAGTTTGTACCGTTTATAGATCAATATATCCGTAGTGATGTAGGACGGAATACGGTGCGCCAAGGGATTGCCACCGTGTTGTCGGAGTTGTGGGAACGTCGTAGTGATCGGGAGTGGGCCCAATGGGGTGCACAACGGTTGCGAAAATTTTTGCATAATCAATCTTTTATCGGTCCTATGCAACAGACGTTGCTCCATGTGTGTGAACACAATCGTTATGAAAGTGTGGTCATTCGAGGAATCGACTACTTGCAGAGAGCCTTGTATACCCCGAAAGCACAACAATGGCTAGAAGCGGTTATTGAGGAAGAAATTGAAAAGCGCAAGAAAGATGTAGTATCTGCCATGCTCATTGGACTTTCAGAAGGATTGAACATTGTGAACGTTCAAGAAATGGCGGGGGCCATCATCGAAGAAGTGCATCAGATGTTAGAACGATGGAAACAGCCGAATAGTACGGAGCGCCTGGTGTGGTTGCACCAATGGGTGGGACCATTGCAACAGATGGCGTCGAACCGAAGCATCACGAAAACATTAGACGATGCTATCCAACAATGGATTGATGTGCAAGATTGGGAGCTCATGTTAGAAGCGTACGTATGTCCACGGATTCGTGAAGGTATGGTATCTGCGGATGGGACATCGCCAATGGCCATTGCCTTGGAATCGAGCTTTCAAGAGTTGTGGAATCATTACTGTGAAGAGCCGGGCATGGTGGAACGGTTAGAAGAAGCCTTAACTCATATTATGCTGCACATTGCTTCCAAGAGCCATGGGTTTATCGGTATCATCATTCGTGAAGTGCTACAAAGCTTAAGTACCGAACGGTTCATCCATTTTATTGAAAGTAAGGTGGAAGAAGACCTCGCTTGGATCCGCATTAACGGTGCCCTCGTAGGTGGCGTCGCAGGATTGGGGACTTGGTTGTTCCTGTATTATGTGTATGAGCCAGTATTGCAGGGATTGGGAATCATTTAGGTCTGTATCTAGGTTTTAACGAATTTAATGCTAGAATACGAATAGATTGTTTTGATAGTGCACTGCACTCTTATACCGCATGTATGAAAATGGGTAAGGGATGTTGAATAGAGATTTATAACAAATACTATTATAGGATAGTCTTATCCTAACAATACTTATACACGTAAAAAACAGGGGACCCAGATTCGATGGAATCGGGTCCCCTGTTCTCATTTGAAAGTTCTATATGGTTGCAGCTCTGTTAGAAGAGACATATAGGCATTGAAATTGAACAGTCTAGTAGAGTCTAGTAGTTGTATTTTGCTTTGTGCAAGTACTAGATTCAATTAGGCTTCTTGTACTGTATTGAGGTTTAGTTCTAAGTCTTTAATCATTTGTAGATCATCCATTGGAGAGCGGCCAGCTGTGGTCAAGTAGCCACCTACCATGATACCGTTTAACCCGCCTTTTAATGCGTAAGCTTGTAAGTCACGAAGGTTTACTTCACGACCACCAGCGGTACGGATCAATGCATTTGGCAAGACGAAGCGGAACACAGCAAAGGTACGAAGGATTTCCAATGGAGGAATTGGTTCGTTGTTTTCGAATGGTGTGTTCTTGATAGGGTTAAGAATGTTCAAAGGAATGGAGTCTACTCCTAATCGTTTTAACTCGAATGCCATTTCAACACGTTGCTCTTTCGTTTCATTCAAGCCTAAGATACCGCCGGAACAAACACGAATGCCAGCTTTTTGGGCATTGGAGATAGTAGACATTTTATCTTCATAAGAGTGTGTTGTACAAATGTCAGGGAAATGGCTTGGTGCCGTTTCGATGTTGGAGTGATATCGGGTTACACCAATTTCTTTTAATTGTACCGCTTGCTCGTAGGTCAAAAGACCAAGGGAGCAACAAATTTCTAAGCCAACTTCTTTACGAATACGAGTGAGAGCGCTCAAGATTTGCTCGAACTCTTTTGGGTTGTTTGTGTTACGACCACTTGTTACGATAGAGAAGCGAATCGCACCAGCTTCTTTCGCCTTTTTAGCGGCGTTCACAATTTCATCCTCTTCCATGAAAGGATACACAGTCACACCAGTGTCATGATGGGCGGATTGGGCACAGAATTTACAGTTTTCTGGGCATTTACCGGAACGGGCGTTCACGATGGCACATAGGTCTACTGTATCGTCATTAAATTTTTGACGGATTTTGTCAGCCATAGCTAGCAGAATCATAGTGTCTTCGTCAGATGTGTGAATCAGTTGTTCTGCTTCTTCACGAGTGATCTCGCCACCATCTAATACTTTTTGCGCATAGGCTATGATTGTTTCATAGGAAATAGATTTTGATACAGTTTCCATAATTACACCTCGTAATAGTTGTTTGATTTTAATGACTACATCATAATGACTACATTATATACTTATTGTTAACTTACGTCAATGGTGCTAGTGTTAACATTTCAGGTCGTCACTTGTTATGCTAGGCAGCCTGTGGGTCGTCACTTGTTATGCTATGTAGCCTGTGGCGATCATTAACTGATTCGGGCAAAGGGAAGAGCACGGCATACCCTCTCTCAAACGGTATTTCATAATGTTTGTTCGAGGGCACGCCGCGCTCTTCTTGTGTTTGCGCAGTTTTGTCAGTAAGACCCGCCACAAAGGCTACTACGCCTAACTGCATTCCTCAGGGTTAGGGAAGAGCACGGTATACTCCTTCTCAAACGGTATTTCATAATGTTTATTCGAGGGCACGCCGTGCTCTTCTTGCGTTTGTGGAATTTAGGTAGTAAGGGGCGCCACAAGGCTGCTACACGTAATGGCGTTCCTCAGGGGAGATGATATCGTTACTGAGGCTATTATAGGGATTAGTATAAGTTAGTGTAAAATGTTTGTGGAAAAAATCTATAAAAAATGATATAACTTTTTATAAGAAACGCAGAGTATACGAATGTATAGAAAAGAAATTTTATTAAGGAAATTGTTAGAATATATAAGGTGGTGAAATAAAATGATGATAGATGAGATAAAAGAGTTAATTCAAAATGGAGAAAAGATAGATGTGGAGTTTAAAGAATCTAAACATGCTTTAACAAAAGATGTCTTTGATACAGTGTGTTCTTTTAATAATAGGAACGGTGGACATATTTTATTAGGTGTTAATGATCAAAGGGAGATTATCGGTGTTATTAAAAATAAGGTTGATAAAGTGATTAAAGACTTTACGACATCTATTAATAATCCACAAAAGATGTATCCGCCACTCTATTTAACACCTGAAGTTTTTGATATAGATGGAAAGATAGTAATTTATATTAGGGTGCCGGAAGGGTATCAGGTGTGTAGACATAATGGGAGAATTTGGGATAGATCCTATGAGGGAGATGTAAATATTACAGATCGTGCTGAACTTGTATATAAGATGTATGGAAGAAAACAAGGAAGTTATTTTGTTAATAAGGTATACCCAAATCTCGATATAGATTTTCTTGATGCATCGATTATTGATAAAGCTAAGAAAATGGCTATAGCAAGAAATAAGAATCATGTATGGGAAAAAATGGACCATGAGGAGATTCTTAGGAGTGCAAATTTAATTTTGACAGATCCAGAAACCAAGTGCGAGGGAATTACATTAGCAGCTATTTTGCTATTTGGAAAAGATAATTCTATTATGTCCGTGCTCCCACAGCATAAAACTGATGCTATATTTAGGGTTGAAAATAAGGATAGATATGATGATAGAGACGTTGTCATTACAAATTTGATCGATAGTTATGACCGGCTTATAAAATTTGGACAAAAACACTTAAATGATTTATTTGTTCTAGACGGTATAGTTAATGTTAATGCTAGGGATAGAATACTAAGAGAGATAGTGTCTAATACATTAGCTCATAGAGACTATTCAAGTGGGTATCCTGCCAAGATGATTATTGATGATGAGAAAATTACAGTTGAAAATAGCAACTTAGCTCATGGCATGGGAGCATTAGATTTACAGAAGTTTGAGCCGTTCCCTAAAAATCCTGCTATCTCTAAAGTATTTAGAGAAATAGGTATTGCAGATGAACTTGGATCAGGGATGCGTAATACATACAAGTACACACAGCTGTATTCAGGGCAGAATCCACTGTTTGAGGAAGGAGATATATTTAGGACGATTGTTCCTTTGAAGAAGGTAGCGACGAAAAAGGTGGGTGTAGATGATGAGTCTCGAAATGTACCTCAAGATGCAACTCAGGCTAAAGAGAAAATTATTGAATTTATAAAAGCTGAGGTAAGATTAAACAATAAAATCACAAGACAAGCTATTGCGGAACATATTGGTATAAGTGTAAAAACGATACAAAGATTATTGAAAGAAATTGATAATTTGAAATACATAGGTAGGGGTAAGAATGGTCATTGGGAACTTGAGGAGTAGATACCATTGTAATTATAAATGATAGGTGATACAATAAATGCAGCTAAAGATTTAATGAACAAACACACAAAAACTCCCTAGGGTGCGACCTAGGGAGTTTTACTTTGTATTATTTATAGAGGCTCTCTCTCAATGTCGCTCGAAGTGTCCCTCGAAATGTCCCTCGAAATGTCCCTCGAAATGTCCCTCGAAATGTCCCTCGAAAGAAATTCATACTTTTGGTGTAGTCATTTTTCGTGTTTACTTTTATAATATATAGTAAGAGTCTATTTTTAGAAACAATGGTTCAAGTTGTTGGAATCATGGCGTGATGAAAAAATCTAACCAAGAATCGAGAGTTAAAGATAGATATATACATGTAAGGGAGTAAGACTTGTTGTTTTGGGGGGGGCTAGATGATTGTCCTAGATGCGAATGCAGGGGTTCCCATGTACGAGCAGGTATATGAGGCTGTAAAAGTGCATATTGAACAGGGTTCGTTCCGTCCAGGGCAGCGACTTCCTTCTATACGTGCTATGGCGGCGCAGTTAGGTGTGAGCAAGATTACGGTGGAGCAAGCCTATTTGCAGTTGGCTACGGAAGGATATATTCAAGCCCATAATAGGGCGCCTTATGAGGTGCTAGAGATTCCTCAACCTTTAGTTGGATATTATGACGGCATGACTTATATTGGTAGTACGTCTGATCGAACATATGGAAACGTGGGTAATCTAGGAGAGTCTAAGGAAGATTTTCTTTTATCGGTGAAGCCTAAGGGTGTACGTCAAAGTCTAATAGATACTGGGGAACAGAAGGTAGAAAAACTAATATCGTATTGTGATGGATGCATTACATCTACGTTGAATAATGCCTTACCTAAGGGGACGAACAGACCGCCTCATCCTATCCTCTACAATTTCGCTACTGGTGCGATGGATCCGGAGGGATTTGACTTCAAACGGTGGAAACGCTTTATTGGCTATGCCTTACGAGATACAAAGAGGCTCATGACCTATGGTCAGCTAGAGGGAGAACCAGAACTGCGATCAGCGTTGAATCAATACTTACAACAGGCGCGAGGTGTTCGAGCTACAGCGGAGCGGATCCTGGTGACTAGTGGTACTCTCAATTCATTGCATATGATTGCGTCCCTGTTACAATGTCAAGGTAAATCAAAAGTAGCTATAGACCGTCAAAGCCCCAGTTTTGCTAAGGCTTTATGGAAAGACTACGGATTTTTTGTATTAGAGGTTGATACAGGAGGACCACAATTGATTGCCACATTGCAAGCCGCTAATGTGGAAGTCCTATACTGTATGCCGTCTCACGGCGATAGTATGGGTCGTATTATGACCATCCAAGAGCGGACAGAGTTATTGCGATGGGCGCAGAGTCAAAGGGCTTTCATTATAGAAGACGATTATGACAGTGAACTTCGCTATTATGGAAAGCCAGTTCTCTCCTTGCAAGGCATGGACCGTCAAGATTGTGTTATCTACATGGGTACGCCATCGAAGGTATTGCCACCGTCGATTCGGTTGAGTTATTTAGTGTTGCCCGTAGTTCTCTATGATGACTTTAACAAGCATCGCAAGGCCTATGGGCAAAGTGCCGGGGTGTTAGAGCAGTTGGCATGGGCCATGTACATGGACGAAGGGGAGTGGCATAAGCAAATTCGCCGTCTCCGCAAACATTATTTAGAAAAAAGTAAGTATTTTACGAGTGTATTGCGCCACTATTTGGATGATACCTATGAGGTCATTGCTCCAGAGGGCGGTGTCTATGCGGGGATTCGCAAGGCTTGCAGTCAGAAGGACGTGTTTCGTACACGAGCCTTAGAGGTGGGTTGCGATATCAAGGTCATAGATAGAGATGAGACCGGTGTTGTAGAGGTGTTATTATCGTTTAGCGGTATACCGACCCGTGACTTAGAACGGGCGGTACAGGTATTGGCTGAGGCTTGGAAAGGGTTATAATATGGGCATACCATTTCGATTTATACAATGTGGGGATCTCCATTTAGGGGCGCCCTTTCGCTATTTAAAATCTTTTGGCAGATCCTTAGACGAGGCTATGATGCGCGCCACCTATGGGTCTTTTCAGAATATCGTGAACTTGGCCATCCGTCAGCGTGTGGCTGCGGTGCTCATCACGGGGGACGTCTATGATGGGGCGGATCATCCTCTTGAGGCGGAGATGCACTTTGTGCGGGCCTGTGAAAGTCTCGCCAAAGAACACATTCCTGTTTACGTGGTACAAGGTAACCACGATCCTGCGGAAAGTTGGAAACGACATATGCCATTGCCAGACAATGTCCATATCTGTGCAGCAGACCGGGTGGATCGGTTTTCTCTCCTGGTGCGAGACCAAGAGGTGGCAGGTATTTACGGTCGCAGTATCTCCAGTGATACCCAGTATGAGGACCTCGCATCGGACATCCATCCATTGCGCAGTGATCCGTTTTCTATCGCCCTTGTGCATGGAACGGTAGGCAGTCATGAGGGACATGACAAGACGGGGCCTTGCTCTATGGATGCGTTACGGCGTATTCCTATTCAATATTGGGCATTCGGTCATATTCACAAGCGCCAGATTTTGAGCGAACAGCCTCACATCGTCTATGCGGGCAATACCCAAGGGTTGCAGCGTGGTGAAAGTGGCCCGAAAGGGTGCTATGTGGTGGATGTATCTAGTCGTGGCACGGTAGAGGTACACTTTCACGAAACCAATGCCATCCGATTTGCAGAAGACACGATCGACTTGGGGCAAGTACAATCCGTAGTAGAAATGCTAGAAATGTTGCGACACAAAAAAGAAATGCTCCGTAAGCCGGGCATGTCCATCCTATTGACACTTAGACTGAAAGGCGAAGGAGCTTTATCAGAAGTAGCCAATGACAGTGCAGTGCGTGCGTCTTGGATGGAGGAAGCACAAGCCGAGGAAAGTGGCAAGCACGGCGTGTATATCATCGGCATTGAATGCGATACTTTCAGTAGTGGTACAAAAGGCGCTGCGCCGGGTATGGTCAGCGATTATGTGAAAGCCTTGGATGGCATGGATACTGGCGGGGATTCATTACTGAACATTGTGAAAGAACGACCAGAGTGGAAACGCTTGGGTATGTATAGCCAGCTAGTGACAGACGACATGGTACAGTCTGCCTATGAAAAGGCGCGACGGGAAGGCATCCGTTTATTACAGGGGAATGAGTATGAAGATTAAAGAAATATATATAGAATACTATGGCCCCTATGAACAGTGGACCTTTCAGCCTCATGAACGGGGACTACATGTGCTGTACGGGCCGAATGGAAGTGGAAAAACAACACTGCTCCAAGCCTTTCGTGGTATTTTGTTGGGGACGAAACGGAAAGAAGAGCCTGTAGAGGGTCATATTGTAGTGGAACGAGAAGGCAAAATATACCACATTGGTCGTAAGGGAAAAATTTTAGATTTTTACGAAGTGGGTGGACAGCGGTATACGGTGGAGCCTGCGGAATTGTGGTGGCAAGGACTAGACAAAAAGACCTATGACCGCATTTTTGCCATTACCTTGGATGACCTACAAGGGGTGGACATTATCCAAGAGGTGGACGTGCGTACACGGTTCTTTGGTGCCGAAGGTGGGGAATCCTTGGGGACTCTCGTGAAAGACGTGGACGAATTAGCTAGCCAATTACTAGTGGCATCGCCTACGGGAAAGCGGACCATCAATACTTTATTGGACCGATTGCAAGAGGTGGAACGAGATATCCGGAAGTTACAACAAGGAGAAAAAGAGTACTATACTTGGCAAGCTTCGTTGGAAGAGCTAGAAAAGAAAGAAGCTACCTTGCAAGAACAACGGCAAGAGCGGAAGGAATATTTGCAAGATGTAGAGAAAGTTCTTCGTGCGTGGGATACGTATAAACGGGGAGAAGAAGCGAAGCAGAAAATGCTCCAATTCCACGTGGAAGAGTCCTTGGAGCGAGAGGCCTTTTTAGAATTAGATGAAGAAATCCGCCGTTGCCAGGAATATATGCGCGTGTGGCGTGGCAAGGAAGAGGGCTTGGTACCAGATAATTTCGATCCAGAAGATAGACTGGGTATGTATGAACAAGAGATTGAAAGTTTGTACCAAGAAGTATCGAAATGGACCCAATTGGAAAAAGAATGTCGTGAAGGGGATTTGTACTTAGAAAAAGTGAAAGCTCAGCTAGCATTCATTCGGAAATCTCATGTGTATTGGCGCGATGTGGAGGACTTCCCCAGTGATGTGAATTGGTACGATGGGGAGCATGTGGCGAGCCAGTTGCGCAGTGCTCGTGAGGCCTATGAGGCGTGGCAACGACGAGAGCCCTTCCCACAAGATGATCGAGCTCGTGAGGTGACGGAAACGGTAACAGCTTTAGAAACTAAGCATAGGAATTTAACAGCATTGAAAGAGGCCTACGTAGCACAAGAACCTACAGATCCTGTAGTAACGGTGACATCGGGACAGTCCTATTATGTAGGTGCGACTATAGTGGGTGTTCTAGGCGTGGCTTTGTTAGCGTGGCATATGACCTATGCAGAAGGAATCGGTATACAGGCTATCGGTGGCATGCTCGCTTTGTTGCTAGGTGCAGGCCTAGTGTATCAAGGGAAACGTAGGAGTAACGGGACTGCGCAGGTGGTGGCTACGGCGCCTAAGGATATGTCTGCATTAGAAACGAAGGCAGGTCGCTCTATGCCTACCACAGAATCTGACTATGAAAGTTTACTTTCAGAGATACAAGCAGTGGCGGAACAAATCAAAGGATACGGAGATGATGTGAGCCATTTCAAAGCCTACGAAGTAATGAAAGCGCAGTGGGTGGCGGAAGGTAAAACCTTGGAAGCGGCAGGCACTGAGGCCATGGACTTGTGGGAAGCGTGGTTGCCAAAGGCGGCCAAACAGACGAATCGAGACGATGCATTCTACGGCATGAAGGAAGAATATCAAGCCTACCATGAACGATTGCGCGAATTTGAAGGATACCAAAAGCAAGTGCGGTTGCATCATGAACAATTAGAAGCCATCATGAATCGGTGCCGAAACTTGTGGGCTTCTTTGCAGATACACACAGTGCCATCCATCGTGGAGTTGCGGGTAGTGTATAATCAGCTACAATTGCACAAGCAAAATCGTGTGCGGTGGGAGCAAAAGGAAAGCCAACGCAAAAACTATCGTGAAGAATATGCTACATGGAGCAAGAAAGAAAAAGAATTATTCTTGGCGCAAAAAGAGTTGATTCAAAAAGGTGGCATGAAGAGTGCCACAGAATATCGTCAGCGCTTGTTGCAACAAGATCAGCATAAGCAATGGGAGACGATTTATCGCCAAAGCCAACGACAACTGGAATTATTGGCGCCGAAAGAGTTTCATAGAGATGTGTGGTACCGCCGTTTGCAAGGCAATGATAAAGGCAAATGGGAATTGGAGTACTCCCGTAGTGAAACGGAATTGGCGAATATTGAATCATCCTTGCAGGCATTGTATGAAGAGCGGGGGACCTTGCAGGAATCTATGCGCCACTTGAGCACATCCCATGCAGTGTCCGAAGCATTGTTGAAAAAAGAACAATTAGAAGCGGAGATCAGAGAGGCCTTGGAAGAGTGGATGACCTATGTGTTTATCGATCAGGGTATGGAACTGGCACAACAAGAATACGAAACAGATCGGCAACCGGCGATGTTGGCGAGGGCGTCTGAGTATGTGAAAGCCATGACGGGTGGCATCTATA
Source organism: Veillonella sp. VA139 (assembly GCF_003992005.1). Lineage (GTDB taxonomy): Bacteria > Bacillota > Negativicutes > Veillonellales > Veillonellaceae > F0422. The sequence continues at coordinate 1,017 of NZ_RQVL01000021.1, read as the reverse complement.
CATTGCATATGGACGACACACATAAGGGGGCCTACGTGAAAGACACGACGGGTCGAGAGATTCCCCTAGGAAAATGGAGCAGTGGCTTGGGGGATCAAGTGTACTTGGCATTGCGACTAAGCCTAGCAGAGTCCTTCGCTGAAAAAATAGAATCCATGCCGTTACTGTTGGATGATGTATTGGTACGCTTTGACCTAGAACGGCAAAAACTGACATTGCAGGTCATAGAACAGTTAAGTGAACGTATACAAGTGTTCCTGTTTACTTGCCATGAGACGACGAGCCAATTGGCAGGGGATGGGGTGCATCGTTACGACCTCAGTCGTGATGTTACTTGAGAGGCTATGCGGACTATGGGTCGTCACTTGTAACGCTATGTAGGTCGTCACTTGTAATGTTATGTAGCCTGTGGCGGGTCTTAACTGAATAGGGTAAAGGGAAGAGCACGGTATATCCCCTCAGAAACGGTATTTCATAATGTTTCTTCGGGGACATACCGTGCTCTTCTTATGTTTGCGTATTTAGATAGTAAAGGACCGCCACAAGGCTACTACGCGTGACTGCGTTCCTCTGGTGAAGATTTGTGAATTACTTTCAAAAATGGTTTATTGATATACACGAACTGTGATACAATAAAAATACAGAAGTGTCACCAACGTGAGTTGGGCTCATCTCTTCCTATTATGGGAGGAGGTGGTTGCTATGACTAAGTACGAAAAGATTTCTTTAATCATTGCGCTTACTAGCTTAGCAATTCAAATTATTGACGTATTGAAATAGTCAATGAAAAAGCCTAACGAATAAGGTCTAGAACACCTTACCACGTTAGGCAAATTTCGTTTTGAATGTTTTTGAGATGAGCCTAACGCCTTCACACGTTGGTGGCTCTTCTTATGTTACATCAATTATAGCACGGTTTATAGGTGTATTACAAGGCTACGGTACTGTCAAGAATTTTGTGTAAACTCTTTAAGAAATAAATGCTCTAAGCAATTAAATGGATGAAAGTAAGTGAGC